>NZ_ARQK01000035.1 GCF_000385215.1 Thioalkalivibrio thiocyanoxidans ARh2
CCGCCGCAGGCGAGCGCATCCTCGCCGCAGGCGGCAACGCGTTCGATGCCGCCGTTGCCGTGACGGCTGCCCTGGGCGTGGTTGAGCCCTATGGCTCCGGTCTGGGCGGGGGTGGTTTTTTCCTGCTCTTTGAGGCGGAGAATGACCGCAGCGTGATGCTGGACGCCCGCGAGACGGCGCCGGGCGAGGCACATCGTGACATGTACCTGGACGACGATGGCGAGGTGGTCGAGGGCCTGTCGCTCGACGGTGTGCTTGCCGCTGGAATCCCCGGTATGCCAGCGGGCCTCGACCACCTGTCCCGCCAGTACGGCAGCCTCGCGCTCGGCGATACGCTGGAGCCGGCGATTCGCCTGGCCGAGGATGGGGTCGAGGTGGGCGGACGCTATAACCAGATGGCGAGTTTCCGCCACCGGGCGCTGCGTAATGGCGCCGACGCCGCGCAGATCTTTCTCGACAACGGGGCTGTGCCGGATGCGGGTATGCGCCTGGTGCAGCCGGATCTGGCCGACACCCTGCGACGCCTGGCCGAAGAGGGCCGCGACGGCTTCTATACCGGGGCCTTGGCCGAGCGGCTGGTCGACGGGGTGCGCGAAGCAGGCGGTATCTGGACGCTGGACGACCTGGCGGACTACGAGGTCGTCGAACGCGACCCCATTCACATCGAGTATCGCGGTGCGCGGATCACCACCGCCTCGCCGCCGTCTTCGGGTGGCGTTGCCCTGGGGCAGATCCTGAACATCCTGTCGTTCTATGACCTCGACGAGCTGGCCCCGGACCTGCGGGCGCACCTGACCATCGAGGCCATGCGTCGCGCCTACCGCGACCGTGCCGAGTATCTCGGTGACCCGGACCACGTCGACATGCCGCTGGAGCGGCTGCTGTCGCGCGACTACGCGGCCGGGTTGCGCGCGACCATCCACCCGGACGAGGCCACACCCAGCCGCTACCTGCCGCTATCGGTGGACCCGCAGGCCGATGTCCCGGACCCGGCGCAGGCCGCCGAGAGCCCGGAGACGACCCATTTCTCCGTGATCGACGCCGACGGCAACCGTGTGGCCGCGACACTGACGCTGAACTACCCGTTCGGCTCCGGCTATGTCGTGCCCGGCACCGGGGTCCTGCTGAACAACGAGATGGACGACTTCTCGGCCAAGCCGGGCGAACCCAATGCCTACGGCCTGATCGGCTTCGAGGCCAACGCGATTGCCCCGTATCGGCGGCCCCTGTCGAGCATGAGCCCGACCTTTGTCGAGACCGACGATCGTGTGGCGATCCTGGGAACCCCGGGCGGCAGCCGCATCATCACCATGGTGCTGCACGGCATCCTGGGTGTGGTGGAGGGCCTGGATGCGGAGGCGATCGTGGAGCAGCCGCGCTATCACCACCAGTACCTGCCAGATCGCGTGGAACACGAGACCAGTGCCTTCGACATGGAGACGCGCGGGCAACTGGTCGCGCGGGGCCACCGCCTGGTGCCGCAGGTACGCCCATTTGGTGACATGCAGGCGATCCTGTGGCATCGCGATGACGGGCGCCTCGAGGCGGCCTCCGATCCACGGGGCGAGGGCGGCGCCCGCGTGCTGTCCGAATAGTTCTCCATTCGCGTCCAGCTGCCTGGCCGGATGTCCACGCACGCAAAAAGCCGCGCCTGGATCATCTCCGGGCGCGGCTCTATTGCGTGCGATCCGGTTCGGGGCCAGGCCCCGAACCGTCAGGGGCAGTTAGCCCTGGGCCAGATCGCGGATACGGGCGTTCAGGCGGCTCTTGTGGCGGGCCGCCTTGTTCCGGTGGATCAGCCCCTTGCTCACGGTCGCGTCGATGACCGGCACGGCCTTCTTGTAGGCCTCGCTGGCTGCCTGGGCATCACCCTGCTGCAGCGGCTTCAGTACGGCCTTCATGGCCGTGCGGAAACGGGAGCGCAGCGCCACGTTGTGAGCGCGATTCTTGACCGCCTGACGGGCCCGCTTACGGGCAGAAGCAATATTCGCCAAAGTACTTCCCTCGCGTTGACTTCGCTAGGTTCTGGAAAAGGCGGCAGAGCATACCGCTGGCCCCGGTTCGCGTCAACCTTGGGGCCCTGGTCCCATGGATGGCATCGCCGGGAAGCGGCGTCTACTGTATAAGGCAAGACCAACCCACAAGGAGAACCACGATGTTTCCGCTCTCCCGCGCCCTTCGAGTTGCCCCCCTGCCCGGTTTCACGATGGCCCTGATGCTGACAGGCCTGCTGTTCGCCGCGCTGGCGTTCACGCCCCGCGCCGAGGCCATGGAACCCGAGGCCAAGGTGGTATATCACGCTGATTTCGAGGACCCCCGGCGCTTCTCCGCGATGCTGACCAGCATCAACAACATGATGACGCACTACCAGAACGAGTTCATGGATGTGGACGTGCGCATCGTGTTCGTGGCGCACGGCATTCGCTTCCTGACGGATGACGACCTGGAAGGCTCGCCCTTCGAGGCCGACGAGGAGCTCAAGGAGCAGCGCGACGAACTGCGTGGCCGGCTGTCCAGCCTCGTCAGCACCCATGGCGTGCAGCTGGAGCTGTGCGAGATCACCCGCAGCCAGATCGGTCTCGACGAAGACCTGGTGTATGACAACGTCGAGTTTGTACCCTCGGGCGTGGTGCGCATCGCCGAGCTCCAGAACGAGAAGGGATTCGCCTACCTCAAGATCGAGTGATCGGTCCTGCAGTCCGTAACCCGAAGCCCCGCCTCGGCGGGGCTTTTTAGTGCTGGCCTAGGACCTCGAGCTTGGCGAAGCCTAACACCAGCCACTTGGATCCGGCGTGGGCGAAGTTCACCTGCACCCGCGCCGAGTTGCCGGAACCCTCGAACTGGGTGATCAAGCCCTCGCCGAACTTCGCGTGGTGCACGCGGGCACCGATGGACAGACCATTGTCGCGGGCCGAGGCATCCGCGGTATCCAATGATCCGAAGCCTGCGGTGCGCTGGCGGCTGGCCGCGAAGCGCCCTGCGCCATATGGCGAGGCCTGCGGGCGCAGCACCTCCAGCGCATCTTCCGGGATCTCGTTGATGAAGCGCGAGGCGACGTTGTAGGACTCGCGGCCGTACAGGCGCCGGGTCTCGGCATGGATCAGGTACAGCTCCTGCTCCGCGCGGGTCATGCCGACGTAGGCCAGGCGGCGTTCTTCCTCCAGCCGCCCCGGCTCCTCCAGCGAACGCGCGTTCGGGAACAGCCCCTCCTCCAGGCCGGTCAGGAAGACCAGCGGGAACTCCAGTCCCTTGGCGGAATGCAGGGTCATCATCTGCACCGCGTCCTCGTGCGGGTCGGCCGCGCCCTCGCCGGCCTCCAGCGCGGCGTGGGCGAGGAACTCGGTCAGGCGATTGCCCTCACCTTCCTCGCTCTCGGCGGTGGGTTCCATGTCGAAGGCGCGCGCCGCGCCCACCAATTCGTCCAGGTTCTCCAGACGCGCCTCGCCGCGCTCGCCCTTTTCCTTCTTGTAGTGCTCGCGCAGCTGGGCGCGCTCGATCGCCTGCTCCACCTGATCGGCCAGCGGCTGACGCGGCAGCTCCTGCTGCAGGGTTTGGATCAGCTGCAAGAAGCCGGCAACCGCATTGCGCGCGCGCCCGGGCAGGGCGTCGGCGTCGACCGCATGGGCTGCTGCCTGGAGCAGGCTGGTGTTCGCTGCCTGGGCCGCCTGTCGCAGCCCCTCCAGGGTCTTTTCGCCGATCCCGCGCGGCGGCTGGTTGACCACGCGCAGGAAGGCGGCGTCGTCATCACCGTTGCCGGCCAGGCGCAGGTAGGCCAGGGCGTCGCGGATCTCCTGGCGCTCGAAAAAGCGCAGGCCGCCGTAGACGCGATAGGGCATACGCCGACCAATAAAGGTCTCCTCCAGCACACGCGACTGGGCGTTGGAGCGATACAGCACCGCGCACTCGCGGTACAGCCCGCCCTGGTCCACGTGGCGGGCGATGGTCTCGGCGACGAAGCGCGCCTCTTCCTGCTCGTTCAACGCGGTGTACAGGCGCACCGGGGCGCCCTCCTTGTCCTCGGTCCACAGCTCCTTGCCGAGGCGGCCGGCGTTGTGGCGGATCAGCGCATTGGCGGCGTTCAGGATGTTGGCGCTGGAGCGGTAGTTCTGCTCCAGGCGCACGACCTGGGTGCCCGGGTAGTCCTTCTGGAAGTGCTGGATGTTCTCGATCTTCGCGCCGCGCCAGCCGTAGATGGACTGGTCGTCGTCGCCGACCGCGAATACCGGGCTGTCGCCGGCCAGCAGGCGCAGCCAGGCGTACTGGATGTCGTTGGTGTCCTGGAACTCGTCGACCAGTACATGGCGAAAACGCGTGCGGTAGTGCTCCAGCAGGGCCTTGTTGTCGCGCAGCAGCTCCAGCGAGCGCAGCATCAGCTCGGCGAAGTCCACCACCCCGGCACGCTCGCAGGCCTGCTGGTAGGTGGTGTAAATGCGCACCCACTGGCGCGCGACGGGGTCACCGGTATCCGGCAGGTGTTCCGGGCGCGAGCCCTCGTCCTTGCGCGCGTTGATGTACCACTGCGCCTGTTTCGGCGGCCAGCGCGCCTCGTCCAGCTCCAGGCCGCGCAGCACGCGCTTGACCATACGCAGCTGGTCGTCGGAGTCGAGGATCTGGAAGCCCTGCGGCAGCCGCGCGTCCTGCCAGTGCTGGCGTAGCAGGCGGTGGGCCAGCCCGTGGAAGGTGCCGACCCACAGCCCGGTGGCCGGGTGGCCCAGCAGCGCCTCGATGCGCCCGCGCATCTCGGCCGCCGCCTTGTTGGTGAAGGTAACCGCCAGCAGGCTGTGCGGGGCCACGCCCTCCACGCCGATCAGCCAGGCGATACGGTGCACCAGCACGCGGGTCTTGCCGGAGCCGGCGCCGGCCAGCACCAGCAGGGGTTGTGGCGGGGCGGCCACGGCCTCGCGCTGGGCCGGGTTCAGGGAATCGAGCAGAGGGGAGACATCCATGCGCGAATGGTAGGGAAACCGGTCCGGAATCGCACGTTCAGCACGCGGGACGTGTGCCTTCCGCCGCGCAAACGCGCTACTCTCGGTCACAGCCGTCATCGGCCCTGCGCGGGGAACCTCGCCGCCGAGACGAGTCCCAAGTAGTAACACCGAGCACGCACTATCGGACCATCGCGAATGAACGACATGCCCTCGCTGCACCGGCTGGATACGCCGGTCTCCGGACAGGAATTGCACCCGGACAACCTGTTTTTTGCCGAGACCCTGCTGGAACGCTACCGCGAGGACCCGGAGTCGGTTCCGCCGGCATGGGCCGACTACTTCCGTTCGCTGGAGGGCGCGCCGCGCCGGGAGCGCCGGCGCTCCATGGACCGCCCGGACCTCGCTCACGAGCAGCTGCAGATTCGTGTGCTGCAGTTCATCAACTCGTATCGCTACCTCGGCCATTTCGGGGCACGCCTGGACCCACTGGAGCGGGAGGCTCCGGAGCCTCCCGTGGAGCTGAGCAGGGAGTACCATGGGCTGGACCGAGTCGGTCCGGATATCCTGTTCGATCCCGGCTCCCTGTTCATCGAGGGGCCTGTTTCCCTGGACACGATCGAGCGGGTGCTGCACGAGACGTACTGCGCGAGTATCGGCGCCGAGTACATGCACATCGCGGCGACCGAGGAAAAGCGCTGGCTGCAGAAGCGTCTGGAATCGGCCCATGGCCACTTCGGCTTTGACGACAAGACGCGACTGGCGATCCTTGAGCGCCTGATCGCGGCCGAAGGGATGGAACGCTATCTGCACCGACGCTATGTCGGACAGAAGCGCTTTTCCCTCGAGGGCGCGGAGAGCCTGATCCCGCTGCTGAATGCGCTGGTCCAGCGCGGTGGCGCTGGCGGGCTGCAGGAGATCGTACTTGGCATGGCGCATCGTGGGCGCCTGAATGTGCTGATCAACCTCTTCGGCAAGGCCCCTTCCGAGCTGGCCGACGAATTCGAGGGGCGCCCTCGCGACGACCGCGGCACCGGCGACGTCAAGTATCACATGGGCTTTTCCTCGAATGTCGAGACGCCCGGTGGTCCGATCCACCTGGCGCTGGCATTCAACCCCTCGCATCTGGAGATCGTGACACCCGTGGTCGAGGGCTCGGTGCGCGCCCGCCAGGTGCGAGTCGGCGACCGCAGGGGCAACCGGGTCATGCCCGTGGTGATCCACGGCGATGCCGCGTTCGCCGGACAGGGCGTGGTCATGGAGACCCTGAACATGTCCCAGACCCGGGGGTTCTCCACCAAGGGCACGGTGCACGTGGTGGTGAACAACCAGATCGGGTTTACCACTTCGACCCTGAAGGACGCTCGTTCGACGCACTACGCGACCGATGTCGCCAAGATGGTGAATGCACCGATTCTGCACGTGAACGGCGACGATCCCGAGGCCGTGGTCTTCGTCACCCAGGTCGCGCTGGACTACCGCATGCGCTTCGGCAAGGACGTGGTGATCGATCTCGTCTGCTACCGCCGCCAGGGTCATAACGAGGCCGACGAGCCGGCCGCCACGCAGCCCCACATGTACCGCCGCATTCGCGACCTGCCGACCACACGCGAGCTCTACGCGCGCACGCTGATCGAGGCCGGGCTGACGGAAGAAAAGGCCCAGGATGAGGCGGTCGAGGCCTATCGAAACCGACTGGAAGCTGGCGAGCCGGTGGCCCTGGCCCTGCACGAGGACGGGCATGGCAGCACGACCAACTGGGGGCCGTACCTGCACCAGACCTGGGACCAGGATGTGGAGACCGGTGTGGCCGCCGACCGGCTATCGCGCATGCTCGACCAGCTGTCGACCCCACCCGAGGGCTTTCAAGTCCATCCGCGCGTGCAGAAGGTCCTCGATACCCGCCGCGCGATGGCCGCGGGCGAGCAGCCGCTGGACTGGGGCGCGGCCGAGACGCTCGCCTACGGGGCGCTGATCCAGGACGGCTATCGCATTCGCCTGTCCGGGCAGGATTCCGGGCGCGGGACGTTCTTCCACCGCCATGCGGTGCTGCACGACCAGGAGACCGGGAAGGCACTGGTGCCGCTGCGTCAGCTGGATCCGGATCATCCGCGCTTCTTGATCATCGATTCGCTGCTGTCCGAGGAGGGCGTACTTGCCTTCGAGTACGGCTACGCGACTGCCGCACCAGAGGCACTGGTGATCTGGGAGGCGCAGTTCGGCGACTTCGTGAACGGTGCCCAGGTGGTGATCGACCAGTTCATCTCCTCTGGCGAACAGAAGTGGGGCCGTCTGTGCGGGCTGACGCTGCTGCTTCCTCACGGTTACGAAGGCCAGGGCCCGGAGCATTCCTCGGCCCGGCCCGAGCGCTTCCTGCAGCTGGCCGCGCAGGAAAACATGCAGGTCTGCGTACCAACCACGCCTGCGCAGATCTTCCATCTGCTACGCCGCCAGATGGTGCGTCCGTACCGCAAACCGCTGGTCGTGATGACGCCAAAGAGCCTGCTGCGGCATCAGGACGCCGTCTCCGATCTCGAGGCGCTGGCGCATGGGCAGTACCAGACCGTGATCGACGATGCGCGCATCGAGGATCCCCAGACCGTCAAGCGCGTGCTGCTGACCAGCGGCCGTATCTACTATGACCTGGCCGCCCGCCAGTCCGAGGGCGGCCACCGCGATGTCGTCATCCTGCGTCTGGAACAGTGCTACCCGTTTCCCGAGGCGCGCCTGACCGAATTGCTCGGGCGCTATCCGCACGCAGAGGAGTTCGTCTGGGTGCAGGACGAACCGGAGAACCAGGGGTATCTGCCGTTTGTCGCCCCGCGCATCAACCCGTTGCTGGCGGTGCGCGGCCAGACGCTGCATGCGGTTGCGCGCCCTCCGGCCGCCGCGCCAGCGGTTGGTTATCCGGAGGTCCACAAGGCGCAGCTGAAGGATCTGCTCGAGCGGGCGTTCGGGCCGATCAGCTCGCGCGACACCCCGCACCCAACGCCCTGAACACAGAAACCAACGCACAGCACAAGGAAGCGAGATGGCATCCGACCTTACCCCGATCGAGGTCCCCGAACTCCCGGAGTCCGTCGCGGATGCGACCGTGGTCGCCCTGCACAAGAAGGCGGGTGACACGGTCAAGCGCGATGAATTGATCGCCGAGCTCGAGACCGACAAGGTCGTGCTCGAGGTCTCCGCCCCATCTGCGGGCACCTTGACGGCACTGGAGGTCAGCGAGGGCGACGTCGTGAAGGCCGATGCGGTGATCGGCTATCTGGGCGCGTCCGACCAAGCGGACGAAAATGATATCGACGTCGAGGAAGAGGTGCCTGCGGCTCCCGCACCGTCCTCTGATGACTCCGGGGAGGCACCCGGACAGCCTGCCCGGCCCGAGGAGGATGCCCCGGCCCGCGACACGGCCACCGGTGCGCCCGGTCGCGCCTCCGGCAACGCACCGCCTCCCAGTCCCGCCGTGCGACGCCTGCTGCAGGAGGCCGGGATCAAGGCCGAAGACGTCGAAGGCACAGGCGAGGACGGCCGCATCCTGCGCGAGGATGTCGAGCGCGAGCAGGCGGCTCGATCGAGCCGTGGCGACAAATCTCCTTCGGGGTCGCCTCCCGGGCGCGAGCCGGCACCGTCCACAGGCGGCATCGAACGCGTTCCGATGACGCGTCTGCGCGCACGCATCGCCGAGCGGCTGCTGGAGGCCAAGCAGTCCACCGCGATGCTGACGACCTTCAACGAGATCGACATGTCCGCGGCGATGGACCTGCGCGCGCGCTACAAGGAGACCTTCGAGAAACGCCACTCGATCAAGCTGGGCTTCATGGGCCTGTTCGTGGCCGCCGCCAGTCGCGCGCTGGAGCGCTTCCCGATCATCAACGCCGCGCTGGATGGCGAGGAGATCGTGTATCACCACTACAGCGACATCGGCATCGCCGTGTCCTCGCCGCGCGGTCTGGTGGTGCCGGTGCTGCGCGATACCGGCAACGCCAGCGTGGCCGACATCGAGCGGCGCATCTGCGACTTCGCCGAGCGCGCCCGCGACGGCAAGCTGGATATCGACGAACTGCGCGGCGGCACCTTCACGATCACCAACGGCGGGGTGTTCGGTTCGCTACTCTCCACCCCGATCGTGAACCCGCCGCAGAGCGCGATACTGGGAATGCATACGATCAAGGAACGTCCCGTTGCGGTAGACGGCGAGGTCGTGATCCGGCCGATGATGTACGTCGCCCTCTCCTACGACCACCGCCTGGTCGACGGGGCCGACGCCGTGCGCTTCCTGGTCGCGATCAAGGACGCAATCGAGGACCCGGCGCGCCTGCTCCTCGACGTCTGACCCCGCCCGCCCCGGACCGCCCCCTGTAGGAGGCCAGCCCTCTGGCCGATAGCGACTTATCCAACGCCCCATCGGCCAGAGGGCTGGCCTCCTACAGTCGGCACCGACACGGCCCGTGACCGAACGGGCGAGTCGACTCGTGGCGTTCAGGTACGATCGACAGGGCGGCGGTACGGGCCTGGACGCAGGCCGAACAGCAGGATAGCGGCACCGACCAGGCCCAGCGGCCAGGCCGGCCAGGCCAGCCCCAGCCAGGTGGCAACGTCCAGCTGGGTCGCCAGTCCCGCCAGCGCGAGCAGTCCCGCACCTCCCCAGGCCTCATGGCGGCGGCGGTTCTGGCGGCGCAGCCCTTCTTCCAGGTCCTGAATCTGCTGGCGCAGGGCGGCGTCACGTTCGGAGCGCTGCTCCTCCACCGTCAGGGCCTTTTCCAGGTGCATGGGCATCTCGGGCAGCTGGGCGAGCAGGCGCGGCAGGTGCTGCTGCGCATTGCGGATGAATGCGCGCACGCCCATGCGCTCGTGCATCCAGTCCTCGATGAACGGCTTGGCGGTGGTCCACAGGTCCAGCTGCGGATACAGCTGGCGGCCCAGGCCTTCGATGTTCAACAGGGTCTTCTGCAGCAGCACCAGCTGCGGCTGCACCTCCATGTTGAAGCGCCGCGCAGTCTGGAACAGGCGCAGCAGCACCTGGCCGAAGGAGATCTCGTCCAGCGGGCGCTGGAAGATCGGCTCGCAGACAGTGCGGATCGCCGCCTCGAATTCGTCCACGCGGGTGTCCTTCGGGACCCAGCCGGACTCCACATGCAGCTCGGCCACGCGCCGGTAGTCGCGGTTGAAGAAGGCGTGGAAATTCTCTGCCAGGTAGCGCTGGTCGGAGTCCAGCAGCGAGCCGACGATGCCGAAGTCCACCGCCAGGTAGGTCGGGTCGTCCGGGTGGGTGGCATCGACGAAGATGTTTCCCGGGTGCATGTCGGCGTGGAAGAAGTTGTGCCGGAACACCTGGGTGAAGAAGATCTCCACCCCGCGCTCGGCCAGCAGCTTCAGATCCACATTACGTTCGCGCAGCGCGGCGATATCCGCGACCGGAATGCCGCCGATGCGCTCCATCACCAGCACGTTGCGGCGGGTGTAGTCCCAGATGATCTCCGGGATGTACAGCAGGTGGCTGTCCTCGAAGTTGCGGTGGATCGCGGCGGCGTTCGCGCCCTCGCGGATCAGGTCCAGCTCGTCGGTGACGGTCTTTTCGTATTCGTCCACCACCTCGCGCGGGCGCAGGCGCTTGGCCTCGGACCAGTAGCGATCGGCCAGGTCCGCGATCAGGTGCATCACCTCGAGATCGGCGCGGATGGTCTTGAGGATGCCGGGGCGCACGACCTTGACCACGACCTCGCGCCCGTCCTGCAGCGTGGCCGCGTGTACCTGGGCGATGGAGGCCGAGGCGATCGGGGTGTCCTCGAACGTGGCGAAGGCGATCTCGATCGGACGCTCGAGTTCGGACTCTATCAGCGCGCGCGCCTGCTCGAACGGGAACGGGGGCACCCGGTCCTGCAACCGGGCCAGCTCCACCGCGATGTCGTCCGGCAGCAGGTCACGCCGGGTGGACAGCATCTGCCCGAACTTGATGAAGATCGGCCCCAGGTCCTCCAGCGCGCGGCGGATGCGCTCGCCGCGCGTACCTTCGGTACGGCGAAACCAGTTCCAGGGCGCGAGGTAGAGCAGGAAGCTGAGTGGGCGCAGCGGCTTTAGCGTGAACAGGATGACATCGAGGCGATAGCGCACCAGGACCCGCGCAATGGTCCACAGCCGCAGCCCCCGGTACAGCGCGCGGCGCATCAGGCCTGCCGGTCGTCAGGTGCGGAGGACTGTGCCTCCAGACGGCGCAGTCGGGCATCAAGGCGAGCAACGCCATCACGCAGGTCGGCGACGTCCTCGGCAAAGGCCTCGAAGGCCCCGCCGGCCGGCAGCCACTCGAGCTCGTCGCGCAGATAGTCGGCGGTATCCTCGGCGGAGCGGCGGCCCAGGTGGCGCAGGCTGCTGCGCGCCTGATCCAGCAGGTGGCGCAGCGGCCCGGCGGCCCCGGCGCCGGCAAAGCGCTCGAACAGCCCCTCCCAGTCGATCCCGGAGTCGCGCAGCGCATGCTGCAGATCGGAGAGGACGGTGGCGTCACCGGTGATGGTCAGCCCGGAGCGGTCGTCACGGCCCAGCGCCGCGGCCAGCGACAGCGGCGAGCCCGCCAGCTGCACATCCACCGGCTCCTCGACACCGCCGATGACCTGCAGGCGATCCGCGGCCCCGACCAGCGAAAGCGCGATCCCCGGCGGTTCGATCACGATCGCGATCGCGCGCCCGGCCAGGCGCGCCCGGTCCTTCTCCGGCGCGCTCGCCAGGTGCTCGTTCAGCGCGACCTCGATCAGGGCCGTGAACGGACTGGGCAGTGCGATGGGTTCGGCCATGAAAACGCTACAGTTTCGTGCCGCGGTGCAGGGCGACGATGCCGCCGGTCAGGTTGTCATACTCGACCCGCTCCAGCCCGGCATCGCGCATCATCCCGGCCAGGGTCTCCTGATCCGGATGCATGCGGATGGACTCCGCCAGGTAGCGATAGCTGTCCGCATCGTTTGCGACCAGCTTGCCCATCAGCGGCAGCATCTTGAATGAATAGACATCGTAGATCGGGCGCAGCGGCGCCATCGGCTGCGAGAACTCCAGCACCAGCACGCGCCCGCCCGGCTTGATCACCCGGCGCATCTCGGCCAGCGCGCGCTCCTTGCGGGTCACGTTGCGCAGGCCAAAGGCGATGGTCACGCGGTCGAAGTAGTCATCCGGATAGGGCAGCTGCTCGGCGTCCGCCTGCACGAAATCGAGGTTGCCCACATGGCCCTCGTCCAGCATGCGGTCGCGCCCGGCCTCCAGCATCGAGGCATTGATGTCGCAGACCACGATCTGCCCCTTCGCCCCGACGCGCGGGGCAAAGGCCCCGGCCAGGTCCCCGGTGCCCCCGGCCAGGTCCAGGATCTTCATGCCCGGGCGCACGCCGGTGCGCTCCAGCGTGTAGCGCTTCCAGATACGATGGATGCCCATCGACATCAGGTCGTTCATCACGTCGTAGCGCGAGGCGACCGAGTGGAACACCTCGCCGACCCGCGAGGCCTTCTCGGACTCGGGGACGCTCTGGTAGCCGAAGTGGGTCTTGCCGGGCTCTTCTTTCATCGTCAGTGCGTCTTGCGCTCGTGGCCGGCTTCTTTCAGCCGATCCAGGTAATCCTGCCACAGACTTTCCTGCTCCGTGCCGAGCTTGTGCAGATAGTCCCAATCATAGATGCCGGTGTCGTGGCCGTCAGAGAACTCCAGCTTCACCGCATAGTTACCGACCGGCTCGATCCCGGTGATGTTCACATCCTCCTTGCCCACCTGCAGCACCTCCTGGCCCGGCCCGTGCCCGCGCACCTCGGCCGAGGGCGAGTACACCCGCAGAAATTCGCAGGGCAGCTCGAAATGCGAGCCATCGGAGTAGGTCAGCTCCAGGATGCGCGACTTCTGATGCAACTGGATATCGGTGGGTCGGTGCTTACTGCTCATGCGGCCTCCAGAATCCTCGGGTCCGGGCGGGCCCGGTAAGATCTTGCGTGACCGCCTAAAGCGGCCATCGTCAAAGGACTGCGAGGATACCAGCCCTGCAGGCCAGCGTGGCATCTCCCCGCGCATCGCAGGCCCGCCCCCGGGAGGATGCATCGCACGGGCGATCCGGGACTATGTGCGAGAGCGTTGCTCGGCTACCCGGCGTCGCGGCCCCGCTCGGGGACGGGGGGCGGGGTGGCACGGGAGGAGACGCTGAGGGCGGTGACTGTGACCAGGATCAGGGCCATCCCGATGATCTGAACCAGTGCCAGGCTCTCGTGCAGGATCACCACACCGAACAGTGTGGCCGTGACCGGCTCGATCATTGCCACGATCGACGCGACTGCGGGAGCCGTGGTCCGCAGCCCGTTGATGTAGAAGGCGAACGACAGGCCGGCGCCGAAGACGCCGAGCGCAACGAACAACGGCCAGTCGGTGGTGGTCAGGACGGCGGCCATCTGCGTGTTGTCGCCCGGCAGCATCAGCAGGATAACGAGTACGCCGAAGGCGATCGTGAGAATCGCCTGGGGGCTGCCGTGCTGGCCGGCGTACTTGAAGCCGAAGATGAAGATCGCGTAGGACAGGCCCGCAAGCAGGCCGGCACCGGCCCCGATCAGCGTCACGCCCCCCGCTCCGGTGTCGTAGATCTGGGTGAGCAGGACGATGCCCACCATAACCATCGCGATGGCCACCAGCTTGAGCGTGGTCGGGGTTTCCAGCCTCAGGGCGAAGGAGATGATGTAGACAAACACCGGGGCGCAGTACATCAGCGTGGCCGCGACCGCCACGCTGCCGTGCGCAATGCTGAGAAAATAGAACGCGAAGTTGCCGGCAACACCCAGCCCGGCCACGGCGGACCAGAACCACATCTTGCCGCTGCCCAGTCCACTGCCGCCCGGGCGCCAGGCGAGCCAGATCAGCACGAACAGCAGGCCAATGGCGCCGCGGTAGAACGAGACCACGAAGGCGTCCCAGCCGTCGGCCATCAGGATGCCGCCGATCCCGCCCGACAGCCCCCAGAAAAAGGCTGCCAGCACCACCAGTCCCACACCCAGGCCCATCAAGAGCTCCCTTTGATCGTTTTTTTACGAAACGGGCCGCCATCGGGGACGGCCATAGCCGAGCTGCATCGACAACACGCCGAACCGCTGGTTAGAGCGGTGCCGACATCCCGCTTGGGCCTATGCAGGATACGCGGCCTGAAAGGTGAATCCAGACGGGGGAATCCGACTATGGCTTTTCCCACCGCTCCGTTGGCGGGGCAAGAAGCGGCCCGGCGATGATCGGGCCACAGTGACCCGCGGGCGACAGACAGGGGCCCTAGCGCACGTCAGTAACCATCGAAGGCCGCGAGGACTTCGGCTTCCAGGACAGGCTCGTCTCCACTGTGGCGCGGCGAGAAATGGAAAGGAATGACCCGCCGCACACCAGCCTCGCGGGCCAGCCGCCCGGCCTGGCGCGCAGTCAGGTGGGCGGTGGCCGCTGCTCGAGGGGCAGCGGCATCGAGAAATGGGGCCTCGATGTAGAACAGGTCGGCGCCGCGGGCCAGTGCCACGATGGCGCGGCGGTTGGCCTCATGGAAGGCGACATCGGTGACGTAGGCGATCTTCTGCCCGCGTGTTTCCTGCAGCACCTCCTGACGCAGGTAGCCGAGCGGCAGCTCGCGCCGGTGCTCGCCGTGGCGGTCGTGCCAGGCGATTTCCACCGGGGTGTCGTCGGGCGCCTCCTCCCGAACCAGGCGCTTCAGGTGCGCGAGCCACGGCCCGGTCGGCAGGCCGAGGGCATCCAGCCGGTTGCGCCAGACATTGATGTGGGTCTTTTCCTCCAGCATGAAGCCGAGACAGGGGATGCCGTGATCGAGCTGTGCCGCGCGGATGCGGAAACCCGGTTCGTCGAGTAACACCCCGCCGGCAAATGCCGGCGGGGCGACATCCTGGCGGCGGAAGTTGTCGCCGGAACGAAACCGGGCGCGGGCATGGCGACCGTCTGCGGCGAACTCACTGACTTCAAACACCAGTTCGGTGGTGTAGTTGTGCAGCAGGTTCCAGGTGTAGCCCTGCAGGTGGTGGCCAGCATGCTCGATCAGGCCCGGTGGGCCGTGCAGCCGCAGGTGTGCATCGCGCCCGAGCAGCAGCCGCAGCAGGGTATCGAAGCCGATGAAGTGGTCCATGTGAGCGTGCGAAATGAACACATCCGACAACCGCAGCGCACGGCGCGGGGGCAGAGCACTCAACTCGCCGAGGTCGAACATCAGCGCGCGGCGCTGGAACAGGAAGTCGATATAGAGGGCCGGGTCGCCACAGGGGCCGTTGATCAGATGCGGATGGAACAGTGGCGTCACCGGCGATCGACCTCGTGGATGGCCCCGGGAGGACTTCGGGCATCATGGTTCCATTCTAGTCCACCCATCTCGCCAGACCGCTTGGTTGCCGCTGATTACCGGGACCAGCGGCATAGCCGTTTGCGGCCACAGGGACCCGCAAGCGCGGTCACCGCCTGGTCCGCCCGACACACTTTCTCGGCACGTATGGGGCTTAGTGGTGCGCGGAAACCGCAGCCGCAAACTCGCCGCAAAGCTCGTGAGGCGCCGAGTGGGAGATATCGCCCAGGGACAGCATGCCGACCATCCGCTTGTCCTTGTTCATGACGGGCAAGCGACGGATCTCGCGCTCCTCCATGAGGTGTACGGCGTGCTCGAGTTCATCGTCCTCGAAGCAGTAGATGATCCCGGAGGTCATGACATCGCGCGCCGTGAGGGACGCAACCTCTTTGCCTTCGGCGATGCCGCGGCAGACGATGTCGCGGTCGGTCAGCATGCCGATCAGGCGGTCGTTCTCGCCTATGGGGACTGCACCAATGTCCTTCTCGCGGAGCAGCTTTGCGATCTCGACGATCGGGGTATCCGGAGCGCACCACTCCACTCCAGTGTGCATCGCTGATTTGACGTGCATCGCCTTGCCCTCGTTGCATGAAGCTCTCTCACCTATATAGCAAAAGGATTCAGCTCTGTCGGTGCCAATAATCTGATGATTTCGGGTCCTGCCCCGGAACCTGGACGTGAACACGGCCGCGACACGCACCCCGGCGCGGGAACACTGGAGCATTGCCACGGCGCTGCCCTGCGGCCGTATCCGTACCACCCTTCACGATTCCCCTCTGTGGCCCCCTGCGCGCGGGGCAGATCCTGGCACGGAAGGGCCTGGGCGAGTTCCAGTTGCTGTTGGACGACAACGTGTTCCGAAGGTCGTGACCAGCCTGAACAAGCAGCCACCCTTCAGCGTCCTCGGTCTACCTGAGGGCAACCTTGAGAGATCACACCTAACGGCTCGCGGGGGCGGCAGTGGAGTGCACGTCGCTCTATGGCCAGGGCGGCTGGACGCCCTCCACGCGGTACTCGCGCCGCAGGGCACGGTAGAGGTTGTAGGAAATGAACAACAGGATCACCGTGAAGGGCAGGCCGGCGGCGATGGAGCCGGTCTGCAGGCTGCGCAGGGCCTGCTCGCCGCCCACGATCAGCAGCGTGGCCGCCACGGCACCCTCGGTGATGCCCCAGATGACACGCTGGCGGGTTGGGGAGCGTTTGCTGCCACGGGAGACCAGGGCATCCACGACATGGGTCCCCGAGTCGGAGGAGGTGATGAAGTAGGTGGCGATCAGGATGGTGGCCAGAAGCGAGAACAGGAACTCCAGGGGCAGCTGCTGGAGGGTCATGTAGAGCGCGAGCGTCTCGTCCTCGGCCACGGCCTGGGCGATGCCGGCCCCACCGGCGGTGAAATGCTCCAGATGGAGGGCCGTCCCGCCGAACATCGCCATCCAGGCGAACACGAAAAGCACTGGCATCAGCAGGACGCCGCCCACGAATTCCCGGATGGTGCGCCCGCGAGAGACCCGCGCGATGAAGATGCCGACGAAGGGCGACCAGGCGATCCACCAGCCCCAGTAGAAGATCGTCCATTCCTTGTGCCATTCGGATTCGCCCACCGCGTCGGTCCACAGGCTCAGGTGCAGGAACTGCTGCAGGTAATGGCCGCTGCTGTCGATCAACAGGCGAATGTTGAACAAGGTTGGCCCGGAGATCAGGAGGAAGAGCATCAGGGTCAGCGCCAGAACCAGGTTGAAGATGCTGAGCCATTTCAGTCCCTTGTGGAGACCGGAAACCACCGAGAGAACGGCGATGCTGGTAATCGCGGCAATCAGCCCGACCTGGTGCCAGACCGAGACCGGCATGCCGAACAGGACGTTCAGCCCCGTATTGAACTGCATTACCCCCAACCCCAGGGATGTGGCGAGCCCGAAAATGGTCCCGAAAATGGCCAGGATGTCGATGGTGTGACCGATGGGGCCGTAGATGCGGTCCCCGAGCTGGGGGTAGAAGATGGAGCGGATGGTCATGGGCAAGCGGTAGCGGAAGCTGAAATAGGCCAGAGACAGGCCCATGACCACATAGATTGCCCAGGAGTGCAGGCCCCAGTGGAAGAAGGTCAGCACCATCGCCTGATCCAGCGCCTCCAGCGTGCCGCCTTCTCCCCGCGGCGGGTTCTGGTAATGGAGGATAGGCTCGGCGATGCCCCAGAACAGTAGCCCGATGCCCATGCCCGCGCTGAACAGCATGGCGAACCAGGCGAAGAAGCTGAACTCCGGCCGCTCGTCCACGTCTCCCAGGCGGATGGATCCGTAACGGCTGAACAGCAGCCACAACACGAAGCCCACGAAGAAGGTGACGGCCAGAATGTAGAACCAGCCCAGGTATTCGGTGATGAAGTCGTGGATCGCGTCGAAGGTCTGCGCCGCGTTTTCGGGCAGGGCGGCCCCGTACAGCACGAACGAAACGACGATCACCGCAGCCCCGGTGAAGACCGGGGCATTGACTGTCTTGAAAAATGCCTTCAGCCAGTCGATCACGACGGCGGCGAGAGGCTGGCCATCATGAGCCGCCCTCTTCCTCGTCCTCGTGGCGGAAATAGCCCGTCAAGGTGGTCTCGGCCAGGACGTGCCCGGACATGGCCTGCTCCACCTGGTCGCGCCACGCGTTCGGCCCTACCTCCAGTGTAGTATCCAGCGCACAGAGCCGGAACCGATACCGGTGGGTGCCTGCGGGCGGGGCCGGTCCGGTGTAGTGGGCCTTGCCGAAGCCGTTCAACCCGCTCCGGGCCTCGTCGGGGACGTGGACGGCATCGATATAGGAGGTCTCTGGCGGCAGATTCCAGAGCAGCCAGTGGGTGACCGGACCGATGGCCGCGTCGATGTCCTCAAAGATCAGGACCAGACTCTTGCTGCCGGTCGGAGTGCCCCGGATGTCCAGCGGCGGGACGTCGTTTTCTTCGGGTGCGCTGAATTTTGCCGGTATCGGTCCGCCATCCTCGAAAGCATTGCTGGATAGTTCCATGATCAGGCTCCCGGGCTGGGGACGGGGCGGCCTGCGGACAGATACCGAGACCCTACCTGAATATAATCTTCATCGCGGTATTATTCATGCAAGCCGGATATCGGCGGCGCCGATGCCCGGCTTGCCACACGCAACATCGGCAGGCGCTGCGCACACACGTGCGGCGTCGAACGGCATCGCGGACAATTCGCTCGTCCGGGCAACTCCCTCGAGCCCGATCACTGCGCCGTCTCCCGTGCCTCCCGGCGCGACCAGCCGGCACTTGCATCCCGGGTCATGGTCCCTGAGTCCCGGGGCCCTCGTTGCTCCGTTTTCTTCTTGCTCCTTCCAGCGCGCCGAGCGCTGGAAATGGCCAATATCTCGTCCATACTCCAGAGACCATGACCGGCCAGTGCCGATCCAGCGCGGATGATGGTTCCATCAGGGCAGTGCGAACAGGCTGACCGCGCCGCGCGCATACGAGACGGCACCGCATTGCGGCCGGTCATTGCCCCCGCGGGGATAGCCTGCATGCGAAGAAGCACGTTGCGGACCATCTCCGCGGATCAACGTAACGCGCGACAAGGCCACCGACGGGGGCGGGATGCCATGGCACGAGAGGAGATCAAACCTGGCCTCGACGTGGGGCGCCGTCACCTGCAACGCGGCATTCGCCACCCACACCCCACGCCATCCGATACCACCGGCCAGGCCGCGGGCGGGTTTCCAGAGAACGCCATCCATCTGGAGCGGGACACGCAATGACGCCTCCAGCAAAACCCATCATTGTGATCACCGGGGCCGCCGGCAACATTGGCAGCGCGCTGATCCGGGGGTTGCAATCCGACTACTTCGTGGTGGGGCTCGACCTGGTAGCCGCGAAAGAGGCAGACCTTGCCTACACCGTTGATCTGACTTCCGAGGAGTCAGTGTCCCGGGCCCTGGAAAAGATGGCCCAGGGTCGCACGCGCAAGATCGCGGCAGTGATTCATCTCGCCGCGTATTTCGACTTTACCGGCGAGGACTCGCCGGCCTACCAGGCCGTCAACGTCGACGGCACCCGCAACCTGCTCAAGGCCCTGCAGAACTTCGAGGTCGAGCGTTTCATCTATTCCAGCACCATGCTGGTGCACGCCCCGACCGTGCCCGGGCACAAGATCACCGAGGACAGCCCCCTCGGGCCGCGCTGGGTCTACCCGCAATCCAAGCTGGATGCCGAAGCGGCGATTGAAAAGCACGCGGGTGATATCCCCTACACCCTGTTGCGCCTGGCCGGGCTGTATGACGAGCAGACCTGTGTGCCCACATTGGCCCACCAGATTGCCCGGATCTACGAGCGCGACATGGAGAGCCACCTCGGCACGGGCGACACCAGCGTGGGACAGGCATTCGTTCATGTCGAGGACATGATCGATGCGTTCCTGCGCACCGTCGAGCGCCGCACCGAGCTCCCGCAACGCCATGCGCTGCTGATCGGGGAGAATCACACCGAAAGCTACGAGGCGCTGCAGAACCGCATCGCCGCACTGCTGCACGGCGTGGACGACTGGCGCACCATCGTCGTCCCGGGGCCCCTGGCCAAGACCGGCGCATGGATGGAGGAAAAACTCGCTCCGGTAATCCCGGAGGATTTCGAAAAGGGGCGTACGCCGTTCATCCGGCCGTTCATGATCGATCTGGCATCGGACCACTACGACCTCGACGTCAGCCGCGCGGAAGAATTGGTCGGCTGGCGCCCGCGGCACTACATCTACGACGGCCTCGCGAAGATCACGGCGAACCTGAAGGAAGACCCGGCCACTTGGTATACGGCGAACCGCATTGATCCGCCGCACTGGGTGGATACCACCACCCCAAGCGGCCACGAGGCGGACAAGCTCCGCCACCGGCACGAGACCGCCTACGCGCGCGAGCATTACCACAACATTTGGGCGCCCATGCTGACCGTGGGCCTGGGAGGCTGGCTGGTAACGTCGCCAGCGACCCTCGGTTACGATTCCACCGCAATGGCGGCCAGCGACATCGTCGCCGGGCTGGTGCTGACGGCATTCGCATTGCTCTCGCTGTCCGTACACCAGCGCTGGGCTCGCTGGGCAAGCGCCGCGGTCGGCGTCTGGCTGCTGTTCGCGCCGCTGGTCTTCTGGGTGCCGAGCGCGGCCGCCTACCTGAACGGCACCCTGGTGGGGATGCTGGTCATCGGCCTGGCCGCGGCCGTACGCCCCGCGCCCGGCATCTCGCCGGTGGCGGCGACCACCGGCCCCACCGCGCCACCGGGATGGAACAACAACCCTTCGGACTGGTTCCAGCGCATCCCGGTCATTGCGCTCGCCTTCGTCGGCTTTTTCCTGGCCCGCCACATGGCGGCCTACCAGCTCGGCCACATCGACGCCGCCTGGGAACCGTTCTTCGCTGGCACGCGTCCCGGCCTCAGCGGCACCGAAGATGTCGTCACGTCGGAGGTTTCCGAGGCCTGGCCCATTCCCGATGCCGGCCTCGGAGCCATTGTCTATGCCCTGGAGATCCTGATCGGGCTGATGGGGGCGGCCAACCGCTGGCGCACCATGCCCTGGGTGGTCGCGGCCTTCGGTGTGCTGATCGTGCCACTCGGCATCGTCTCGATCACCTTCATCATTATCCAGCCCATCGTCATCGGCACCTGGTGCACACCCTGCCTGATTGCCGCCGCGGCGATGCTGTTGCAGATCGCCTACGCGTCCAACGAGTTCGTCGCCAGCGGCGAGTTCCTGTACCGCCGCTACATGCTTGGTCGCCCGGTACTGAAGATCTTCTTCGTCGGCGATACCGATACCGGCCGCTCGGGCGTGGGCCGGGATGACTTCCGTCAGCCGGCGCTGCAGATCCTGAAGCAATCGTTCGGCACGGGCGTGGGCCTGCCGTGGAACCTGGCGCTGTGCATGCTGATCGGGGGCGGGCTGATGCTCACCCGGGTCACGCTCGGCCATGACGGCGGCCTCGCCGACTGGGACCACCTGATCGGCGCCATGGTGATCACCGCCGCGGCGATCTCCATGGGTGAAGTGGCGCGGCCAGTGCGTTTCCTGATCATCCCGCTGGCACTGCCACTGTTCGTGACACCATTCATCTACGGGGCCGGGGCACTGTCGATCGTCGCCAGCCTGGCCAGTGCCGTGGCCCTGATCGCGCTGTGTATCCGCCGCGGCCCGATCCGTGGCCGCTACGGTCACTGGACCCGCTGGATCGTTTGAGCCTCCGCTGCGGGCACGGTCATCAATGGACGTGCCCCTGCGCCACCCGGATGTGCGCGATGCGCGGAATGCCGGGGCGAGCGGCAGGGCCACTTGGCCTATCATCTGGACATGGATGCACTGCTCGGAACAGAAGGCGCGCTGCGAAACAGCATGGGGGTACCGCCGCGGCCACGAAGGCCAGCCCGGTGATCATCACCGCGGACACCGCCACCACTGACCGGGCAGGGTCGCAGCATGGGTGCATCGAGGATGCGGCACCCCCGTATGTACCGCTGTACCGCGTACGCGCGCACGGGCAGAATGCTTTCGCCTCGACAGAGGTCTCTCGCAGCGCACCGTAAAACCTCCCCGGCGCACGCGTGCACAGAAACACAACCCCGGAGGAGCAATGCACGAGTTTTCGTTGATGGCCGATTTGATGCGCAAGATCGAACAAGTGGCCACGGACCACAACGCCGAGCGGGTGACCCGGGTGCGGGTATGGCTGGGTGCTTTGTCGCATATCACGCCGGAGCACTTCCGCGAGCACTTCGAGGACGGCACCCGCGGCACACTGGCCGAAGGCGCCGAGCTGGAGGTGGAGACCTCCGACGACGAGACCCACCCCGAGGCGCAACAGATCCTGCTGCGGAGCCTGGACGTGGCGTGAATACGGCCGCGACACGCACCCCGGCGCGGGAGCGCTGGCGCCTGCTCGTCACCGGCCGGGTGCAGGGCGTGGGCTTCCGGCCATTCGTCGCGGCGCTGGCGCAGCGCCTGGCGCTGGCCGGCACAGTCGGCAACACACCCGAGGGCGTGGTGATCGAGGCCGAAGGGGACGCGGCCCGCCTGGATACGTTTCGTACGGGACTGGTGCAAGAGGCGCCGGCGGCCGCGCGCTTAGATGACATTTCCGTCACCTCCGGGGCCCCCACCGGCGAGAGCGGCTTCCGAATCACTGCGGGGCCGAACCGGGGTGGTGCCCCGGCCCTGGCCCCGGACCGTGCACCCTGCCCCGACTGCCTGGCCGAGATCCGCGATCCGGCGGCGCGGCGTTACCACTATCCGTTTACCGCCTGCACGGCCTGCGGGCCGCGCTGGAGCATTGTCACGGCGCTGCCCTGGGCGCGCGCCCACACCACCCTTCACGACTTCCCGCTGTGCCCGGCCTGTCGGGCGGAGTTCGAGAACCCCGGGGATCGGCGTTTCCATGCGGAGGCCATGGCCTGCCCGGACTGCGGACCCCGGCTAGTACTGCGTGCGCCGGACGGCGCCGAACAGGCCACCGATGATGCGGCGCTGGAAGCCGCCGTGGCGACCCTGCGCGCGGGGCACATCCTGGCCCTGAAGGGCCCGGGCGGATTCCAGCTGCTGACGGACGCCACCCGCGAGTCCGCGGTTGCCCGCCTGCGCGCACGCAAGCAGCGCCCGGAAAAGCCGCTGGCGGTGCTGCTGCCGGACGGCGACTGGCTGGATTGTCTGGCCCACGTATCCGATGCGGAACGGGGACTGCTGGATGCCCCGGAGGCCCCGATCGTGCTCCTGGGTCGCAAGATTGATGCGCCGCTGGCCGGGAACATCGCCCCGGGGCTGAACCGCCTCGGGTTGATGCGGTCGGCCACGCCCCTGCACCAACTGCTGCTGGACGCGCTCGGCATCCCGCTGGTCTGCACCTCCGGCAACCGCAGTGGCGAGCCGCTTTGTATCTCCGGCGAGGAGGCCGTGGCCCGCCTGGGCGGGATCGCGGATGCCATCCTCGACCACGACCGTCCGATTGCGCGGCCGCTGGATGACAGCGTGTTCCAGATCGCGGCCGGGCAGCCGCAGTGCCTGCGCCTGGGACGGGGAACCATGCCACTGCGCATCCCGCTGCAACAGGCCGACCCGGTCACGCTGGCTCTGGGAGGTCACCTTAAGGCCGCGCCCGCGCTGGCCCTGACACGCGAGGTCGTGGTCGGCGCCCATGTCGGCGACCTCGACAGCGATCCGGCCCTGCGCCGCCTCGACAGCGAGGCCCGCGCACTGGCCGGCCTCTGCGGCGCGGATGTCGAAAGAATCGCCTGCGACCGGCACCCGGACTATGCCTCCACGGCGCTGGCCGAGGGCCCGGGCATGCCGGTCTTCTCCGTGCAGCACCACCACGCCCATGCCGCGGCCTGCCTGGCCGAACACAGGGTGCAGGCCCCGGCCCTGGCACTGGTCTGGGACGGTGCGGGGCTGGGTACGGACGGGGCGCTTTGGGGGGGCGAGTGCCTGACCGTGCACGCCGATGGTGGCTGGCAGCGCCGGGGTCACCTGCGCCCGTTCCGCCTGCCGGGGGGCGAGGCCGCGATCCGCGAGCCGCGCCGCGCGCTGCTGGGGCTGCTGCATGCGCACTTCGCGGGCGATACGGCGGCCCTGGCGGCCAGCCCGGCCCGGGCGCTGTTTGGCGATGCCGAGTGGCCACCGCTGCTCCGCGCCCTGGATCGCGGGGTCAATGCGCCCTGGACCAGCAGCGTCGGGCGGCTGTTCGATGCGGTGGCGGCCCTGACCGGACTGCGCACCGGCGCCGGCTTCGAGGGGCAGGCCGCGATGCTTGTGCAGCAGGCGGCAGAGGCCGCACCGGGGACGGTGGATGCCCCGGATCTCGAGCTGGAGAACGCGATGCCCTGGCAGGCGGACTGGGGCCCGCTGATCGCCGCCCTGCTGGCCGCGCAGGCGGCCGGTGCCACCCCTGAGGCGATCGCCGCCCGGCTGCATGTCGCGCTGGCGCGGTTCGCGGTCGCCGCCGCCCGGGTGGGTGACCGCAAGACCGTGGCATTGACCGGCGGATGCTTCCAGAATCGGCATCTGCTGCAATGCTGCGTGGCGGCCTTGCGCGACGCCGGCTTTCGCCCGCTGTGGCCACAGGCCGTTCCGCCCAACGATGGTGGACTGGCGCTGGGGCAGGCGGTGGTCGCGCGCCGCGCCGCACACCCGGCCCGACCGGAAGGAGGAGACTGACCCATGTGCCTTGCGATCCCCGGCCTTATCGACGCGGTAGAGGGCGACGACCCGCTGTTCCGCCAGGCGCGGGTCCGCTTCGGTGGCGTGGCGCGCACGGTGTCGCTCGCCTGCACCCCGGAGGCCGGGCCCGGCGACTACGTGCTGGTGCATGCCGGCATCGCGATCGCCACTATCGACGAAGCCGCGGCCGAGCGTACCCTGGCGGCGCTGCGCGCGATCCCCGAGCACGAGCCGCCCGCGCCGGAGGGCCCGTGAGGCACCTGGACGAATACCGCGACCCGGCGCTGATCCTGCAGCAGGTCGCGGCCATCCGCGCGGCCTGCACCCGGCGCTGGACCCTGATGGAGGTCTGCGGCGGCCAGACCCACGCGATCCTGCGCCACGGGCTGGACGACCTGCTGGCGGACTCGGTCGAGCTGCTCCACGGCCCCGGCTGCCCGGTCTGCGTGACGCCCACCGAGACCCTGGACCAGGCCGTGCTGCTGACCCGCCGCCCGGAGGTGATGCTGTGCACCTTCGGCGACATGCTGCGCGTACCCGGCGCGCTGGGCGACCTGAACGCCGCGCGCGCGGCCGGCGGGGATGTGCGCGTGATCTACTCGCCGCTGGATGCGGTCGCACTGGCGCGCGAACACCCGCAGCGCGAGGTGGTGCTGCTGGCGGTGGGCTTCGAGACCACCGCCCCGGCCGCCGCGATCGCGGTGCTGCAGGCCAAGGCCCTGGGGCTGTCCAACCTGTCGCTGCTGGTTTCGCACTCGCTGGTGCCGCCGGCGATGGAGGCCCTGCTGACGGACCCGGACCACCGCATCCAGGGCTTTCTGGCCGCCGGTCATGTCTGCACCGTGGAGGGTGCCGCGGCCTACCAGGCGATCGCCGAACATTTTCGGGTGCCCATCGTGGTAACGGGCTTCGAGCCGGTGGACCTGCTGACCGGGATCCGGGCCTGCGTGGAGCAGCTGGAACGCGGCGAGGCCCGGGTCGAGAACCGCTACGACCGGGCCGCCCGCGAGGACGGCAACGCGGCCGCGCGCGAGGCGGTCACCCGCGTGTTCGAGCCGGTGGAACGCGAGTGGCGCGGCATGGGCCGCCTGCCCGCCAGCGGGCTGGGCCTGCGCCCGGCCTACGCCCGCTTCGATGCCGTCGAGCGCTTCGGGGTCGCGCCGCCCGCAACCGGCGAAGACGGGCCCTGCATCGCCGGCGAGGTCCTGCGCGGACTGCGCCGCCCGACTGACTGCCCGGCCTTCGGCCGCGAGTGCACCCCGGACACCCCGCTGGGCGCGCCGATGGTGTCCTCCGAGGGGGCCTGTGCCGCCTACCTGCACTACCGGGAGGGGGCATGACCACCGAGGTAGTCCGCCTGGCGCATGGCGGCGGGGGCCGACTGCAGGCGAAGCTGCTGGACGAGTTGATCCTTCCGGCACTGGGCACCCCGGCCCGCGGCGCCCCCGATGCGGCCGTGCTCGACGCAACGGACGGACGCCTGGCCATGACCACCGACAGCTTCGTGGTGCGCCCGCTGTTCTTTCCCGGCGGCGATATCGGCCGCCTCGCGGTGCACGGCACGGTCAACGACCTGGCGATGGCCGGGGCGCGGCCACTGTGGCTGACACTGGGACTGATCCTCGAGGAGGGGCTGCCCCTGGAGGACCTGCGGCGCATCCTCGCCTCCGTAAGGGCGGCCGCCGAAGAATGTGGTGTGCAGGTGGTGGCCGGCGATACCAAAGTGGTCGAGGCCGGACGTGGCGACGGGGCCTACCTCAACACCAGCGGGGTGGGCATCGTGCCGCAGGGTGTGCGGATCGCGCCGGATGCGATCCAGCCCGGCGACGTGCTGCTGGCCAGCGGCGATCTGGGCCGCCATGGCGTCGCTATCCTGGCCGCGCGCGAGGGCCTGGGACTGGACCCGCCGATCCCCAGCGACAGCGCCCCGGTCTCCGGGGCCGTAGCGGCGCTGCTGGCAACCGACGTGCCCGTGCATGCCCTGCGCGACCCCACCCGCGGCGGCACGGTGGCCGCGCTGCAGGAACTGGCGGATGCTTCCGGCTGCCGCGTGGTGCTCGACGATGCCACCATCCCGGTGCGCGAGGACGTGCGCGGGGCCTGCGAGATCCTCGGTCTGGACCCGTTGCACAGCGCTTCGGAGGGCCGCTTCCTGGCCGCCGTGCCACAAGCCGAAGCCGAACGTGCCCTGAGCGTGCTGCGGTCACGACCGGAGACGGCCGGCGCCCTCGCCATCGGCCAGGCCGAGGCGGGCGAGCCCGCGGTCATCCGACGTCTCGCGACCGGCGTGGAACGCCGCGTGATCCTGCCGGCCGGCGAACAGTTGCCCCGCATCTGCTAAGGGACCACGGAAACCGCCCGATGAACTGCTCACGACGATACGGGATGACGGGCATGGCGGCGGCGCCCGCCGGGCATTATGGTGAAACTTACGGTTCAGTCAGGAGGAACCCACGATGTCGATGCGCCCGTTGATTCCCGCAGTCCTCGCGCTCGCCAGCGGCCCCGCCCTCGCCCACCCGGGGCACGGCCATGGCGACGGCTTCTCACTGCTGCACTACCTGAGCGCCCCGGAGCATGTGGCAGGACTGGCGTTGCTCGCCGTGGTCGGAGGGGGCATTGCCGGCTGGTGGCTGCGACGCCGGCGTCGTCTCGACCGGCGCGACTGATCCCAACGCGCCGGCCCTCACTCTGACAGGGCTTGCGGTCGCGTAAATCTCCTGGTTCGGCACAGTTCCTGCTGGGGTTGCGGGGTGGGCCCGGAGCAGGAGCCGGACCCGCTTCACGACACCGACATGTGCGATCGGGGATAATCACGCCGCACCGAAAAGAGACGACAGCGCACCATGACGGAACTGAAAAAAGCCATCGAGCACCAGCGCGAGTACCTGGAGGCCCGGCTGCAGGAGCCGCTGGCCGAAATTGCAGCCCGTCTGAGCACGGCCTGGCCACAACGCGAGGCGCTGGACTCGATCCTGGAGAAGGCGATCCGGCAGATCCCGGAGGTCACCTTCGTGTATGCACTCAATACCGAGGGCATCCAGCTGTCCGACAACATCTCACGCAGTGGCGTGCTTCCGGAACACTTCGGCCGCGACCGGTCGCAGCGCCCGTACATGAAGGAGGCGGTGCCGGCCGAGGGTTTCCTGCTGTCAGAGGCCTACATCAGCCTGCTCGGTCGGCGCCCGTCGCTGACCGCTTTGCAATTGGTGCGCGACGAAAACGGCACGGCACTCGGATTCCTCGGCGCGGACTTCGACCTGCGCAACCTGCCGGACCTGTCGGAGGACCTCTACGAGGAACCCAGCGAGTGGCGCCAGATCAAGGGTGACCCGTCCATCCGCGGCACGCTGTTCCTGCAAAGCCGTACCGAGAGCCTGATGGACCAGAACATGGACACCGCGCTGGCCATCATCGAGGAACTGTTCACCGAGCGCGGCGTGTTCCAAGGGGTGTTCCACTTTTCCAGTTCGCGGGCGACGCTCTGGACCACCGAGGACCCCTACCGCTACCGCATCCTGACGCACGAATCGCTGGCCGATCCGGATGTCTGCCTCGCCTTCCCTCACGAGCCATATCCGGAAGAGGCCCTTATCCCGAAGGAGGCCGTTGGCCGCGTACTGCAGGGGCTGAAGGCGCTGCGTTTCGCCGACGAGACCATCTACCTTCGCTCGGCCTCGGTAAACCTGTTCAACGGGATGGTCAGCCTGACCTTTTCCTGCGACGGCTCCCACTACATGACCTGGGACGACTTCCTCGGCCGCTCCATCGACTTCTGGATCGGGGCGACCGGGTAAAGAAACGCCGGGCGCACTGACAGCGACCCGCCGCCTGGGCCATGATGGGCTTGGAACCCGGCGCGGAGACAGGGGATGGAGACCGCAACAGCCACGGAGATCGGCGGGCGGCGCGAGCAGCAGGACGCGGTCGGTGTATGGTCCTGTCCGGATACCCGGTGCGCATTGATGGTCGTCGCGGACGGGATGGGCGGGCATGCGGGCGGCGCACAGGCCGCGCATACGGCCATCGCCACCGCCGAGCGCCTGTGGAACGAATGCGGCGGTCGCCCGGAGGGCCCGGCGGCGCTCCTGGAGCGCCTCTTTCGCGAGACCCACGCCGCCCTGCACAAACCCGGCGCGGCACCCGGTGACCAGCCCGGGACTACGCTGGTCGCGCTGTATGCCGGGCCGCAGCGGGCCTGGTGGGCCCACTGCGGTGACAGCCGTCTGTATCATTTCGAAGGAGAGCGCCTGATCACCCGCACGCGGGACCACACCCGGGTTCAGGCGCTGGTGGATGCCGGCGAGATCCGCGAAGAAGACATGGCGACCCATCCGGAACAGAACCAGCTCCTGCAGGCCCTGGGGGTGGTCGACCCGATACGGGTGGACCATGGCGAGGCCCCGCTGACACCCGATAGCCGCTTCCTGTTGTGCTCCGATGGGTACTGGGAACAGCTGGGTCCGGAGGAAAGCGCTCGGTGGCTGAACCAGTCGGATCTTCAGGCGGCCTGCATGAAAGCCGCCGCCCGCGCGGCGCAACGGGGTGGCACGCATGGCGACAATGTGGCCATCGCGGCCTGGCGCGCGCAGAGCATCGCCTCGCCGGGCCACCGCCACCTGCACGCCGCGGTCCGCCCGATGCTGCTGGGGGCCCTGCTCCTGCTCGCCGTACTGGCAATCCTCTTCTGGCCTGTGGACTGAACATGGCACGTCGTGTTGTCGGGGCAGCGCTGCCCCTTGTCGCCCTGCTGACCGGCTGCGCAATGCTGGAAGTAGAAGACAAAGAACCGGTCACCGAGGCACCCGAGGTGTCAGAAGAAGCCGCTGCAGAAGGCCCCGCGCCGGCGGAAGACCTGACCATCGCGGAGATCATCGAGGCCCTGCAGGAAGGGGACATCGAACGGGCGGACCCGGCCCTGGACCGGTTCCTGGAGGGCGAGCCCGGTCACCGGGTCGCGCGCAGCCTGCGCGCGCAGCTGGATGCGGAGCCGCGCGAGGAGCTCGGTTCGGCCTACTTTTCGCACACGGTGGAGCCGGGCGAGACACTGGGCCAGCTGGCCCGGCGGTACCTGGGTGATGCCAATCGCTTCCTGATCCTTGCGCGTTACAACGATATCGAGCGCCCGTCGCGGCTGTTGGCCGGCCAGCGCCTGCGCATACCGGAGACCGCCGCGCGCGAGGCGTCCGCCGACGATGCGGAGGGGCTCGACGAGCAACTGACGGCCCTTGGCGGAGGGGACGACGAGGAGGCCTACCTGCGCGCGATCGAGGCCGACCTGGAGGCGGGGCGGTACGAGGACGCGCGCGACGGGGTCCGGCAGGCAGGTGCGCTGACCGACAACGGCCTTCACGCGCAGCGACTCGAGAAGCTGGAACGAGAAGCGACCAGTCGCTACTGGGGGCAGCGCGGGGACGAGGCCCGCGATGCGGGCGACACCGAGGCCGCACTGGCCGCCTACGGGCGGGCGCTGGAGGCCGACCCCGAGCTGGACGACGCCCGGGAGGCACGGGGGGAGTTGCGCGACAAGCGCAAGGAGGAGCTGCATTCGGCGGCAATCCGCCGCTACCGCAACCAGGATCTGGAAGAGGCGATCGCCCTGTGGGACGAGGCGCTGGAGCTGGATCCCGAGTTCGAGGCCGCACGCGGATACCGCCTGCGGGCCCTGGAACTGCAGCGCCGCCTGGAGCGGCTGGGGAGTTCGGAAGAAGACGCCTCCTGAACCGGTCAGACCCCGTATTCGGCGCGGTAGGCGCGTAGCGCCTCGAGGTGCTCGGGGGCGCGGCCGGTCTGCTCCAGCATCTGCACCAGATCCCCAAGCCGAGCGACGCGCACGACCTCCAGGCCCAGGTCGTCCTCGACCTCCTGAATCGCCGATCGCTCGCCGCGGCCGCGCTCTTCGCGATCCAGGGCAATGGCCACGGCCACCGGCGTGGCGCCCGCCGCGCGGATCAGCTCCACCGATTCACGGATGGCGGTGCCGGCGGTGATCACGTCGTCGACGATCAGCACGCGCCCGGCCAGCGGCGCCCCCACGATGTTGCCGCCCTCGCCGTGGTCCTTGGCCTCCTTGCGGTTGAAGGCCCAGGGACGGTCCATGTCGTGATCGCGGTACAGCGCCTCGGTGACGGCCGCGGCCAGCGGGATGCCCTTGTACGCCGGACCAAAGACCAGGTCGAAGGCGACCCCGGAATCGACGATCGCCTGCGCGTAGAACTCGCCCAGGCGCACGAGATCGGAGCCCCGGTTGAACAGCCCGGCATTGAAGAAATACGGGCTCACCCGCCCCGACTTGAGGGTGAACTCGCCAAAACGCAGCACGTCGCGTTCCAGGGCGTAGTCGAGAAAGGCATGGGCGGTCATCGCGAGGGCTCCGTCGGAAAACGCCGTATTCTGACACAGGCGCGGCTGGATTCATCATGCCGGCCCTTTTCTGCACGCGCGCGCGCCGGTATCGTTCCCGGCCATGCGCATACTCTCGATGAACGCCAACGGCATCCGTGCCGCCGCCCGCAAGGGCTTCTTCGACTGGCTCCCGACGACCGAGGCCGACGTGGTCTGCATCCAGGAGACCAAGGCCCAGATCCACCAGATTCAAGGCGAGCCCTTCCATCCCCCCGGCTACCACTGCGCGTATGTGGACGCGGTCAAGCCCGGCTACAGTGGGGTCGCCCTGTACAGCCGGCGCCAGCCGGACGAGGTGATCACGCGCATTGGCTTCGAGGAGGCGGACAACGAGGGCCGCTACGTGGAGATGCGTTTCGGAAACCTCTCCGTGGTGTCGCTCTACCTGCCCTCGGGCTCCTCGGGGGACCACCGGCAGGATTCCAAATGGCGGTTCCTGGACTTCTTCCGACCGTGGCTGGCCGAGCGCATGCAGGACGGGCGCGAGTGGGTGATCTGCGGTGACTGGAACATCGCCCACAGGGAGATCGACCTGCGCAACTGGAAATCCAACCAGAAGAACTCCGGGTTCCTGCCCGAGGAGCGCGCCTGGCTGGATCACCTGTTTGACGAGATCGGGATGGTGGACGTGTTCCGGCGACTGGACGACCGTCCCGAGCAGTACACCTGGTGGTCCAACCGGGGGCAGGCCTGGGCAAAGAACGTGGGCTGGCGCATCGACTACCAGATCGCCACTCCCGGTATTGCGGAGACCGCCCGGGATCCGTACATCCATACGGACGATCGCTACTCCGATCACGCCCCGTTCTGGATCGACTATGACTACACGCCCTGAACCCTCTCCGGGCCCCGCATGAGCACGGCCGCCGAGTCGCAGAACCGCCCGCACCGCGACTGGCGCGCGGCCCTGGCCGTCTACCGCCACCCGCGGGTGGTGGGCATGCTGTTTCTCGGCTTTGCCGCCGGGCTGCCACTACTGCTGACCGGCGGCACCTTCACCGCCTGGCTCCGCGATCTCGGCGTCGAACTCGCCTCCATCGGTTTCCTCTCCTGGGTGGGCATGGCCTACAGCATCAAGGTGCTGTGGGCCCCGATCGTGGACCGGATGCCACTCCCGCTGCTGACCCGGATCTTCGGGCGGCGGCGCGCGTGGATGCTGGCGGCGCAGGCGACCATCATGCTGGGACTGTTCGGGATTGCCTTCACCGATCCCACCGAACAGCTCTGGCTGGTCGCGGTCTGGGCGGTACTGACCGCCTTTGGCGCGGCGACCCAGGACATCGCGATCGACGCCTACCGTATCGAGGCGGTCAGCCAGGAACGCCAGGGTGCAATGGCCGCAGCCTATGTGTTCGGCTACCGGGTCGCGTTGCTGACCGCCGGGGCCGGGGCACTGCATATCGCGGCTGCCGGCAGCTGGAGCCTTTCCTATGCGGCGATGGCGACGCTGATGCTGGTCGGGGTCGTCTGCACCCTGATCGTGCGCGAGCCGGAAGTCGCCCCGCGTGACGCAAACACCGCGCAGCTGGAAGAGCGCGTAGTGCACTACATCAACAACACCGCCGACACCGGGCTCTGGCGCGCCTTCAAGGCCTGGTTTATCGGGGCCGTCATCTGCCCGTTCGTGGATTTCTGGCAACGCTTCGGACGGATCGCCCTGGTGGTAATCGCGTTCATCGCGATCTTCCGCATCAGCGACATCTTCATGGGGGTGATGGCCAACCCGTTCTATCTCGACCTGGGCTTCACCAAGGACGAGATCGCGAACATCGCCGCGGCCTTCGGCCTGGCAATGACCCTGACGGGGGCCGCCCTGGGCGGGCTGCTGGTGGTGCGTTTCGGCATCATGCGCATGCTGATCGCCACTGCCATCCTGGCCCCCGCGACCAACCTGACCTTCTCCTGGCTGGCGACGCTGGGGCCGGAAATCTACGGCCTGATATTCGCGATCATGGCGGACAACCTTGCCGGCGGGATGGCGATCTCGGTATTCATCGCCTATCTCTCCAGCCTGACCAATTCGGCTTACACCGCCACGCAATACGCCTTGTTCAGCTCGATCATGACCCTTCCGGGTCAGTTCCTGGCCGGCTTTACCGGGGTGTTCGCCGAGCACCTGGGCTGGTTCTGGTTCTTCGTCAGCTCCGCCCTCATCGGCATCCCCACCATCCTGCTGGCCCTCGCGCTAATGCGCTGGGCCAACCCCGACCACATGGCCCAGCCGGGCCGTCCCCGAGAATTCCAGGAGCCGCACGAGGAGTCCGAACCCACGCGCTAGCGTCCGGGGATGGTCATCACGAAAGATCGTCGACAAACCCAGGGATCACGCGTGCGCAGGCCGGGAGCTCCCGTCATCCGGGGGGTAAAAAACAAACGTCCGCCAGCGAAGAGCATCGCGGGCGGACGCATGCGCCGTACCCCTTCAGAAAGAGGCACGGCCATCAAAGGCACCCTGGGTTCAGGGACGCTTCGGCGTCTGGTACTCGGCCTCTTTCTGGAAGGACTCCCAGATCGTCTCGTAACCGACAAAGCCCTTCTCGTTGGGCGGCATCTGACGGGTCACGAGATAACGCGACTTGCCATCCGGGACCTGCGGATGTTTCTTCTCGGTATCCTGGCTCATGTTTCGTTCACCTCGCTTCGATGAAAAAGAGGGGGTGGAGAGCTCTCGCCTCGCTCCCCCGACTTACTGACGGGCCGGGCGAACCGGCCCCCTCATTCGATGGGCACCGCGCGTCCGCTGTCGATCTCGGGGCCCGACTCCACCTTGCCACCATGCGCGATCTCTTCATCGGAGGCGTCACGCACCAGCAATACATTCAGCTTGAAAATCACCTGTCGGCCGCAAAGGGGATTGTTACCGTCGATGGTAATGCTCTTCTCGTCCATCCGCGTGACCAGAAAGCTCTTGGTCTGGCCGCGGTCGTTTTCCATCAGGATCGCCGTACCGACCTTGCGGTATTCCTCCGGCACGTTCTCGATCGCCTCGGTAATCACCAGGGATTCGTCGCGCGGGCCATAGAGCGCGTTGCAGTCGATGGGGACCTCGATGGTCTCACCCTGCGCCTTGCCCTCCAGCTCGCCCATCACCTGGGGCGACAGGACCTCGTTGACGCCGTGCACGTACCCCAGCGGGAATTCGACCTCGGTCAGGACCTGGCCGGTTTTCTCGTCGATCACCTGATAGTTCAGTTCGACGTACTTGTTGTCCTTGATTACATCTGTCATTCAAAGTCCCGCAATCTCAGAAAATGGACGCACCGAAGATGCGTACCTCGCCGTCCTCGTAACCAAGGACCATGCGTCCGAGCCACTCCCCTTCCTTTATCGTGCTACGCACGCGATACAGGACGGTCACGTGTTCGCCACGACGAATGATGCCGAGGTAATCCCAATCCTCGCTCAGGTTGCGGGTCAGCTCGCTCTGGGCGAACTGCTTGCCCACCTCAACCTCGTTAAGGCCGAACAGCAGATGATAGGAGAACCGGCGGACGAACTTACCGTACTGGCCCTTATTCGAGTACTTGATCAGGTCGCTCCACATGGGGTGGGCGATCTCCAGGATCTCCTCGTCGGAGTGGTCGATGATGTTCATCGAGGTCTCCGGCGGTGTCTGTGCTTCAGCTGCACTGGTCATCTTGAAACCCTCAGGTGTGGCGGTTGAAAGAGCAGGCCAATGCGCGCACGCACCGGCCATCGCGACTTCCTTGCTTGTTGGCGGGGCCGCGACCGACCCCGCCACGTTAGCACCCTAGGCTTCCTCTTTCTCGGGTTCGGCCGGGGCCTCGTCCTTGTCGACCAGGTGATAGCACGGCGCCTTCTCCATGGTGTACTCGCCCGTGTTCGGGTCACGACGAGAAACGGTCAAATGATGCCAGTTCTTGTCGTCGAGCTTCATGTAGTCGCCGCGGTAGTAGTACCCCGGCCAGCGGGTTTCCTTCCGGAACAGCGTGTGGTGGAAGACGCTCTCGGCCGTGCGCACGCGGTGCTTCAGCTCCCAGGCACGCAGCAGCTCGTGGATGTCCTCGGCCGCCAGCTTTTCCAGATCCTCTTCGAGGATATGCATCTTCTTCAGGCCGATGTTGAGCAGCTTCTCGTTGGTCATGTAGCTGACCGTCACACCACCGCAGTATTCGTCCATCAGCTTCTGCAGGCGGTCGAGGCCCTGGCGCGGGTTGATATAGTTCGGGTTGACCGAACCGGCCACCACCTCGTTGCTGTAGATCTTGTAGTGCTCAAGCGGCTTGTAGATCTCTTCCTTGCGCTTGTTGATCTGCGAATCGGAGACACGGATGCCGTCGGCCTTGCCATCGTCGATGTACTTGCAAGCGGCCTTCGCGGCCAGGCGGCCTTCGGTAAAGGAACCGGAGGAGAACGCATGCGGCGTCCCGCCCACGGCGTCGCCCGCCCCGAAAAGGCCTTCGACGCTGGTCATGCGGTTGTAGCCCCAGAAGTATTCGGGCGGGGAGACATCCTCCGGACCGGAGCACCAGGCACCACAGCCCGTGGCGTGCGAACCCATCACGTAGGGCTCCGAAGTGGTCAGCTCGGGGTTTTCGTTCTTGGGGTCCACATCGGTGGCCGCCCACAGCACGGCCTGACCGACGGTCATGCCGAGGAAGTTCTCCCAGCCCACCTCTTCGAGGTGCGGATCCTGGAAGGCCTCCATGGTGACCATATGGATCGGGCCGCGGCCGGCATTCACTTCGTTGAGGAACGCATGGTTGCGCAGGCAGGTCGGGATCGGCCGGTGGGTCCGGTGGGAGACTTCCGGATCCAGGTATTCCTTGCCGACCATCTCCTGCAGCTGCGGCCACCACTTGGACTCGTACTCTTCGCCGTTGCAGTTCTGCGTACGCGTCTTCAGGTGCAGGAAGTAGGCGCCGACGGGACCGTAACCATCCTTAAAGCGGGCCAGCACGATACGGTTTTCCATCTGGGTCATCTTGGCGCCGGCATTGATCAGCAGACCATAGGCCGAACCGGAAGACCAGGGCGCGTACCAGACGCGACCGGCACCTTCACCAACCGACCGCGGCTTGAAGATCATCGAGGCGCCGCCCGCGGCGACGATCACCGTCTTCGACTTGAAAACGTGGTAGTTGCCGGTGCGCACATTGAAGCCCACGGCGCCGGCCACCCGGTTTTCCTTGGACTCGTCCATCAGCAGATGGGTGACACAGATGCGGTTGTAGATCGTGTCGGCGGACTTCTTGGCGGCCTCGGCCACGATCGGCTTGTAGGACTCGCCGTGGATCATGATCTGCCAGCGACCCTCACGCTGGTAGGCGCCCGTCTTCGGGTCGCGCATCAGCGGCAGGCCCCACTCCTCGAACTGGTGCACGGTGGAATCCACGTGGCGCGCCATGTCGAACAGCAGGTCCTCGCGCACCATGCCCATCAGGTCGATACGGGCATAGCGCACGTGGTCCTCGGGATTGTTCTCGCCCCAGCGGGTGCCCATGTAGCAGTTGATCGCGTACAGGCCCTGGGCAACCGCACCGGAGCGGTCGATGTTGGCCTTTTCGGCAATCACCACCTTCTTGTCCTGGCCCCAGAACCGGGCTTCCCAGGCGGCGCCCGTGCCGCCCAGGCCGGCGCCACAAACCAAGATGTCGATGTTGTCTTCGACGATTGTCTTGTAGGCCATCAGTAGTACACCCCTTCTTTCAGTTTGAGACCGGCGGCCTCAAGCGTGTGCAGATCCCCCTCATCCATGCGGATGTACTTGGGCTCGTTGAACAGCAGCTGGCTGTCCCGCATCGACTTGTCCGGCGCGGGCACGTCGGCCAGCTGCGGGATGTGCTTGCCCCAGGGCTTGGTGGTAATCGGCGACAGGAAATTCTTTTCCCGGCCATCGCGGAACTTGATCCGCCAGGCAATGGTGCCGCGCTCTTCGTCGCGGTCGACACGCACGCTGTGGCCCAGGGGCGCAAAGTCCGCGTAGCCACGTACGTCAATGGCGTGGTGCGGGCAGGCCTTCACGCAGGAATAGCATTCCCAGCACATGTTGGGTTCGATGTTGTAGGCGCGACGGGTGGTTTCGTCGATATGCATGATGTCTGACGGGCAGATGTCCACGCAGTACCCACAGCCATCGCAACGGGTCATGTATACGAAAGTTGGCATGGTAATCCTCGATCGATGCTGATGTTCGGGTAAATGGCTTTAGTAGTGGTTGGGCTCTTCACGCTGGATACCCTTCCCCATGTCCATCGGCGCGTCACGCAGCAACTCCATCGAGTGGCGCTGCTGTTGCTCGGGGTCGTCGCGCGTGAGGGTCGGGAGGTTCTCGGCGGAACCGTCGGCCCGGGTGAGGCGCTTCTGATAAGCCGCAGCGGGCTTGAAGAACATGTGCGCGAACTTGGACCAGTAGACCGTCGCAAACAGGGTCGTGGTAGCCGCGAGGAACAGCGCGAAGAACAGCCAGCCGAGGGCGGTGCCCTGGGTCAGCGACCACAGGATGGCGAACGTCGACATCCCGAGCAGCGAAACGATGAACAGATCGGCACGGACCAGCTGGTACCAGCGACGACCTTCGCAATTCACATCGACGCGAATGAAGAACCAGAACCAATAACCACCAAAGGCGAGCGACAGGGCGCCCAGGTGCCACAGCAGCCCCCACACACCGGCGGCCGGCTCGGTCGGGTAGCTAAAGATGAGCACGGCGGAGGAGACGACGAAAACGATAAAGCCCCACATGGTGAAGAGGTGGGAGGCGCGGCGCTTCGGGTTCTTGAATTCACCGGAGGTGATGACCTCTTTCCCAATGGTCTGCATCGCCAGCGAGAATTTCTCGCCACCACTCACGGTACGGGTCGCGTTCTTTTCCGCTTTCTTGGCGTTCTCGAAGAAATACGTGGCACTCCTCTTGTGCATCATGTCGAGGATCGTGCCAGCAGCCACCAGGATGACCATGAGCACGACATACCACTGCATTGCGGCTGGTGGAATAAACGCAGCCAGTTCGGCAAAGGGATTACTAGTGATCACGGCGTCAGGCCTCCTCAACATGTCCAATTGGCCCACCGAGTCTGTGATAAATCGATCTTTCGCTTCAAATCAAACTTGCTTGCCGCGACATAAGCCGAATGAATGGGTCGATATGCTAATTTAGGGAAACGCTAATCTATGGCGTCAACCGCCGCTTTATTCGGTACCGGAAATCCGCCCTGAGCCGGCCTCGGTTTCGAAAGCCTTGGTACGCGGCCTTTTTGCGTCGCCAAGCCCATTGCGGCGGGCATCCCGATGACGAAATCCAGGCCCTGGCCCAGAGCCCCGGTCCGAGCCACATCGAGACCGCCCATGAAAGTTTCTTTGTGCCGACACAGGCTGAAAGGGGGTCAAGTAACCCGGCGCTTTATGGACTATCTTGTGCTACGTTCGGGTTCGACTCGCACTGCGACCGACCACGCGGCCGGCTGATCGCATGCGGCCCGAGCACGACATCCGGCGGCCATGACCGCCCAACCCATGCAGTCCACATCCAGCGTCGGCAGGAGATAAAGCCCCATGATCAAACCGCACGGTGCAGACACCCTGAAGCCCTTGTTTGTCTACGACCCCGAACAACATCACGCCCTGTTGAAAGAGGCGGAAACCCTTCCCTCCGTGGTGATCAGCTCCGCGGCCGCCGGCAACGCCGTGATGATGGGGGGCGGCTATTTCACGCCACTGACCGGCTTCATGAATGTCGCGGATGCGATGAGTTGCGCGGAGAACATGCGGACCACCAGCGGCCTGTTCTTTCCGGTCCCTATTGTGAACCTGCTGGAGAACGCGGATGCCATCCGCGGGGCCCGGCGCATTGCCCTGCGCGACCCCAACATGGAAGGGAATCCGGTGCTCGCGATTCAGGAAGTCGAGGCCATCGAGGAATTCACTCCCGAGCAGATGGCAACCATGACCGAGAAGGTCTATGGCACCACCGATATGGAGCATCCCGGCGTCGCCGCCTTCAACAGCGTGGGCCGTGTCTGCGTATCGGGCCCCATCCAGGTGCTCCACTTCTCCTACTTCCAGGATGACTTCCCCGACACCTTCCGCACCGCGGTCGAGATCCGCAACGAGATTGCCGAGCGCGGCTGGAACAAGGTCGTGGCCTTCCAGACCCGCAACCCGATGCACCGCGCCCACGAGGAACTGTGCCGCATGGCGCTGGAGCAGCTGGACGCCGATGGCCTGGTGATCCACATGCTGCTGGGCAAGCTGAAGCCCGGCGACATCCCGGCCCCGGTACGCGACGCCGCCATTCGCAAGATGGCCGAGCTGTATTTCCCGCCGAACACCGTAATGATCACCGGCTACGGCTTCGACATGCTCTATGCGGGCCCGCGGGAGGCCGTACTGCATGCGCTGTTCCGACAGAACATGGGAGCGACCCACTTCATCATCGGGCGCGACCATGCCGGGGTCGGGGATTACTATGGGCCGTTCGATGCCCAGACCATCTTCGACACCGAGGTCCCGGACGACGCGCTGGAGATCGAGATCTTCAAGGCCGACCACACCGCCTTCTCGAAGAAGCTCGGCCGCGTGGTGATGATGTGCGACGCGCCCGACCACACGAAGGAGGACTTCGTGCTCCTGTCCGGCACCAAGGTGCGCGAGATGCTGGGCCGCGGCGAGGCGCCGCCGGTCGAGTTTTCGCGCCCGGAAGTGGCGGAGATCCTGATGGACTACTACCAGAGCATCAACAAGTAGCGGGACCGGGCTGCGGCCCGGTTCACCAGGAGAAGCGGTGGCGGGGAAACCCGCCACCGTTTTGCATTCAGTAGGCCTTCGACAAGGCCGCCTGGATCTCGGCGAAAGTCCGCGCGACATCGAATGTCTGCACCGACACGCCCAGCTGGCGGCCAATCTGCGTGGCCGAAAACATGCCACGGATGTGGGTCTCGCCGGTCGCCGGATCGGTCTGCCCGACGAGCGCATGCTGACGCCCCCAGTCCTTCAGGGTCGCGATGATGTCACCGACGTCGGCCTGCATCACCCGTTGCATGTCCAGGAGGTCCACATCCTCCAGGGGCGCCATCAGGTCACGCACCCGAAGGTCCTCGTGCCGCAAGCCACGCTCGTTGACCATCTGGATCGGGCGTTCCCCCTGCGTGTCGCGCGCCGTGATCAGACCGCGCACACGCCGCGCGTCGTCGACCACGATCAGCAGCCGCACACCCCTGGCAATCATCTGCTCCGTCGCCTGACCCAGTGTCGCGTCGGGACCGATCGTGGCCACCGGCACGCGGCGGAAATCGGTCAGCACACAGAGCGCCGAGGAGGCCAGCGTGACCCGCGGTTCCTCGTCGGTTACCTGCTGAAGCCCGGTTCCGGGAGCCGCCTTGCTCGATGGCAGGGGCTTGTGCGGAAATTCTGCGGTCATCGCGTTTCTCCATCCAGGGTGGGAACCTAGACGATGCCCTGAGATGAACGCGCTGACAAGCGGGTCCCGCCGGAACCGAACACCGGACAGAGCCGGACCATTCGAAAGGCTTCAGGGACCCTGACGGATCACTCGACTCCCGCTGCCGCCTCTTCCGGCGTTGGCCGGATTTCGAACGACATGCTTTCGAGATCCCCCAGTGCCCAGGTCGCCTCGGGTGCGCCGAGACCGGCGACCGTGCCAGGGTTCACGACCCAGGTGGAGCCGTCCTGCACATGCGGCTGCTGGCGGATCTCGGTCTCGTGGCTGTGCCCGCAGCACACCAGATCGTAGTCCCCGGTGCAGGCCATTGCGTGGGCGTAGTGGGGATAGTGCGTGACAAAGATGCGGCGGCCACCCAGGGTGATGGTGGCATCCAGCCCGTAGTAGTGCAGCAGGCCGTTCGACTGGTGAGCGATGCGCGAGATCGCGACCGGGTCCCCCAGGTTGTTGCCATGCACCGCGTGGATCGGCACACCCAGCTTCAGTGATGCCCGCAGTGTGTTGCCGCCGATCACGTCGCCACAGTGGATGACCGCCTCGGCGCCCTCGGCAATCCCGGCCTCGATCGCGCGGGCCAGCATCGGGCCGCGGTCGTGGCTGTCGGAAACAATGCATACCTTCATCGGATTCGCGGGCCTCTGCTGTCAGGTTCCTGGCCCGAGACGATAACACTGCCGCGACCATCCCGACGTCTGCGCCGGATCCGGGCCCCAGATCGATGCGCAGATTGCGCCCGAAATGCCTTGTGGTGGACCCCCCGGAACTGCATAGTGGGAGTAACCCCGGGCGGCAGAAAGGGGGACGCAAGTATATCGTAATTGTCTAAACTATCAAGGCGTTAACGATCTATGGCACAGACCCCGTCGCACGAAATCAAGAACACCACCTGTTACATGTGCGCCTGCCGTTGCGGCATCCGGGTGCACCTGCGTGACGGGGAGGTACGGTACATCGATGGCAACCCCGAGCACCCGATCAACGAAGGCGTGATCTGCGCCAAGGGTGCCTCCGGGATCATGAAGCAGCATTCGCCGGCGCGGCTGACCCAGCCCCTGCGGCGCAAGGCCGGCGCCGAGCGCGGCGACGGCGAGTTCGAGCCGATCTCCTGGGAGGAGACATTCGAGATCCTCGCCGAGCGACTCGGACAGATCCGCGAGACCGACCCGAAACGCTTTGCGCTGTTTACCGGACGCGACCAGATGCAGGCCCTGACCGGGCTGTTCGCCAAGCAGTTCGGCACCCCCAACTACGCAGCGCACGGCGGCTTCTGCTCGGTGAACATGGCCGCCGGCATGATCTACACCATCGGCGGCTCGTTCTGGGAATTCGGCGGCCCCGACCTCGAACGCTCGAAGCTGTTCGTGATGATCGGCACCGCGGAGGACCACCACTCCAACCCGCTGAAGGTGGCGATCTCCAAGTTCAAGCGCCAGGGCGGTCGCTTTATCTCCATCAACCCGGTGCGCACCGGCTATTCCGCGATCGCCGACGAATGGGTCCCGATCCGCCCGGGGACCGACGGCGCCCTGCTGCTGGCGCTGATCCACGAGATCATCAACAAGGGCCTGTACGACCGCGACTTCCTGGTACGCTACAGCAATGCCGGCCAGCTGGTGAACATGGACGAGGACCAGGACGAGTTCGGCATGTTTCTGCGCACGGAGGACCCGCCGGAAGAGGGCTGCTACGACGCGCAGAACCAGCTCTGGTGGGATCGCAAGACCGGACGGGCAGTGCCGACCCATACCCGGGGGGCCGACCCCTTCCTGCTCGGGGAATTCAAGCTCGACGACGGGACCCGGGCAAAGCCCGCGTTCCAGCTGCTGCAGGACCGGGTCGCCGAGTACACCCCGGAATGGGCCGAGCGCGTCACCGGCATACCGGCCGAGGATATCCGCCGTCTGGCCCACGAGATGGGCGTGACCGCGCGCGATCAGCGCATCGAGCTGCCGATCGCCTGGACGGACTCCTGGGGCGTCGAGCACGAGTCGGTCACCGGCAACCCGGTCTCCTTCCATGCGATGCGCGGGCTGGCCGCACACTCGAACGGCTTCCACACCATCCGTTCGCTGTCGATCCTGATGTCGCTGCTGGGCACGATCGACCGCCCCGGCGGCTTCCGCCACAAGGCCCCGTTCCCGCGCCCGATCCCGCCCTGCGCCCGCACGCCGAAGGGGCCGGAGGGCGTGCAGCCCGGCAAGCCGCTGGACGGCATGGTGCTCGGCTGGCCGGCCAGCCCGGACGACCTGTTCGTGGACGACAAGGGCGAGCCGGTCCGGCTCGACAAGGCCTTCTCCTGGGAGTACCCGCTGGCCGTGCACGGGATGATGCACAACGCGATCACCAACGCCTGGCGGGGCGACCCCTACCCGATCGACACCCTGCTGATCTTCATGGCCAACATGGCGTGGAACTCGACCATGAACACGGAAGAGGTCCGCAAGATGCTGAACGACAAGGACGACAACGGGGAATACAAGATCCCGTTCCTGGTCGTGGCGGATGCCTTCCAGTCCGAGATGACCGCGTTTGCCGATCTGGTGCTGCCGGATACCACCTATCTGGAGCGCCACGACGTGATGTCGATGCTGGATCGCCCGATCTCCGAGTTCACCGGGCCGGTGGATTCGGTGCGCATCCCGGTGGTGCCGCCCAAGGGCGAGTGCAAGCCCTTCCAGGATGTACTGATCGAGCTCGGGTCGCGCCTGAAGCTGCCGGCCTTCGTGAACGAGAAGGGCGACCGCAAATTCCGCGACTACCCGGACTTCGTGGTCAACTACGAGACCGAGCCGGGCTCCGGCATCGGTTTCCTGGCCGGCTGGCGCGGCAAGGGGGGTGAAAAATCCCTGCGCGGCGAGCCGAACCCCAACCAGTGGGAGATGTACGCGAAGAACAACTGCGTCTTCCAGTACGAACTGCCGCGCAGCTACCAGTACATGCGTAACTGGAACAAGGGGTATCTCGAGTGGTCGCAGCGCAACCGCATCACGCGCTATGGCGAGCCCGTCCTGATCCACCTCTACTCCGAGGTGCTGATGAAGTTCCGCGCCGCCGCCCAGGGCAAGGGGACCACGCGCAAGGTGCCGACGCACCTGGCCAAGCGCGTCGAGACCTTCTTCGACCCGCTGCCCTTCTACTACGACCCGCTGGAACACCAGTCCACGGACAAGCACACCTATCCGCTGGCCGCGGTCACCCAACGACCGATGGCGATGTACCACTCCTGGGACTCCCAGAACGCCTGGCTGCGCCAGATCCATGCCCACAACCTGCTGTACGTGAACGCGCGCACCGCGCGGGCCGCCGGCATCGAGGACGAGGACTGGATCTGGGCGGAAAGCCCCTGGGGCCGGGTGCGCTGCATGGCCAAGTACTCGGAGGCTGTCGAGCCCGGCACCGTCTGGACCTGGAATGCGATCGGCAAGGCCGCGGGGGCCTGGAACCTGACCCCGGGCGCCAACGAGTCACGCAAGGGCTTTCTGCTGAATCACCTGATCTCCGAGGAGCTGCCGGGGCATGACGGCCCGATCTCGAATTCCGATCCGGTGACCGGTCAGGCGGCCTGGTATGACGTCCGCGTACGAATCTACAAGGCCGAAGAAGGGGAGCCGCAGGAGACCTCTCCCCAGTTCAAGCCGCTCAAACCGTATCCCGGCCAGTCCACACGGGCACGTGTTTTGAACTTCTTTGCGGGCCTGGGGAAACGCTGAACAATGTACACACTCGCGTTGGCACCCCAGGTTTTCCGAGACAAGGCGCGGTGCGCAGCCGGTAGTGGTTCTACCGGCAAGAGCCGCAACGCAGGATCGGGGAACCTGGGGCGCCAACCCCACAACCCATTGAAAAGCAGGGGCTCGGCCGCTTTTGCATGCGCACGGCGTTGCGGCTCCCTTGTGCAGAGTGACTGCACGGCAGTCACCGCGCCTTGTTCGCACGCAAAAGCGACTCGAGCGCGAGTGCGCACATTGTGCAGCGTTCCCCCAGGAGGCAAGAAATGACCCAACTCGCCCTCGTCATCGATCTCAACGTCTGCGTGGGCTGCCACGCCTGCGTGACCAGCTGCAAGGAATGGAACACCTCCGGCGATGCCGGCCCACTGGTCGACCAGAATCCCTACGACGCGGACCCCACCGGCACCTTCTTCAACCGGGTGCAGAGTTTCGAGGTGGGCGAATATCCGAACACCGAGACGGTGCACTTTCCGAAGTCCTGCCTGCATTGCGAGGAGCCGCCCTGCGTGCCGGTGTGTCCGACCGGGGCTTCCTACAAGCGCGAGTCGGATGGCATCGTGCTGGTCGACTACGACAAGTGCATCGGCTGCAAGTACTGCTCCTGGGCCTGCCCCTACGGCGTGCGCGAGGTGGATGCCGAGCGCAAGGTGATGACCAAGTGCACCCTGTGCGTGGACCGCATCTACAACGAAGAACTGCCGGAATGGGACCGCAAGCCGGCCTGCGTGCGGGCCTGCCCGACCAATGCGCGGCTCTACGGCGATATCCATGACCCCGAATCGGTCGTCTCCAAGGCGATCCGCGAGGCGGGTGGCTACCAGCTGATGCCGGAATGGGGCACCAAGCCGGCCAACCACTACCTGCCGCGGCGCAAGACCCAGCTGACCATCCGCGAGGACGAGGTCGAACGCGCGGACAACCCGCTGAAGATCGACAGTCAGTTGCCGAAGCCCGGGCAGGACGAACCCTCGCTCGACGACGTCACCAGCTGGTAAACAGGGACGAAGACACTATGCATCCAGCCTTCTCGGTTATCTTTCTCACCACCCTGATCGGCGCCGGACAGGGCCTGTTTCTCGGTCTGTTCGGTGCCGAGGCACTGAGCCTTCTGGGCGTGCTGCCGCCCCCGGGTTCGGACTTCCTGGCGCTCGGTTCCGCGCTCGCGCTGGCCTTCCTGGTGCTGGGGCTGGTCGCCTCGTTCTTTCACCTGGGCCGGCCGGAACGGGCCTGGCGCACCGCTACCAAGTGGCGCACCTCCTGGCTCTCGCGCGAGGTGATCGTGCTCCCGGCGTTCATGGGCATGGTGTTCCTGTACGGCGCGGCCCATGCGTTCGGGTTCAACCCGCCCCTGGGTACGCTGGCCGGAGACATACCCATACTGCCGACCATGGTGCTCGGGGCGATCGGGGCGCTGCTGGCAATCGTGCTGTATGTCACCACCGCGATGATCTACGCCTGCATCAAGTTCCTGCAGGAATGGCACTCCCCGCTGACCGTGGTGAACTACACGGTGCTGGGGGCCGCCAACGGCTTTACCCTGGCGGCCGCCTATGCCGCCTGGGCCGGTGTACCACTGGTCCCCTTTATGGCGACGGTCGCAATCGTGCTGACCGTTCTGGGGCTGGGAACCCGCAGCGCGTCGCTGATGCGCAACGCCCGCATCAAGTCAAAGTCGACGCTGCAGACCGCGATCGGGGTGAAACACCCGAAGATCCAGCAGAAGTCCCAGGGCTTCATGGGCGGGTCGTTCAATACGCGGGAGTTCTTCCACCACATGTCGGCGGCGTTCCTGCGCGGGATGAAGTGGATCTTCCTGCTGGGCGCATTCGTGATCCCGGCGATCCTGCTGCTGGTCGTGCTGGTCACACGGGTCGACCCGGTCAACCTGCTGATCGCCGCGTTCGTGATCCAGTATCTGGGCATGGTCGCCGAACGCTGGTTCTTCTTCGCCCAGGCGAACCATCCGCAGAACATCTACTACCAGTCGGTCGCCTGAAACCGCTGGGGGGCGGGCGCCCCCCAGCCCACCCGCAGCGAAGACCGCACTTCTCCAAACCCTTCCGTCAGGCCGCAGGCCAGCTCGCGGTCGCGATGCCTTCGCCCAGATCGACCTCCACCAGGCGGCGGCGCACTTCCAGCAGCTTTTCCAGCAGGGCCGGCTCGACACGCTCGTAGGCCTCCGCGTCCGGCACCCGATTGACCACCACCCCCAGCAGCTCGGTGATCGCGTTGCCGATCGAGTTCTGGCTGATCGTGACGATCAGGCGACCCTCGTCGTTGCGGTAGATCAGCTGCTTGAAGGCCGGCTGCCAACGGATGGCATGGGCGTACTTGGCATCGGTGAAGCAGCGGTCGCGTACCTTCTTCGCGGTCTTCAGGAAATCGTTGTTGAACAACAGGACCTCCTCCACTGCATCGGGGAAGTGCACGCCCTCGGGCATCGGCGCATTGCGGGTGGAGACCTGCGAGAAGAAGGTCCGGTAGAAGTCCAGAAAGCCCTGCAGGACCGCGTCGTATTCGCGCCAGAAGCGGATGTCCTTCAGGGCCTCGACGCCGCCCTGGATCTCCCAGCTCGGGAGGCCGTGCGGGTAGCCGGTCAGTCCCAGGCGCGCCTGTTGATCCGGCGCCGGACGCAGGATCTCCAGATCCAGCGCCCGGGTGAAAAACGCCCGGTAGACATCGCGCATGTAGGCCTGGAACAGGCTGTGCTGGCCGCCATCGGTCAGATTGGGATTGCCGGGATCCGCCAGTGGGGCATCAGCCAGCGTGGCCATCGGAAAGACGATGAAATGGTTGTGCAGCATGCGGATGCTGGGCACGCCCGGCGCGGTCAGCGGCCAGGTCGCATCCAGGCTGGCCTCGCCCGCCAGCACCAGGGCCTCGGCCGGATCCGGGTACTGCTCCAGCATGTACTCGATGATCACCCCGTTCATCCGATTCCAGACATGCCGAACCGGCTCCGGCACCTGGGTGCGCCGCACCGGGCGCCCCATCGGGTCGAGGATGGTCTGCGAGGTGTTGTAGATGATGGAGCAGTCGAATTCGTTGCTGTGCCCCAGCGCCTTGCGATAAAGCAGGAGGTTCTCCGGGTTCACCAGCAGCCCGTTGTTGTTCACCAGGTCGGCGAGGTTTTCGGTGCTGTTGAAGAACTCGTTGGGTTTCATGCCCTCCGGTATGTCCAGGGGGATGGGCCGAAAGGGCGTGGTGATCTCGCGGGGGCCGGCTTGCATGGCGGTCGATTGCTCCTAGGGAAACACTGATGAATGTACACGCTCGCGCTCGAGTCGCTCTTGCGTGCGAACAAGGCGCGGCGACTGCCGTGCAGTCATTCTGCACAAGGGAGCCGCAACGCCGTGCG
>NZ_ARQK01000036.1 GCF_000385215.1 Thioalkalivibrio thiocyanoxidans ARh2
GTGTTTCTTGGGTACTTCTTTGCACGAGCAAAGAAGTACCTCGCGGCGCGCTCGCGAGTGAGCGCTTGGCAGTATGCAGACCGAAGGCACGTAAACACCGGATGCCGAACTAGGACCAGCCTCAACAAGGCGAGTGTCAGGCGAGGAGCGACGCGAGGCGGTCCAGTGCTTCGCGCAAGCGTGACTCGCGCTGGGTGTAGGCGATGCGCAGGTAGCGCTGGCCCGCGCTGGGGCTGAAGTCCGTGCCCGGCGTGAGCGCCACGCCCGCCTCGTCGAGGATGCGTGCACAAAGCGCCTCGGAGTCGTCCCCGTGTGCCGTGCAGTCGGCGTAGATGTAGAACGCCCCGTCGGGGCGGGCCTGGACCTCGAGGCCCAGTGCCGGCAGGGCCTCCAGCAGCACGTTACGCCGCGTCTGCAGTTCGCGCACCTGGCGTTGCAGGATCTCCTCGGTCTCGGGGGCAAAGGCCTCGACTGCGGCCGTCTGCGCCATGGAGGCCGGGGCCACGAACAGGTTCTGCGCGATCCTGCGAACCGGGTCGATCCATGCCTCCGGGACCAACATCCACCCCAGCCGCCAGCCGGTCATCGCGAAGTATTTGGAAAAGCTGTTGATCACGATGACATCGGGATGGAAGGCCGCGGCACTGCGCTGCGGCTCGTCGAACAGGATCTGGCCGTAGATCTCGTCCACGATCACCAGACCGCCCCGCGCCCGCACGACGTCTACGATCGCCGCGAGACGATCGGCGGACAGCCGCGTACCGGTGGGGTTCGCGGGTGAGCCGAGCAGGATGGCCCGGGTCCGCTCGCCCCAGGCCTGCGCTACCGCCTCGGCCGTGGGCTGGAAGGCATGTTCGGCCGCTACCGACAGCCCAACCGGGACGGCCCCGCGCGCGGCGACAAACTGGCGGTTGCAGGCATAGCCCGGGTCTGGGAGCAGGACTTCCTCGCCGGGGTTTACTCCGGCGGCCAGCGCCAGCAGGATCGCGGCGGAGGCCCCGGCCGTGATCACGACGCGCTCGGGGTCGATGTCGGCCTGATGGCGGCGCCGGTAATCGGCCGCGAGGGCCTCGCGCAGTTCGCGGGTGCCATGCGCGGGGGTGTAGCGGGTATCACCGGCCGCCAGCGCCAGTTCCCCGGCGCGCAGCACCGCGGGAGGCGTGGGAAAGTCCGGTTCGCCCACCTCCAGGTGGATGATGTCGCGCCCGGCACGCTCGGCCGCCTGGGCGCGCGCCAGGATGTCCATCACCCGGAAGGGCTCGACCGCGCGGCCGAACGCGGACAGCGCAGGGGCGCCCGGCGCCTCCACGGATGTCCGGCTCGGATCAGCGCCGGACATGGCGCATCATGCGCTTTCGCTTGCGCTGCTGGCGGAGGGTGAGGATATTGCGACGCCCGGCGTACGGGTTGCGTCCGGAGCGAAACTCCATGCGCAGTGGTGTCCCGACCAGCCCCAGGTGTTTGCGGAAGAAGTTCTCCAGGTAGCGCTTGTAGCTCCCCGGCAGGGCATCCGTCTGGTTGCCGTGGATCACGATGACCGGGGGATTCTGTCCGCCCTGATGGGCATAGCGCAGCTTGATCCGGCGACCGCTGACCAGCGGTGGAGCATGCTCGGCGACTGCACTCTCCAGCAGGCGGGTCAGTTCGGGGGTAGAGACCTTGGCGAACGCACTGGTATGCGCCTCCTGCACGTCTTCGAGCAGGTGGCCCACATTGGTGCCATGCAGGGCGGAGATCAGCCGCAGCCGGGCGAAATTGACGAAGCCGAGGCGCCGGTCCAGGTCGTCGCGCACCCGCTCGCGTTCCTCCGGCGCCATACCGTCCCACTTGTTCACCGCGAGCACCAGCGCGCGACCGGAGTCGATCACCAGGCCCAGCAGGTGGGCATCCTGTTCCGACAGCCCGGCCTGGGCATCCATCACCATGATCACGACATGAGCGGCCTCGATCGCCTGCAACGTCTTGATCACGCTGAACTTCTCGATGGTCTCGTGCACACGCGCCCGCCGCCGCACCCCCGCGGTGTCGATCAGGGTGTAATCCTGTCCGTCGCGCGAGAACGGGACAAAGATCGAGTCACGGGTCGTGCCGGCGACGTCCGTGGCCACCACGCGGTCGTCACCGAGGATACGATTGACCAGCGTGGACTTGCCGACATTCGGGCGCCCGACAATGGCCACGCGGATGCCGGGCCAGTCGTCCAGCGCGGCCTGCTGAGAGGCCTCGTCCAGCCCGTCCTCCGCGGCCTCCTCCCCTGCTCCCTCGGCCGCTTCGGACTCGCGCCGTTCGGCGGCCACGGCCCGCCGGACCTTCTGCATCAGGCCCTTGATGCCGCGACCATGGGCGGCGGCGATCGACGTGATCTCGCCCATGCCCAGGGTATAGAACTCGGCGCTCACAGCATCGGCATCCAGGCCGTCGGTCTTGTTCACCACGACCCGGGCCTTGACCCCGGCCGAGCGCAGCTGGTCGGCAATCGCCTGGTCCTGAGGGGTCAGGCCATCGCGCGCATCCACCAGGAACAGGACATGATCCGCCTCCGCGACGGCGCGCCGGGTCTGCTCGGCCATCGCGCGGTCCATCTCGGCGCCCTCGCCCGACAGACCACCGGTATCCACCACCAGGTAGGGGAAGTCGCCGACCTTGCCGATGCCGTACTGGCGATCGCGGGTGAGGCCCGCAACATCGGCGACGAGCGCATCACGCGAGCGCGTGAGCTGGTTGAACAGGGTCGACTTGCCGACATTCGGCCGGCCAACCAGGGCAATGACAGGGATCATCAGGCAACGCTACCGCAACCGCAGGATCCGGGGGTATGTGCCAGCGACGCTCATTCCCCGGAGTCCAGACGCGGATTGACCGCGGTGAGCCGACCGTTGTCGGTCACCACGTAGAGGATGTCGTCCACCAGCACGGGGCGGGTCACGACCGCGCCGGAACTCGCCCGCAGACGCGCCACGATGCGCCCGTCCTCCAGGTGGAACCAGTGCAGGTAGCCTTCGTAATCCCCGACGATGGCGTAGTCACCGACCACGACCGGGGCGGTGACGCCGCGCAGGCGTAGCTGGTCGCTCTGCCAGAGATCGGCGCCATTGCGCGGGTCCACCCCCCACAGGTGGCTCTCGGCATCGGTGACCGCGAGGACGTTCGCCTCGTTCGTCACGTCCCCACCCTGATAGGACGAAAAGTCGCGGGCCCAGAAGATCTCGCCCGAGTCCAGGTCGATGGCGGCCAGGCGCCCCTGATACCCGGATGCGATCGCCGCACCCTGGTAGATCGGCATGTAGCCGTCGACATCGACCATGCGCTCCACTTCCGAACGCCCGGTCGGGATGCCGAGGGTGGTCTCCCACAGCACGTTGCCGCGCTCCCGCCCGAGCATCACCACACGGCCGTTATCGAAGCCCGTGAGCACGCGTCCGGCTGTCATCTGAGGCCGGTGCGCACCGCGCAGGCTCAGCGAGGGCGTGGTCCGCAGCGCGGTCCATTGCGTGGCCCCGGAGGCCGCATCGAGGGCATGCACGCGACCATCGTTGGTGCGTGCAATCACCACCCCCGAGGCGACATCCGAGACCGCCACGACCTCGCTGGACAGACGCGAGCGCCAGCGCTCGCCATCGCCCTGCAGATCCACCGCTATGGCCTCGCCCTCCAGGGTGCCGATCACGGCGATCTCGTCGCCCACACCGACACCCGCCGACACCCGGGCGTCGTCCAGGCGCAGCCGCCAGCGCTGGCTTCCGCTCTCGGGGTTCATCCCCGAGACGCGGCCATCGGCATCCACCATCACCAGCATGTCGTCCGCCACCCCCGGATAGACCTGCCAGAGAAAGCGTTCACCACCGCTCCCGACCGAACGCGACCACAGCTGTTCCGGCTGCGCCTCCGCCTCGAAATCGGGCAGGTCGGCCGGGGGCTCCGTGGTATCGCGTTGCCACAGGCCACAGGCACTCAGCGACAGCATGAGCGCACCGGCAATCAGCAGGCGCATGGCAGTCTTCGTCGGGGCAGGCACGGACATGGAACAGTAATCCTTTAGGCGGAGAGCTCTTCGTACTTCAGGCTCAGGTATTCGGGTGTGTGGCCATGGTCGAGCGCTTCGCGATAGCGCTCGCGGGCCCGGTCGAGATCCCCGCGCGCCCGCGCGAGGTCGCCTTCCAGTTCCAGGCGCAAGCCACGAAAGGCATCGCGGCGCACGTCGTCGAGGGCCGATTGGGCATCATCATACTGCTCCGCCAGAATCATCTGGCGCGCCATGCGCAGGGTGAGCAGTTCCCGGTAGCCCCGATCCGGCGCGGCATCACGAGCGGCGCTCAGGGCCTCGATCGCCCCCTCGTGGTCGCTCTCGGAAACCGCCAGGTCGGCACGGAACACCCAGGCCAGCGAGCGGTACGGTGTTCCCCGGCCCTGCTCGATCAACTGGTCAGCCAGCTCCATCGCACGGGCATTATCGCCGGCCTGCGCCGCGCCCTGCATGGCGATATACATGTCGGAGGCGCCGGCCGCGCGCTCTTCCTGGTGACCGCTCCACCAGTTCCAGCCGATCAGGCCAGCGACGCCCAGCACCAGGCCGGCGATAATGGCGATCGCATTGTCCGACCACCACTGTTTGATGCGCTCGGCTTTTTCTTCGTCGGTGAGGTAACTCATGGTCCTCTCGATTCTCTAGTTTCGATACGTACTGAACGCGCGTCAGGCGTCGATAGCGTGCAGGGCCTGCTCCAAATGGCGCGCCAGCCCCTCGCGCGGTACGGTACTTTGTTCAGCTCCGGGCGATCTTAACGGCTTCACCGTCACGGTGCCCGCGGCGTGTTCGTCAGTTCCGAGCACCAGGGCAAAATGCGCACCCAGGCGATCCGCCCGTTTCATCTGTGACTTGAAGCTGCCGCCCCCGCAGTGCTGGACCAGCCGCAGCCCGGGCAGTTCGCTGCGCAGCAGCTCGGCCAGCGCCAGCGCCGACCCCACCATTTCGTCACCGCCCACGACCAGGTAGGCATCCGGCCCTGGCGGCTGCGGTGCGTCTTCCCGGGCCTCCAGCAGCGCGACCAGGCGCTCCAGCCCCATGGCCATGCCAATAGCCGGGGTGCCACGTCCACCCAGCTGCTCCACCAGGCCGTCATAACGGCCGCCGGCGCAGACCGTGCCCTGGGCCCCCAGGTCGTCCGTGATCCACTCGAACACGGTGTGCGTATAGTAGTCCAGACCACGTACCAGACGCGGGTTGTGGACGTATTCGATACCCAGCACGTCCAGATGCGACCGCAGGGCGTCGAAATGCGCGCGCGATTCGTCGTCCAGGTGGTCCATCAGGCTGGGCGCGTTCGCGACCACCGCGCGCGTCTCCGGGTGCTTGCTGTCCAGAATGCGCATCGGGTTGTCGTGCAGCCGCCGCAGCGCCTCTTCGTCCAGCGAATCGCGGTGCTGCTCCAGGTAGGCGATCAGCTGTTCCCGATACTGCGCGCGACTCGCGGGCGTGCCCAGGGTATTCAGCTCGAGACGGACATTGTCCAGGCCCAGCATCTGCCAGAGCCGCGCGGTCATGGCGATCATCTCGGCGTCTACATCCGGGCCCTGGAGGCCGAACACCTCCACCCCGACCTGGTGGAACTGGCGATAGCGGCCCTTCTGCGGACGCTCGTGGCGGAACATCGGCCCCAGGTACCAGAGCCGCTGGACCTGATTGTGCAGCAGGCCGTGCTGAATGCCGGCGCGCACGCAGGAGGCCGTCGCCTCTGGCCGCAGACTCAGGCTGTCGCCATTGCGGTCCTCGAAGGTGTACATCTCCTTTTCGACAATATCCGTGACATCGCCGATGGAGCGCTTGAACAGTTCCGTTGCCTCGACCACCGGCATGCGGATCTCCTGGTACCCGTAGCGGCCCAGCAGGTCGCGCAGGCGGTCTTCCAGGTGCTGCCAGACATGGATCGACTCGGGCAGGATGTCATGCATCCCGCGGATGGACTTGATTGCTTTCATGTTGCCTTTGTGGATTCGGGACCGTTCACGCCGCCTAGGGAAACACTGATCAATGTAGACACTCGCTGCTTCGTCGCTCTTGCGTGCGAACAAGGCGCGGTGCGCAGCCGGTAGTGGTTCTACCGGCAAGCGGCGCAACGCAGGATCGGGGAACCTGGGGCGCCAACGCGAGCGTGTACATTGATCGGTGTTTCCCTAGCACGTGGACGGAGTCGAAAAAATCAGGGTTCGAGGTCGAAACGCGCGGTGCGGTCCCCGCGGATGTGCGACTCGAGATCGAAGGGCTCGTCATCCAGGGTCAGCTCGACCCCCTGGGCATTCCCCAGCACCACGCGCCCGGGCAATGTCAGCTCCAGTTCCTCGCGATCGCCTCCGCTCAGCACGCCGGTGAAGACGACCTCGTCGTCGGCATCGCGAATCTCGACCCAGGAGGTCTCGCTGACATCCAGCACCAGCCGGCTCATGCCCTCGCGTTCGGCCTCGCCGGCATCGGATTCCGCCGTTTCCTCCTCCTGTTCTGCGGAAGGCCTGGTCTCGCCCGTCAGAAGGGCCATGTCCGAAACCGGGCCGGGATCCTCGGCCACCTCATGCGCTTCGACGTCATCCGTCGCCGCGTCCTCCGAAGGTACCGGCTCGGTCAGGGTGTCCATCACGGGTTCCGGATCCCGTTCTGCATCCGCCTCGCTGGCCTCGCTCCCGGCTTCGGCTTCGGCCGGTGCCTCGGCCTCGGGTTCCGCCTCCTCGATCAGCGCTGGCGGAGCACCCAATTCATCGTCGGTGGTCGCGGGCGCTGCGTCCTGAGACACAGCCGCTGGATCGTCTTCCGTCCACCCCAGGGACGGAAACGACGGTGTCCCGCCTCCGCGCTCCGTCCAGGCGTACACCCCCAGCCCCAGCAGCCCCAGCAGTAGCAGGAAGGTCAGCCAGTACGGCGCGCTGGAACGCCGCCGTCCCCTGGAACGCGCGGAAGCAGTCGCCACCGCACGCAGCTCCGGCTCCGTCAGCCCGTGGCTCTCGAATGCCCGTAGCCAGGGATCGGCATTCACCCCGAGCTCGCGCGCACAGGCCCGCAGGTAGCCCCGAACATACGCCGGCGCCATATGGTCGAACCGGTTCGCCTCCAGATCCTCCAGTGTGCCCCGGCCAAGGTGGATCCGGTGCGCCAGCGTGGCGGTATCCAGACCGGCGGCCTCGCGCGCCCGGCGCAGGCTGTTGCCGGGCTCGCCTTCGCCGCTCTCGGGATCGGGAGGCGGAGGCTGGTCACGGGTTGTCAGACCACCCGCAGGAGGCACATCCGACGCGCCATGCGGATCATCATCCGTGGTACGCAGCGGCTCCATCTCGGAAACGGAATCGTCGACTTCGTCGACCCGGCCCAGGCCCGGCTCCTTGTCGTCACGCGGCTCAGCCACCATTACGCTCCATGTCTTCCAGGCGGACCAGCTCCATGCTGTCCGGATACTGACGGCGGAGGCGTTCCGCACAATCGTCCGCCGCCCGACGATTGCCGAGCGCCATCTCCGCCTGATAGCACAGGAACAGCGTCTCGGAATTCTCCACGCCCAGCCCTTCCAGGCGCTGGAGGAATGCCCGGGTCTGCATCGGGCGGTCGTCTCCGTAGGTCAGGCTGGCCATTTCCAGAAGGGCCCGCGGATACTGCGGGTTGATGCGCAGCGCCTCGCGGAGCTTCTCTTCCGCGCGCTCGCTGTCGCCGGCATCGGAGAAGCACACCCCGGAGTTCATCAGGGCAATCTCGCGCTGGTCGTAGTCCGGGTTGTCGATCGCCTTGGCGAACAGCTCCTGTGCCTCGTCAAAGGCCTCGCGCCGGCACAACAGTGCCCCGAGGCTCGTTTGCACATACGGGTTGCCATCGTCGCGCCGGAGCGCCCGCCGATAGTGTTCCTCCGCCCGGTCATACGCACCGCGGCGCTCGTAGACGTTCGCCATGCCCAGATTGGCGAGCGGATGGTTGGCGTCAAATTCCAGTGCCCGCTTCAGGTTGCGCTCGGCCTGGTCGACTTCGCCCTCGCGCAGGTACCCGATGCCCAGTTCGGCATTGACCTCCGCCGCTTCTGCACGCTCCCCGGTCACCTCGCGCTCCGCCATCGCGGCACAGCCGCCGAGGGCCACCCCCAGCACCAGCACAGCCAACGGGCGCCCCCATCGCCGCCCCATCAAGAGGCCCTCCGCGGCCGCTCAGGCAATTCGGCGTGCAGACGAATCATGCGCATCCCCCGGTTAGTACGGTCCTCCACCTGCCCCACCAGCTGTCCGCAGGCCGCGTCGATGTCGTCCCCGCGCGTACGTCGCACCGTGGTGACGTAGCCCGCCTTTTGCAGCTGACGCTCGAAACGCTCGATATCCGCTTCGGCGGGGCGGTCGAAGGGCGCACCGGGAAACGGATTGAACGGGATCAGGTTGATCTTGCCCGGGATGCCCCGCAGCACGCCCGCGAGCTGATTGGCATGTTCGGGGCGATCATTCACGCCAGCCAGCAGCACGTATTCAAACGTGACACCGCTGTGGGCGCCCGTCGCCTCGACATAGCGCCGACAGCTCTCCATCAGGCGCGCGATCGGGTACTTGCGGTTGATGGGGACCAGACGGTCACGCAGCGCGTCGTTCGGGGCATGCAGGCTGACCGCCAGGGCCACATCGGTGTCCTCGCTGAGGCGGTCCAGCGCCGGCACCAGTCCGGAGGTCGACAGCGTCACCCGGCGACGGCTGAGGCCATAGGCATTGTCGTCGGTCATCAGCTGGCAGGCAGCGACCACGGCATCGTAGTTGGCCAGGGGCTCGCCCATGCCCATCAACACCACATTGCTGACCGCGCGGGGACGGCCCTCAGGGGCCGGCAGACGCTGCATCGCCAGCCAGACCTGGCCGATGATCTCGGCGGCCGTCAGGTTGCGATTGAAGCCCTGCTGGGCGGTCGAACAGAAGGTACAGTCCAGCGCGCAACCGACCTGCGAGGAGATGCACAGGGTGCCGCGTCCGGATTCGGGGATGAAGACGGTCTCGATCGCGTTGCCATCCGCCAGACGCAGCACCCATTTCACGGTACCGTCGCCAGAGGCCTTCTCCAGCGCGATCTCGGGCAGGGCAACCTCGGTTTCGCGCGACAGGCGCTCGCGCAGCTTGCGCGATACGTCCGTCATCGCGTCGAAGTCCGTGACCCCGCGCTGATGCATCCACTTGACGAGCTGCGTGGCACGGAAACGCGGCTCACCCCACTGCGCCAGCAGCTCGGTGAGCTGGCTGCGACTGTAACCCAGCAGATTCAGAGGTGTAGAGGTTTCCGCTGCCATGCTCGCGACCGGTTGAAAACACCCCCTAGTGTACTGTGCATGGGGGATGCCTGCCTACGGGGCCCGCAAAAGGCGCCGCGGCAGACGAAAAGGGCGCGGGCAGGACGATCCGCGCCCTTCCCGAACCGGTGCTTAACGGGTACGCGGGCAAACGCCGTCGTTGCCGAAGAAGAACTCGATCTCGCGCGCGGCGGTTTCCGCGGCATCCGAGCCATGGACGGCGTTCTCGTCGATGGAGGTCGCGAAGTCCGCACGGATCGTGCCCGGCGCCGCTTCCTTCGGATTGGTGGCACCCATGATTTCGCGGTTCTTGGCAATGGCGTCCTCGCCTTCGAGCACCTGCACCATCACCGGGCCGGAGATCATGAACTCCACCAGATCGTTGAAGAACGGGCGCTCCTTGTGCACGTCATAGAAGCCCTCGGCCTGTTCGCGGCTCAGATGCATCATGCGCGCGGCAACGATCTGCAGCCCGGCTTTTTCAAAGCGGCTGTAGATCTCGCCGATCACATTCTTGGAAACGGCATCCGGCTTGATGATGGACAGGGTACGTTCTGCGGCCATGCTGGCTCTCCTGACTAAGGTTGAAAAAACGGGGGCGATCCTGCTTCGCAAACGCGAGAACCCGCCAGACGGCGGGCTCCAGAGAGGCCCCGGCTAACGCGGGCGCCAGGCAGGAACAGCGTGCGGCGCGTAGTGTAGGCAAACTCGCGCCCGCATGCACGCGCCACCCGCATCAGGCGTGCGCCGGCTTGCGGAACTCCACCTGCTTCCAGTAGCCGAACAGACTGGCCGGGGCCACCATCGCCGGCTCCTGCCCGGTCACGTTCACGAAGTCCTCGAACTCCATATCCGGCCGGAAGCCGACCGCGCGCGACAATGGCCGCAGGCAGCGCTCGAACCCCCGCAGTAGCCACTGCTGCGACGCGAAGTGGTTGATCACCAGGATCTGCCCGCCCGGACGGCAGACGCGCCACATCTCGGCAAACAACCGATCAGGGTTGGGCACCACAGTGGCAACGTACATCGCGACAACCGCGTCGAAGCTCCCGTCGGCAAATCCGAGCTTCTCGGCGTCCATCTCGCACAGGCCCGAGACCGCAGGCAGGCCGCCATTGAGGCGGCCACGCGCCACCTCCAGCATCTCGCGCGAGACGTCGATCCCGACGATCTCGCAGTCGTCCGGATAGTCCGGCAGCGAGAGCCCGGTGCCCACGCCCACCTCGAGCACGCGTTTGCCGGACAGCGGCGCCAGGGTCTCCTGGGCGCGCTCGCGTCCGGTCGCAAACACGCGTCCGAAGGTGGCGTCGTAGTGCCGGGCGTAGCGCTTGTAGCTCTTGCGGATACTGACCAGATCCATGCCGTTACGTCCCGAATACCGATGGCCGGGCGCCCGTGGGCGCCCGCAGCGTGACAGGGCCCAGATCAGGCCTCGGACTCGACCGCCTTCATGCTCAGGCGGATACGCCCCTGCTTGTCCACTTCCAGCACCTTCACGGTGACCGAATCGCCCTCGGAAAGGAAGTCCGCCACGTTCTCCACCCGCTCATCGGAGATCTGCGAGATATGCACCAGACCGTCGCGGCCCGGCAGAATGGAGACAAACGCCCCGAAATCCATGATCTTCGCGACCTTTCCGGTGTACTGACGCCCGACCTCGATATCGGCGGTCAGCTCCTCGATGCGGCGCTTGGCCTCGAGACCCGCGGCCTGATCGGTGGAGGCGACTTTGACGGTACCGTCGTCCTGGATGTCGATCGTCGCACCGGTCTCCTCGGTCAGGGCGCGGATCGTGGCCCCGCCCTTGCCGATCACGTCACGGATCTTGTCCGGGTTGATCTTCATGGTGATAAAGCGTGGCGCGTGCGAAGACATCTCCTCGCGGTGGCTCGGCAGCACCTCGTTCATGCACCCGAGGATATGCATCCGGCCCTCGCGCGCCTGCGCCAACGCCTGTTCCATGATCTCGCGGGTGATCCCGTCGATCTTGATGTCCATCTGCAGCGCGGTCACGCCGTTGCTGGTACCGGCCACCTTGAAATCCATGTCGCCGAGATGGTCCTCGTCACCGAGGATGTCCGACAGCACGGCAAATCGATCGCCTTCCTTGATCAGGCCCATCGCAATCCCCGCGACCGGGGCCTTCAGCGGCACGCCGGCATCCATCAGCGCCAGCGAGGTACCGCAAACAGACGCCATGGAGCTGGAGCCATTCGACTCGGTGATCTCGGAGACCACGCGCACGACATAGGGAAAGTCTTCGGCCGTCGGCATCACCGCCGCCACACCCCGCTTGGCCAGACGGCCATGCCCGATCTCGCGGCGCTTGGGCGAGCCGACGAAACCGGTCTCGCCGGTGCAGTAGGGCGGGAAGTTGTAGTGCAGCATGAAGCGGTCACGGCGCTCGCCCTCGATCGCGTCGATCACCTGGGCATCGCGGTCCGTGCCCAGCGTGGCCACGACCAGGGCCTGGGTCTCGCCGCGCGTGAACACCGCCGAACCGTGCGCACGCGGCAGCACGCCGTTCTGGACACTGATCGGGCGCACGGTCTTGTTGTCGCGCCCGTCGATGCGCGGGTTGCCATCCAGGATGCGGTCGCGCACCAGGCGGTACTCGAGATCGTGGAATGCCGTCTTCACGTCTTCCGCACTCGGCCCGGACTCGTCTTCGCTGGCGATCGCCTCGACGGCCTGGTTGCGCAGCTCGCTGATGCGCTGGGTGCGCGCCTGCTTCTCGGCGATCTGGTACGCCTCGACGAGGTCGTGACCCACGGCCTCCTTGACGCGGTCCTCCAGCGACGCCTCGGACGGCGGTGCCTGCCAGTCCCAGGCCGGCTTTCCGGCCTCCGCGGCCAGTTCCTTGATCGCCTGGATCGCGGCTTGCATCTGCTCGTGGCCGAACATCACCGCGCCGAGCATCACTTCCTCGGAGAGCTCGCTGGCCTCCGATTCGACCATCAGCACGGCCTGTTCCGTACCCGCCACGACCAGGTCGAGGTCGGACTCTTCCAGGGCGCTGTAGGTCGGGTTCAGCAGATATTCGCCGGCCCGATAGCCGACCCGCGCGGCACCGATCGGGCCTGCGAACGGGACGCCGGACAAGGCCAGTGCGGCCGAGGCCCCCAGCAGCGCCGGAATATCCGGATCGACATCCGGATTGATCGACATGACCGTGGCCACGATCTGGGTCTCGTTCTTGAAGCCCTCGGGGAACAGCGGGCGGATCGGGCGATCGATCAGGCGCGAAGTCAGGGTTTCCTTCTCGTTCGGACGCCCTTCGCGCTTGAAGAAGCCGCCCGGGATCTTGCCGGCGGCGTAGGTCCGCTCCTGATAATTCACGGTCAGGGGGAAGAAGTCGCGGCCGGGATCGGCCTCCTTGCGCGCGACGGCGGTCACCAGGACCACGGTCTCGGCCATGTTGACGAGGACGGCGCCACTGGCCTGGCGGGCGATATCACCGGTCTCGAAGGTGACGGTATGGTTTCCGTACTGGAACGACTTCTTGTGTGCCACGTTATATCCCGTTTCCCGTAATGCGTGCATCGGTCTTGCTTGCGACGGGCCGGCCAGCGCCCCTGCGTGGCCGCCCCTGAAACTGAACGGGCCCGCACCAGTGGCGCGGGCCCGTTGTGCCTGCCTTAGCGGCGCAGGCCAAGCTCCTGAACCAGGGCCTGGTAACGGTCCTGGTCATTGCGCTTGAGGTAGGTCAGCAGCTTGCGCCGCTGGCTGACCATCTTCAGCAGCCCGCGACGCGAGTGGTGATCCTGCTTGTGCTTTTCGAAATGCCCCATCAGATGCTGGATGCGGGCGGTGAGCAGCGCGACCTGGACTTCCGGCGAACCGGTGTCGTTGGCATCGCGCTTGTGCTTCTCGACGATGGCCGATTTTTCTTCGGTAGTGAGCGACATGTAAACCTGACTCCTGAGAATTCTGAACCGTTAACCGACCAGTGGCGCTGGCGATAGGCGCGCAATGTTAGCACGACACACAGGCCTTGAATAGGAAGAATCCCGGCCCCTTCAGGGGGCCGAAACAAACAGGCGACGGGGCCGGACCCGGCCGTCCGGTTCGCGCACGCCCACCGCCAGGAACCCACCCTCGGCGTCATACACCCGCACCAGCGGCCAGCCGGTTTCGGGATCCACAGGCGCATCCTTCGCGCCCGGCGCGTACAACTCGATCGCCTCGGCACTCGCCGCATGGCCGTGCCGCATGGCCGCGCTGGCCTGCGCGTCCAGGCTTACGCTGGGCCAGTGCGTCAACGCCGCTTCTGGGGGCTGCAGCATGGCCTCGATCGCGGCCGCGCCCCCGGTCTCGAAGGCGGCCTCGACCTGCTCCATCGTGACCATCGCGGCGGCCTCGAACGGACCGTGCCCGACCCGCCGCAGGCTGTCGACCGCCGCCCCGCAACCCAGCGCATGCCCGATGTCGGCCACCAGGGAGCGGACATAGGTGCCCTTGCTGCAGCGCACATCGATACGCAATCGGTCGGGAGCAACAGGCTCGATCGACAGGGCATGGATCTGCACCGGCCGCGGAGGACGCTCGACCTCCACCCCCTTGCGCGCCAGCTCGTAGAGCCGTTGGCCGTCGTGCTTGAGGGCCGAGACCATCGGCGGCACCTGCTCCTGTGCCCCGCTGAACTGCCGTTCCAGCGCCCACAGCTGCTCCGGCTCGATGGCCGGCACCGGCGCCTCGCGGATCACCTCGCCATCGAGATCCGCACTGTCGGTCTCGATGCCCAGCCGAGCCTCGGCGATGTAGTGCTTGTCAGCGTCCAGCAGCCAGCCCGACACCTTGGTCGCCTGACCGAAACACAACGGCAAAAGGCCGGTCGCACGCGGGTCCAACGCCCCGGTATGACCGGCCTTCTTGGCCTGCAACAGGTACTTCACGCGCCCCAGGACCTGGGTAGAACTCGGCCCGCGGGGCTTGTCCAGCAGCAGAATACCGTCGACCTCGCGACGAATGCGCGCCATCAAGGGTACCGCCGGGATCAGGCCCCGCGGCCCGGGCCCTGCGGGTCCTCGGCCCCGCCCTGGTTATCGCTCCCGGGTCCCTCGGCGTCCTCGTGGTGGGCACGATCCTCGGCCAGGGCCTGGTCGATCAGGGAGGACATGCGGGCCCCGCGCTCCGGTGTGTCGTCATAGACAAACCGCAACTGGGGCACACTGCGCAGCCGCATGCGCTGACCGAGTGCACGACGCAGAAATCCGGCCGCGTGATTCAGCCCCTGCTGTGCCTCGAGCCCCTTCTCCTCGCCGCCCAGCTGGGTGAAGAACACCTTCGCATGGGCGAGGTCCCGCGAGACCTCGACATCCGCCAGCGTGATCATGCCCACGCGCGGGTCCTTGACCTCCAGACGGATCAGTTCCGCCAGCTCGCGCTGGATCTGGTCCCCGACCCGGTCGGAACGATGGAAGTCGCGATTGCCGGGCATCAGAGCGTCCGGGCCACCTCGACGCGCTGGAAGACCTCGATCTGGTCACCGGCCTTCACGTCGTTGTAGTTCTTCACCGCGATACCGCACTCGGTACCGGCCTTGACCTCGTTCACGTCATCCTTGAAGCGACGCAGGCTCTCCAGCTCGCCCTCGTAGATCACCACGTTGTCGCGCAGCACGCGGATCGGGTTGCCCCGCTTGACCGCACCCTCGACCACCAGACAGCCGGCGACCTGACCAAAGCCGGAGGCCTTGAACACATCGCGCACCTCGGCGAGGCCCACGACCTCTTCGCGGATCTCGGCCGACAGCAGACCCGACAGCGCCTGCTTCACGTCGTCAATCGCCTCGTAGATGACCGAGTAGTAGCGCACATCGATGTCGTTCTCGGCAGCCAGACGCTTGGCGCCAGCATCGGCACGCACGTTGAACGCAATCACGATCGCCTCGGAGGCCATCGCCAGGTTCAGGTCGGACTCGGAGATCCCGCCGACCCCGGCGGAGACCACCTTCACGCGCACCTCGTCGGTGGACAGCTTGATCAGCGACTCGCGCAGGGCCTCGGCCGAGCCCTGAACATCCGCCTTGATCAGGATGTTCACCGTGGCGATCTCGCCTTCCTGCATCTGGTTGAAGATATTCTCCAGCTTGGCGGCCTGCTGCGCGGCCAGCTTGCGCTCGCGCTGTTTGGCGTCACGGTGCTCGGCGACCTCACGGGCGGTCTTGTCGTCCGCAACCACCAGCACCTCGTCTCCGGCCTCCGGCACGCCGGACAGACCCAGCACCTCGACCGGCATGGACGGACCGATCTCCTTCACCGACTTTCCGGTGTCGTCGAACATTGCCCGGACGCGACCGTATTCCTTGCCCGAGAGCAGGATATCGCCATGCTTCAGCTTGCCGGACTGGACCAGGATGGTCGCCACCGGGCCACGCCCCTTGTCCAGGCGCGACTCGATCACCACGCCACGCGCGGGTCCCTCGTCCGGGGCCTTCAGTTCCATCACCTCGGCCTGCAGGCCCAGGGCCTCCAGCAGCTGGTCGATGCCCTCGCCGGTATGAGCGGAAACGTTGATGAACTGCGTATCGCCGCCCCAAGCCTCGGGGATCACCTCGTGCTGGGCGAGGTCGTTCATCACCCGCTCGGGCTCGGCCTCCGGCTTGTCGATCTTGTTGACCGCGACCACGATCGGGACGCCCGCCGCCTTCGCGTGCTGGATCGCCTCGAGCGTCTGCGGCATCACGCCGTCGTCCGCCGCGACCACCAGGATCACGATGTCGGTGGACTGCGCGCCACGGGCACGCATCGCGGTAAACGCCGCATGCCCCGGAGTATCCAGGAAGGTCACGCCGTCGTGGCCATTGTCCACGTGGTAGGCACCGATGTGCTGGGTAATACCCCCAGCCTCGCCGGAGGCGACCTTCTCCTTGCGGATGTAGTCCAGCAGCGAGGTCTTGCCGTGATCGACGTGACCCATCACGGTGACGACCGGCGGGCGCGCCTTGGCCTCTGCCGTCTGCTCCAGACCGGTGTCAATCTCGTCCTCAACCGAGGTCTCCTTCGCGGCGACCGGCGTGTGGCCCATCTCCTCGACCACCAGCATCGCGGTGTCCTGGTCGATGGACTGGTTGATGGTCGCCATCACGCCCATACCCATCAGGGCCTTGATCAGCTGTGGCGCCTTGATCGCCATCGCCTGGGCCAGCTCGGAGACCGTGATCGTCTCCGGCACCTCGACCTCGCGGACAACCGGTGCGGTCGGCTTGGCAAAGCCATGCTTGCTGGCAACGGCCTGCGCGGCGGCGGACTGCGCCTTGCGGCCCTCGCCCTTCTTGCGCCGACCACGACGATCGCCAGCGACATGCAGCTCTTTGCGGTCGTCCTTGCGCGTCTTGCGACCCTTGCCCGCGCCGGCCGCGGTCTTGCCGGCTTCGGCCTCGGCGGCGGCCTGACGCTGGGCAGCCTCGCGCTCGAGACGTGCCTGTTCTTCTTTCTCGCGCTTGGCCTCCTGGGCCTCCAGCTCCTTCTGGCGGCGCTTCTGACGCTCGCCGCGCTCGACCTCTTCCTGCTTGCGAGCCTCCAGCGCCTTGCGCTGGGCCTCCCGTTCGGCCTCGACCTGCAGGGCCAGCTGCTCGGTCCGGCTCAACGGGCGTTTTGGCTTGGCCGGGGCCGGCTCGGGTTCGGGCTCGGCCTCGGGTTCAGGCGCTTCGGCCTCTTCGCTGGCCTCAGCCTCAACCGGTTCTTCAGGGGCGGCCTCGGCTTCAGGGGCGGCAGGCTCCTCGACCTCGACTTCCTCCGGCTTGGGCTCCTCGGCCACCGGCTCGGCCGGCACTTCCTTCGGAGTCGGGGTCGGTTCGGCGCTCGGCTCGGGGGTCGGCGCGGCTTCCGTCTCGGCCGGGGCCTCGGCTGGCTCCTCGACCGGCTTGCGCTTGATCGTGCGCTTCTTGCGCACCTCGACGTTCACCGTCTTGGAGCGTCCGGGCCCGGAGCTGACCTTCAGGGTCTGGGCCTGGGAGCGGCGCTTGAGCGTCACGCGCCCGCCTTCGCTCTCGCCATGCGACTGCCGGAGGTGATCGAGCAGCTTGCGCTTCTCGGCATCGGTAATCGCCGCTTCCGGGCCATCCACCTCGACGCCCGCCTCCTTGAGCTGCTCCATGAGGCGGTCCACCGGCTTGCCAACCGATTCCGCGAATTGCTGAACTGTCATTTGCGCCATGGCGCCTTACCTCCATTCCATATTCTTTTCAGGCCAGCCGAAGGCCTGCCACACGGGGTTCGCGATCCGTTCGTCCGGGGCTCAATCCCCGGTTTCGAACCACGGGGCGCGCGCCGTCATGATCAGCTCGGACGCCTCTTCCGTGCTCAATCCAGTCATTTCGACCACGTCGTCGGCTGCCTGCTCCGCGAGGTCCTCCATGGTGCAGACACCATGCGAGGCCAGCTTGTTGGCCACACCCTGGGTCATGCCGTCCATGCTCAGCAGGTCCTCGGCGGGCTGGTAGTTCTCGCCGCCCGCGATCGCGCGGGTCAACAGGGCGTCGCTGGCACGGTTGCGCAGCTCCGCCACGATATCCTCGTCGAACTCCTCGATCGCCAGCAGTTCGGCCTCTTCGACATAGGCCACCTCGTCCAGCGTGCTGAAGCCCTCCTGCACCAGGATGCCGGCCACTTCCTCGTCGACGTCCAGCGCCTCCATGAAGAAGGTGACCAGCTGCTGTGCCTCGGCCTCGCTCTTCTCGGCCGCCTGCTCCTCGGTCATCACGTTCAGTTCCCAGCCGGTCAGCTGGGAGGCCAGACGGATATTCTGCCCGCCGCGGCCGATGGCCAGGGAGAGTTTGTCTTCTTCGACCGCGATGTCCATCGACTGCTTGTCCTCGTCGACCACGATCGACAGGACCTCGGCCGGGGACATCGCGTTGATCACGAACTGGGCCGGATTCTCGTCCCAGACGATGATGTCGATGCGCTCGCCGGCCAGCTCGTTGGACACCGACTGCACACGCGAACCGCGCATGCCGACGCAGGCGCCGACCGGATCCAGGCGCGGGTCGTTGGAGCGCACCGCGATCTTCGCGCGCTGGCCCGGGTCGCGCGCCGCACCCATGATGTCGATAATCTCCTGCCCGACCTCCGGCACCTCGAGCTTGAACAGCTCGATCAGGAACTCCGGCACGGTACGGCTCAGAATCAACTGCGGCCCGCGCGCGTCGGGACGGATCTCCTTGAGATAGCCGCGCAGGCGGTCATTGGTACGTACCGTCTCGCGCGGGATCATGTGCTCGCGCGGGATCAGTGCCTCCGCGTTGTTGCCGAGATCCACGTAGGTGCCGTTGCGGTCGGTGCGCTTGACGATCCCCATCACCAGCGTGCCCACGCGGTCCTGGTATTCCTCGACCACCTTGGCGCGTTCGGCCTCGCGCACCTTCTGCACGATGACCTGCTTCGCGGTCTGCGCGGCGATCCGGCCGAAATCCACGGCCTCCACGGGCTCCTCGATCACGTCACCGATCTGTGCCTCGGGGTTCTTCTGCTGCGCATACGACAGGAGGATCTGGTACTCCGGCGATTCGAACTCGGGGTCCTCGTCATCGACCACGGTCCAGCGACGGAAGGCCTCGTAGTCACCTTCCTCACGGTCGATGCTCACGCGCACGTCCATCTTGCCGCCGTGATACTTGCGGGTCGCCATGGCCAGCGCCGATTCCAGGGCATCGAAGATAATGTCTTTCTCGACACCCTTCTCGTTCGCCACGGCATCCGCGACCAGCAGGATCTCCTTGTTCATCTCTTGTCTCTCCGCACCTCGGCGGTTGCCCGCCGATTCAACAAAAACCGTACGCCGGTCTACAGCTGTTCCAGGACCCGCGCATTGTGGATAGCGTTCAACGGCAGCTCGTAGCCCATGCCGTCGACCTCGACTTCGATCATCTCCTCGTCCACGCCGATCAGCGTGCCGCGATAGTTCCGCCGACCGTGCTCCGGCCAGCTCAACCGCACCTTCACCGGGTGACCGATATAGCCCCGGTACTGATCGGGCGTGAACAGCGGCCGCTCGATGCCCGGACTGGATACTTCCAGGGTGTAGTTGCCCCGGATGGCCTGTTCGACCTCGAGCACCGCGCCGGCCTGTTCGCTCACCAGCGCGCAGTCATCCACCGTCACCCCCTCCGGGCTGTCGATGTAGATGCGCAGCATCACCGGCTTGGAACCGGGGTGATACTCCAGCCCCCAGAACACAAACCCCTGCCCCTCGACCACCGGGGCCAGCAATGCCTTCAGTTGTTCGGCCTTTTCCGCCACCTGATTCCACCCGGAACGATTCGCGCAATGGCCCTTTCCCGGGCCCGGAAACAAAAAAAGGGCGATAAACGCCCCTCGAACACCTCAGCGATGACCGCAGCCAGTCGTGCCGACTGCTTGGCGCGCGGGAGCGCAGCCCGGCAAGACCGCCACAACGGACCTGCCTAACAAAAAGGCCCCATATGGGGCCTCTCTGAAAATTGGTAGCGGGGGCAGGATTTGAACCTGCGACCTTCGGGTTATGAGCCCGACGAGCTGCCAGACTGCTCCACCCCGCATCCGAGACGCAAAACTATAACAAAGAGGGTTGAGACCTGCAAGGATAAATGCGAGTTTTTTCCGGCTCCAGCGACCTCTCGCGCTCCTCGTCGAGTCCCTTACCGCGAGCGGTGCGCACGGCTCCTCAGATGCTGCTTGAGGTCGTAGCGCCAGATGTATCCCGGCAGCGCGAACACGGCGAACATCGACAGGGTAATCACGTAGAACTCCCAGCCCTGCGCATGGATACCACCGGTCGCCTGGTACTCCAGGCCCTTGCCGATCAGCCCCACCAGGAAATAGAGCCCGACCCATTCGAAGATCCGGGTCCAGGGGCCCTTCACGCCGCTGGCCGGCAGGACCATCAGGCCGATGCGCTCGGTCAGCCAGGGCAGGTTCGCCGAAATAAAGGCGACAACGACAAAACCCCAGACCAGAACTTCAAACGGAATCCACTGTGTCACGACTTAGCCCATGATTGCGTAGTGGGTGACAGACAACAGCAGGCCCGGAAAAATTCCAAGAAGCAGCACTGCCAGCCCGTTAATACTGAGCGCGGTGGCCAGCGCGCCGGAGGGCTGGACGGGCTCCTGCGCGTCTTCGCGCGGGTCGTCGAAGAACATCATCTTGACCACACGCAGGTAGTAGAAGGCCCCGATGATCGAGAAGATCACGGCGACCACCGCCAGCCAGACCAGATCCGCGCCCACCGCGGCCTGGATCACCGCGAGCTTGGCGTAGAAGCCGACCGTCGGCGGCACCCCGGCCATCGAGAACATCAGCAGAAGCATGATGAATGCAAACCAGGGGTTGCGCTTGGCCAGGCCCTTGAAGTCGTCGATCTGATCGGCCTCAAAGCCCTTGCGCGACAAGAACACGATCATGCCGAAGCCACCGGCCGCGGTAATCGCGTAGACGATCACGTAGAACATCGCCGAGGCATAGCCGCTGTCGGTACCGGCCAGGATGCCCATGAACACGAAGCCGACATGGGCGATGGTCGAGTAGGCGAGCATGCGCTTGATGCTGGTCTGCGCGATCGCGATCACGTTGCCCACCGCCAGCGACAGCACGGCCAGGATCACGAACATGCCCTGCCAGTCGGCATGCATCGGGCCCATACCCTCCACCAGCAGGCGCATCAGGAAGGCGAACGCGGCGATCTTCGGAGCAGTGGCAATGAACAGCGTGACTGCCGTCGGTGCCCCGTCGTAGACATCCGGTACCCACATGTGGAACGGCACCGCCCCCAGCTTGAACGCGATCGCGACCACCAGGAACACCAGACCGAAGACCAGCGGGATGTTCAGCGTTTCATCGGCCGCCACCAGTTCGGCGGCAATGACCGCGATATCCAGCGAGCCGGTCATGCCATAGATCATCGACATGCCGTAGAGCAGCAGACCGGAGGCCAGCGCGCCCAGCACGAAGTACTTCATCGCCGCCTCGGTCGCGCGGGTGTTGTCGCGCCAGAACGCGACCAGCGCATAGGACGACAGCGACAGCAGCTCCAGACCCAGGTACAGCGTCAGCAGGTTGTGCCCGGAGATCATGATCATCATCCCGAGCACGGCGAACAGGCCGAGGATGTAGAACTCGCCCTTGTGGATCCCGCGCTCCATCAGGTACGGACGCGCATACAGGAACACCAGGAAGCTGGTCACGTAGACCGCAACCTTCAGGATGTCCGCCATCGGATCCTTCACGAAGCTGTCCGAGAAGGTCAGCACCGTCTCCGGACCCATCATCCACAGGGTCAGACCGGCGGCCGCGACCAAGGTCGCCTGCACCAGGCCGTAGGTGATGTCGCGCCGCGAATCCGGCAGGAACGCGTCGATCACCAGGATCAGGCACGCCATCCCGAGCACGAACATCTCGGGCACGGCGGGGAGGAAGTTGGGGATCTCGAAAGTCATGTCAGGCGTCCGTTCAGAGCTTCGAGTGCGCGATATGCGCCACGAGGTGGTCGATGGTCGCGTTCATCACATCCAGCAGCGGCGCCGGCCATACACCCAGCAGCAGGGTGAAGAAGGCCAGCACGCCCATCAGGAAGAACTCGCGGCGGTTCATGTCGGACAGACTGGCCACGTTGTCGTTGGCCACCGCGCCGAAGATCACGCGCTTGACCAGCCACAGGGTGTAGCCCGCGGCCAGGATCAGCGTGGTCGCGGCCAGGAAGGCGATCCAGAAGTCCGCCTTGAACGCCGCCAGGATGACCATGAACTCGCCGACGAAGCCGGAGGTGCCCGGCAGGCCGGTGTTGGCCATCGCGAACAGCACGAAGAACGCGGCGAACCAGGGCATGGTGTTCACCACACCGCCATAGTCCGAGATCTGCCGGCTGTGCAGGCGGTCGTACAGCACGCCGACCGCGAGGAACATCGCCGCGGAGATAAAGCCGTGCGAGATCATCTGCACCATGCCGCCGGCGATACCCAGCGAGGCGCCTTCCCAGTCACCGGTATTGCGGTAGATGTAGAAGGCGAGGAAGAAGCCCAGCGTCACAAAGCCCATGTGCGCGATCGACGAATAGGCGATCAGCTTTTTCATGTCGCTCTGGATCAGGGCGACCAGGCCGATGTACACGATCGCGATCAGCGACAGCACGATCATCAGCGTATCCAGCACCGCCGAGGCATCCGGCGTGATCGGCAGCGAGAAGCGCAGGAAGCCGTAGCCCCCGATCTTCAGCATGATCGCGGCCAGGATCACCGAGCCGCCGGTCGGTGCCTCTACGTGCGCATCCGGCAGCCAGGTATGCACCGGGAACATCGGGATCTTCACCGCGAACGCCATGAAGAAGGCGAGGAAGATCAGTATCTGCGCGGTCATGCCGATCTGCAGGGCATGGAAGTCCTGGATCAGGAAGCTGCCGGACTGGATGTACATCCAGATCAGCGCGACCAGCATGAACACCGAGCCCAGGAAGGTATAGAGGAAGAACTTGATGGTCGCGTAGACGCGCCGCGGACCGCCCCAGATCCCGATCACCAGGAACATCGGAATCAGCATCGCCTCGAAGAACACGTAGAACAGCACCGCGTCCATCGCCGCGAACATGCCGATCATCAGGCCTTCCATCACCAGCATCGCCGACATGTAATAGGCAATGCGGTCCTTCACCGACTCCCAGGCGGCAATGATCACGATCACGGTGATCAGCGTGGTCAGCAGGATCAGCGGCATGGAGATGCCGTCCACGCCCAGGTGGTAGTTCACGTTGAACGCCGGGATCCACGAGGCCAGTTCCTGGAACTGCATCTCCGCGGTACCGCGCTCGAACGCGAACCACAGCGGCAGGCTGGCCACAAAGGTCGCCACGGCCACCGCGAGCCCGAGCCGCCGCGCCACATGGGGCGCATCGCGCCCGGCGGCAAGCACCAGGAAGCCGCCGAGAATCGGCAGCCAGATCAACAGACTCAAGATAGGCCAGTCAGCAAACATGGTCGTTCCTTGAAACAGCGATGGGCTTCGAGCGCATGGGTGTCGAAGCCGCTCAGATGACGAAGGCGAACATCAGGACCAGCAGGCCGATGATCATCACGAACGCGTAGTGGTAGAGGAAACCGGACTGCATGTGGCGGATGCGCGCCGAGATCCAGCCGACCGAGCGCGCCGTGCCGTTGACCAGCAGCCCGTCGATGATCAGCGCGTCCCCGTAGCGCCACAGCGCGCGGCCCAGGCGAACAGTCCCGCCCGCGAAGAACCAGTCATTGAAGCGGTCGAAGCCATACTTGTCCTCGAGGATGCGCACGCCCAGCTTCAGCCGTTCGGCGATCACGCCCGGCAGTTCGGGCCGCTTCATGTACAGGTACCAGGCCGTGCCCAGACCCGCCATCGCCAGCCAGAACGCAGGCAGCATCAGGCCATGCAGCACGAACGCGATCACGCCGGTGTAGGTCTCGCCCTTGGTCGCCAGCACGTCCTGCTCCGGCAGCACGAACAGACTGTCGGCAAAGAAGTCGCCGAACAGCATCGGACCGATGAAGTAGCCGGCCACCACCGAAGGGATTGCCAGCAAAATCAGAGGCACCGTCACCACCCACGGAGACTCCTTCGGGTGCAGCGGGCCATGGTCGTGATGATCATCGTCCTCGTCGCCGTGATCCGGCATGTACTTGTGCGCCTGGTCGTAGCGCTCCTCGCCGTGGAAGACGAGGAAGAACATGCGGAAGGTGTACAGCGCGGTCACGAACACCCCGGCGAGCACCAGCCAGTAGGCAAAGGTGGCTCCCGGGATCTCGGAGTAGCCAACCGCCTCGATGATCGCGTCCTTGGAGAAGAACCCGGAGAAGAACGGGAAGCCGATCAGTGCCAGCGAGCCGATCAGCGCGGTCACGTAGGTGATCGGCATGTGCCGCCGCAGCCCGCCCATCGCGCGCATGTCCTGCAGGTGGTGCATCGCGATGATTACCGAGCCCGCGGCCAGGAACAGCAGCGCCTTGAAGAAGGCATGCGTCATCAGGTGGAACAGTCCAGCGGCATAGGCGGAGGCGCCCAGCGCGACGGTCATGTAGCCCAGCTGCGACAGCGTCGAGTACGCCACCACGCGCTTGATGTCGTTCTGGACCAGCCCGATCAGACCCATGAAGAACGCCGTGATCGCCCCGATGATCAGGATCATCGACAGTGCCGGGACGGAGAACTCGTACAGCGGCGACATGCGCGCCACCATGAAGATGCCCGCGGTCACCATGGTCGCCGCGTGGATCAGCGCGGAGATCGGGGTCGGGCCTTCCATGGAGTCCGGCAGCCAGACGTGCAGCGGCACCTGGGCGGACTTGCCCATCGCGCCGATGAACAGGAAGATCAGCGCCAGGTCCAGCAGGCCGAAGGTCCAGCCCGGCCAGATGGTGATGGTCGCATCACGCATGGACTCCGCTTCGGCGAACACCTCGGTGTAGTTCAGGCTGCCGGCATAGAACACCAGCGCGGCGATCCCGATCAGGAAGCCGAAGTCCCCCACGCGGTTGACGATAAACGCCTTCATGTTGGCGTAGGTCGCGGTCGGACGCTTGTACCAGAAACCGATCAGCAGGTAGGAAACCAGCCCCACGGCCTCCCAGCCAAAGAACAGCTGCATGAAGTTGTTCGCCATCACCAGCATCAGCATGGAGAAGGTGAACAGCGAGATGTAGGCGAAGAAGCGCTGGTAGCCCGGATCGTCCTTCATGTAGCCAATGGTGTAGATGTGCACCATCAGCGAGACGAAGGTGACGACCAGCATCATCAGCGCGGTCAGGTTATCGACCAGGAACCCGACCTCGAACTGGATCCCGTCGGAGACCATCCAGGTGTAGACGGTCTCGTTATAGACCCCGGCGTCACCGAAGACGTGCGCCCAGAAGACCACCACGGACAGGATGAACGAGATCGCCACCCCGAGGATGGTGACGCTGTGCGCCCCGGCCCGGCCGATCTGGCGGCCGAACAGGCCGGCGATGATCGCGCCGAACAGCGGCGCCAGGACGATAAGTAGATAGATCGTATCCATGGCCCGTTATCCCTTCATTGCGTCCAGATCCTGGACGTTGATGGTTCCGCGATTACGGAACAGCAACACCAGGATGGCGAGGCCGATGGCCGCCTCGGCCGCGGCGACGGTCAGGATGAAAAACACGAACACCTGGCCCGCGAGGTCCTGCAGGAAGAACGAAAAGGCAATGAAGTTGATGTTCACCGCGAGCAGCATCAGCTCGATGCACATCAACAGCACGATCACGTTTTTCCGGTTCAGGAAGATCCCGGCCACACTGATCGAAAACAACAGCGCGGCCAGCACCAGGTAGTGCTCTAGCGTAATCATGTTCTAGCCCTGAGTTCTTTCGAGGGCGAAATCCGCCCCCGGTGTCCGGGTCCCGACCTCTGGCCGGAATGCCTAGTTACTCGGATTGCCTATTTCGACTGGTCGTCCTGCTGCCCATCCGCGCCGCCGCCCTGGGCGCCCCGACGCGGGGACTTCTTCTTCTCGGATGCCATGGAGACCATGCGTACCCGACCCTCGCGGGAGACCGCCATCTGCTGGCCCGGGTCGATCGACTTGTTGTCCGGACGCTTGCGCATGGTCAGCGAGATCGCCGCGATGATCGCCACCAGCAGGATCACCGCCGCGATCTCGAACGGATAGACGTATTCGGTGTAGAGGATCGCGCCCAGTGCCTCGGTATTGGCGTACTCCGGCCCAGCGCGCTCCGGCACATCCATCGTGATGTAGCGGGTGATCACGGCCACCAGCACGGTCGCCATCGCCACCGCGACCACGATGCCCACCGGCAGATACTCGGTGAAGCCCTCGCGCAGCTTGGCGAGGTTGATGTCCAGCATCATGACCACGAACAGGAACAACACCATGACCGCGCCGACATAGACCAGCACCAGCACGATGCCGAGGAACTCCGCCTCCGCCAGCAGCCAGATTGCCGCCGCGGCGAAAAAGCACAGCACCAGAAACAGGGCCGCGTGCACCGGGTTGCGGACACTGATCATCGCCAGCGCCCCGCCCAGCAGGATCGCGCCGAAGAGATAGAAAAGAAGCAGCTCGAAGGTCATGGGGCGTTCCCTGCGTTACCGGTACGGGGCGTCGACCGCGCGGGCCTCGGCGATCTCTTTCTCGAAGCGATCACCAATGGCCAGGAGCTTGTCCTTGGTCATGATCTGCTCGCCCCGGTTTTCGAAGTGGTACTCGAAGATGTGCGTCTCGACGATGGAATCCACCGGGCAGGCCTCTTCGCAGAAGCCGCAGAAGATGCACTTGAACAGGTCGATGTCGTAGCGCGTGGTGCGGCGCGTGCCGTCCGCGCGCTCCTCGGAATCGATGGTAATCGCCAGCGCCGGGCAGACCGCCTCGCACAGCTTGCAGGCAATGCAGCGTTCCTCGCCATTCGGGTAGCGGCGCAGCGCATGCAGGCCGCGGAAACGCGGCGACATTGGGGTCTTCTCGTCCGGGTACTGCACGGTGAACTTGCGACTGAGCAGGTAGCGCCCGGTCAGGCGCAGCCCCAGCAGCAGCTCAAAGAACAGAAAACTCTTCAGGTAACGGCGCAACGCTTTCATCACGAACTCCTCAGGCGAACCACGGGCCGACGTTGAACGCGACCAGCACGCCTTCGACAAACAGCCAGAGGATGGTCACCGGGATCAGCACCTTCCAGCCCAGACGCATGATCTGGTCATAGCGATAGCGCGGGAAGGTGGCGCGGAACCACAAGAAGGCGAACAGGAACACCGCCGTCTTGAACAGGAACCAGTGGATGCCGTGACCCAGCAGCGCACCGATCACCGGCAGGTCAAAGGCCGCCTGCGGCAGGATCCCCTGGAACGGCGACAGCCAGCCACCAAGGAACAGGATCGCGACCAGGGCCGAGATCAGGATCATGTTCGCGTACTCGGCCAGGAAGAACACGGCAAAGGCCATGCCCGAGTACTCGACGTGGAAACCGGCGACGATCTCGGACTCGCCCTCGGCCACGTCGAACGGCGCGCGGTTGGTCTCGGCAATGCCCGAGATGAAGTAGACGAAGAACAGCGGCAGCAGCGGCAGCAGGAACCAGTGATACATGCTGCCCGACTGCGCCTCCACGATGCCGCCCACGTTCAGCGTGCCGGCGGCCATCAGCACGCCCACCAGCGCAAAGCCCATCGCGATCTCGTAGGAGACCAGTTGCGCGGCCGAACGCAGCGAGCCCAGCAGCGCGTACTTCGAGTTCGACGCCCAGCCGGCGATGATGATCCCGTACACGCCCAGCGAGGTGAGTGCGAGCAGGTACAGCAGTCCTGCGTTTACGTCGGCGAGCGCCCCGCCCTCGAAGAACGGGATCACCGCCCAGGCGGCCAGCGCCGGGGCAATGGTCAGCACCGGGGCGCTAAGGAACAGGAAGCGGTTGGCGTTGGTCGGAAGGATGACCTCCTTGGTCAGCAGCTTCAGCGCGTCCGCGATCGGCTGCAGCCAGCCGCGCGGGCCCACCCGGTTCGGCCCGACGCGCACGTGGGCATAGCCAATCACCTTGCGTTCGGCAAAGGTCGTATAGGCCACGGCCAGCATCAGCGGGATCACGATCAGCTGAATGCCGATCAGGATCTGGATCACTGTCGGCAGGCCGCTGTAGAAGTTCATCATCCAGTCGAACATGTCTTACGTTCCCTCAGGCACGCGCGAGCGTGACCGTGGCGTTCGGGGCGCCCAACCGGCCCATGGCCGTCGAGCCCGCAAAGGTCACCGCCAGGCCCACCGGCACGGCGTCGTCCAGGATCAGGGTCAGTTCCGTCTCGGCGCCATCCTGGCGCAGCTTCACGCGCGAACCCGTATCCAGTCCGCCCGCGGATTCGGGATGCACGACCACGCACTCGGCCAGCTCGCCCTCGGGGCTGGTCTGCAACGGCTCGGCGCGGCGCACCACGGCATCGGTGCTGTACAGCCCGGCGGCCTGGACCCGATACAGGCCGCCCTGTGCCGGTTCCGGCAGGGAGACCTGGACCTTGTTCATGTTGACCGCGGTGTCGAAACTGGCATCCGTCAGAAGACCCTTCAGTTCGTCGCGCACCGCGCGCGAATCGAGGTAATCCATGCCGCGCTGTTCCAGCAGATTCCCGAGCACGCGCCAGACCTTCCAGCCGGGACGAACGTCTTCCGGCGCACGGGCGGCGGCGCGGTAGCTCTGCCAGCGGCCCTCCACATTCACGAAGGTCCCGGAGTTCTCGAAGCTGGTTGCGACCGGGAGCAGGACGTCGGCCACGGCCTCGAGATCCGTGCTGGCGTAGGCACTCAGTGCGACCACGAACCCGGCCTTGTCCAGCGCGGCGCGGAGCGCCACCGGATCGGCCCCGTCGCGGCCCGGCTCGACACCGGCCAGCACGAAGGCCTCCCGGCCCTCGGTGATCATCTGGACGGCGTTCTTGCCAGCGGCGTCGATCTCGGCCCCGGCAGGTCCCCGGTGCGGCAGCGCGCCGGCCAGCCAGGCACCCGCGGCGCTGGCACCAACCGGCAGATAGCCCAGCCGGGCACCGGTATGCTTGGCGATCCAGCCCGCCAGCGCCCGCAGGGTGGCGAAGGCCGGCCCGTGGATCGCGACCTGGCCCAGCAGTACATGGCCCTGCTCGGCATCCAGCAGCGACTTCGCAATGTGGTCGAACGCCGCACGTGTGTCCGCGTCATCGGACTCGGCGGCCTTGACGATCTTTTCCAGCTTCTTCGGCAGCGACTTGCCGGCGGCGGCGAGTTGCCCGGCGACACCTGCCAGTGCCATCACCTGATCGCGCTCGTGCCCGACCAGCTGGGCCTGAACCGGATAGGTCAGATCCAGCAGCATGTCGTTGATCAGACTGACGCGCGCCCCGCGCGATGCCGCCTTGCGCAGGCGATGTGCCAGCAGCGGCTGCTCGCGCCGTGGATTGGTGCCGACCAGCAGCACGGCGTCTGCGGTCTCCAGCTCGCCGATCGACGAGCCGAGATACGGGAACAACGGTGCGGCCGCCTCGTCGGAGAAATCCACCTGGTCCAGCCGATGGTCGATGTCGGTGACGCCCATGCCACGCAGCACCTTCTGCGCCAGATAGTGCTCCTCCACCGAAAGCGACGGGGAGAGCAGCGCACCAATTCGCTCGGGGGCGGTCTCCTTCAGGCCCTCTACCGCATAGCTCAGGGCGGTCTCCCAGGAGACGTCCTGCCACTGGCCGTCCACCTTCATGCGCGGCCGGGTCAGGCGATCCTCGGCATACAGGCCGGTGTAGCTGAAGCGGTCGCGGTCGGAGATCCAGGTCTCGTTGACCGCCTCGTTGTCGCGCGGCACCACGCGCATCGCACGCCCGTCGTGGGTATGCAGATAGAGGTTGGAACCGACTGCATCGTGCGGGGCGATGGTCGCGGCCTGCGAAAGCTCCCAGGCACGCGCGGTGTAGCGCGACGGCTTGGCGGTCAGCGCACCGACCGGGCACAGGTCGATCACGTTGCCCGACAGCTCGTGGGCCACGGTCTTCTCGACGTAGGTGCCAATGCGCATGTGCTCGCCGCGCCCCGTGGCGCCCAGTTCGCGCACCCCGGCGATCTCTTCGCCAAAGCGCACGCAGCGGGTGCAGTGGATGCAGCGGGTCATCTCGGTCTCGATCAGCGGACCGATGTCCTTGTCCTTCACCACGCGCTTGGCTTCGGTGTACTTGGATACGCTCTCGCCGTAGCCCATGGCCACGTCCTGCAGCTCGCACTCGCCACCCTGATCGCAGATCGGGCAGTCCAGCGGGTGGTTGATCAGCAGGAACTCCATGGTCCCCTTCTGCGCGCGCAGCGCCAGCGGGGACTGGGTGTAGACCTTCATCCCGTCCATGACCGGGGTCGCGCAGGCGGGGAGCGGCTTGGGCGCCTTCTCCACCTCGACCAGACACATACGGCAGTTCGCCGCCACCGACAGCTTCTTGTGGTAGCAAAACCGCGGAATGCGGATATCGGCATCGTCCGCCACGTCGATCAGCATGGCGCCCTTGGGCGCCTCGATCGTGCGGCCGTCAATCTCGATGCTGACCAGATCCTGCTTCTGATCCTGACTCATGCTCGATTCCTGCTGCGGATGCGCGGAGGGCGTCAGGCGGCGTCTGCCACCGGGCTCCGACCGTGCTGGATGTAGTATTCGAATTCGTGGCGGAAGTGCTTGACGAAGCTGCGCACCGGCATCGCGGCGGCATCACCCAGGGCGCAGATGGTATGCCCCTCGATCTTGCTGGCCACATCGTCCAGGCGTTCCAGGTCCTCGGGGCGACCCTGCCCCTCGACGATGCGGGTCAGCATGCGGTAGAGCCAGCCGGTGCCCTCGCGGCAGGGCGTGCACTGGCCGCAGGACTCGGAGAAGTAGAAACGGGAGATGCGCTGCAGGGCCTTGACCATGTCGGCGGTCTCGTCCATCACGATCACCGCGCCGGAGCCCAGCATGGAACCGGCCTGGGCGATGGAGTCGAAGTCCATGTTGGCCTTCAGCATCGCGTCGCCCGGGACCACCGGCACCGATGATCCGCCAGGGATCACGGCCTTGAGCTTCCGCCCGTTCAGCACGCCGCCGGCCATCTCCAGCAGGTCCTTGAACGGCGTGCCCAGCGGGATCTCGTAGTTCCCCGGCTTGTTCACGTGCCCGGACACGGAAAAGAGTTTCTCGCCACCGGATTTGGGCACGCCCAGATCGGCGAACCATTGCCCGCCGTTGCGGATGATCGCCGGGATCGAAGCCAGCGACTCGGTATTGTTGATGGTGGTCGGCTTGCCGTAGAGACCGTAGTTGGCCGGGAACGGCGGCTTGAAGCGCGGCTGGCCCTTCTTGCCTTCCAGCGACTCCAGCAGCGCCGTCTCCTCGCCGCAGATGTAGGCGCCGGCACCCAGCGACGGGTAGAGATCGAAATCGACCCCGGAGCCGAAGATGTCCTTGCCCAGATAACCGTTCGCGTAGGCTTCGTCCAGCGCGGCCATGAAGCGGGTGTTCACCTCGTCCATGAACTCGCCGCGCATGTAGTTGTAGCCCACCGTCGCACCGATCGCGTAGCCGGCGATCGCCATGCCCTCGATCAGGGCATGCGGGTTGTACATCAGGATCTCGCGGTCCTTGCAGGTGCCCGGCTCGGATTCGTCCGAGTTGCAGACGATGTACTTCTGCCCCGGGGTGTTGCGCGGCATGAAGGACCACTTGAGCCCGGTGGGGAAGCCCGCCCCGCCGCGGCCGCGCAGATTGGAGGCCTTGACCTCCTCGATCACGTCCTCGGGGGACATCTTGCCCTTGTAGACCTTCTCCAGGGCCTGGTAACCGCCGACGCTCTGGTAGGTCTCGAGCGAGGCCGGATCGTCCAGGTAGCGGGTCGCAAAGCAGATCTGGTTGGCCATGCTACTTCTCCAGACCGTCGAGAATCTCGTCCACCTTCTCGGGGGTGAGATTCTCGTAGTAGACGTGATCCACCTGCATCATCGGGGCACCACAACAGGCCGCCAGGCACTCCTCTTCCTGCTTCAGGTAGAACTTGCCGTCCGGCGTGCTTTCGCCGAGCTTGATGCCGAGCCGGTTTTCCAGGTGCTCGATAATCTTGTCCGAACCGCGCAGCATGCAGGAGATGTTGTTGCACACCATGATCGTGTGCTTGCCCACCGGCTCCAGCGAATACATGGAGTAGAACGAACCGACCTCGTAGACCGCGATCGGCGGCAGATCCAGGTACTCGGCCACGGCGTCCATCTTCTCGGTGGAGAGATAGCCGTCCTCGTGCTGTACCGCGCGCAGGGCGGCCAGCACCGCGGAGCGCTTCTGGTCGTCCGGATAGCGCGCCAGCCAGGTATCGATCTCCTCGCGCTCGTGGTCGCTGAGCTCGACCTTCTTGCCCGCGGGCTTGTGGAAGGCGACGGTTTTCTGTTCGGCAGCCATCAGCGGTCGATCTCCCCGAATACGATGTCCTGGGTCCCGATGATCGCGACCACATCGGCCAGCATGTGGCCGCGCGCCATCTCGTCCAGCGCGGACAGGTGCACAAAGCCCGGCGGACGGACCTTCAGGCGATAGGGCTTGTTGGAACCATCCGAGACGAGGTACACGCCGAACTCGCCCTTCGGATGCTCCACCGCGGCATAGGCCTCGCCCTCCGGCAGACACATGCCCTCGGTGAACAGCTTGAAGTGGTGGATCAGGGCCTCCATGTCGGCCTTCATCTCCTCGCGCTTGGGCGGGGTGATCTTGTGATCCTCCAGCAGCACCGGGCCCGGGTTCTGGCGCAGCCAGTCCACACACTGGCGGATGATGCGATTGGACTGGCGCATCTCCTCCATGCGGACCAGGTAGCGGTCGTAGCAGTCGCCGTTGGCACCCACCGGGATATCGAAGTCGAGCCGGTCATAGACCTCGTAGGGCTGCTTCTTGCGCAGGTCCCACTCGATGCCGGAGCCGCGCAGCATCGGGCCGGTAAAGCCCAGCTGCATGGCGCGTTCGGGATCGACCACGCCGATCCCCACGGTGCGCTGCTTCCAGATGCGGTTGTCGGTCAGCAGGGTCTCGTACTCGTCCACGCACCCCGGGAAACGCTCGGTAAACGCCTCGATGAAGTCCAGCAGCGAGCCCTGACGAATCCTGTTCAGGTCATCCACGACATCCTGGGACTTCCACGAAGACGGCTGGTACTGCGGCATCGTGCCCGGCAGGTCGCGCGCAACCCCACCCGGGCGATAGTAGGTCGCGTGCATACGCGCGCCGGAGACCGCCTCGTAGCAGTCCATCAGGTCCTCGCGCTCGCGGAAGGCATAAAGGAACACCGCCATCGCGCCGATATCCAGCGCGTGGGCGCCCAGCCACATCAGGTGATTCAGGATGCGGGTGATCTCGTCGAACATCACCCGGATGTACTGCGCGCGCAGCGGGGCCTCGATCTGGAGCAGCTTTTCCATCGCGAGCACATAGCCGTGCTCGTTGGCCATCATCGACACGTAGTCGAGGCGGTCCATGTAGCCAATGGACTGGTTGTAGGGCTTGCTCTCGGCGAGCTTTTCGGTACCGCGATGCAGCAGACCGATATGCGGGTCGGCGCGCTGCACGACCTCGCCGTCCATCTCCAGCACAAGGCGCAGCACGCCATGGGCGGACGGATGCTGCGGCCCGAAGTTCAGGGTGAAGTTGCGAATCTCAGGCATTCTCGGCTCCTTCGCCCGGCTTCTGGCCCTCGCTGTAGCGATGGTCGTCGCGGATCACCTTGGGCACCAGCACGCGCGGCTCGATGGTCACCGGCTGGTACACCACGCGCGCCTGCTCGGCGTCGTAGCGCATCTCCACATGACCGACCAGCGGGAAGTCCTTGCGGAACGGATGGCCGACAAACCCGTAGTCGGTGAGGATGCGGCGCAGGTCCGGATGCCCGGAGAACAGGATCCCGAACAGGTCAAAGGCCTCGCGCTCGAACCAGTTGGCCGAGGCCCAGACCTCCACCAGCGACTCGACCTCGGGGAATTCGTCATCCGCCAGCCAGGCGCGCATGCGCAGGCGGCGATTGTGCTGGATCGACAGCAGCTGCACGGCGACGGTGAAACGCGGACCGTCCCAGAGGCTGTCTTCCGGGGCGTCGTCGAAGGTGAAGCGCCCGGAGGTGGCCGCCTCGACCCCGCGGGAGAAGCCGGTGTTGGTCGCGGACTCGGTGCCCCACTCGTCCTGGCCGTACTCGAGATAGTCCACGCCACACAGGTCGATCAGGATCTCGAAGCCGAACGCGTCACGCAGCTTCTCGGCGGCCTCGCGCCAGGACTCCGGCCGGATATCGACCGTGACCTCGTCATAGGCCTCCGTGACCGTCTCCAGGGCGTCGCCCAGTTCCGCCCGCAGGGCGTCGATCCAGTTGTCTTGTTCAGCCATCTGAAACCCCGGGTGCGTCAGCGCGCGATGGTGTTCGTGCGCCGGATCTTGTTCTGCAGCTGGATGATGCCGTAGAGCAGTGCCTCGGCCGTGGGCGGACAGCCCGGCACGTAGACATCCACCGGCACGATGCGGTCGCACCCGCGCACCACGGCGTAGGAGTAGTGGTAGTAGCCGCCGCCATTCGCGCAGGAACCCATCGAGATCACCCAGCGCGGCTCGGGCATCTGGTCGTACACCTTGCGCAGCGCCGGAGCCATCTTGTTGACCAGCGTGCCGGCGACGATCATCACGTCCGACTGGCGCGGGCTGGGCCGGAAGATGATCCCGAAACGGTCCAGGTCATAGCGCGCAGCACCCGCATGCATCATCTCCACCGCGCAACAAGCCAGGCCGAAAGTCATGGGCCACAGGGAGCCTGTACGCGCCCAGTTGATGAGCTTGTCAGCCGAGGTGGTGACGAAGCCCTTTTCAAGAACGCCTTCTATTCCCATTCCAGCGCCCCCTTCTTCCACTCATAAATGAACCCAACGACCAGAATGAGCAAAAACACGGCCATCGCAAGAAGCCCGAACAGGCCAATGGCATCCAGCGATACCGCCCACGGGAAGAGAAATGCGATCTCGAGATCGAAGATGATGAAGAGGATCGCGACCAGGTAGAAGCGCACGTCGAACTTCAGCCGCGAGTCCTCGAAGGCCTCGAAGCCGCACTCGTATGGCGAGTTCTTCGCGGCGTCCGGCTTGCGTGGCCCGACGGCCATCCCGACCACCAGCGGCACGATGCCGATCACGATGCCCACTGCGATGAACAGCAGGATGGGTAGATAACCTTCCAGCATGTCTCTCTCCCGTACACCGCCCTCGGGCGGGTCGGTTCGCAGGGTGCCGCGTGGATCCGGCGCGTCCGCGAGCCGTTCTAGCGTTGCTGGTTGAATGCGCCGGCAGGTGGCCACCTCGATGGACGAGGCCGGGGCGCATACCGGGCACGGAGTCTAGGTGAACCGCAAAAACGGTGTCAAGTGTCTCTTATTTTATAAGTTACTGATTTTTATTTGTTTTGACTCTCGGCGCCACATTACAGCATGACTCCGAGCGCCGTTAAATATGGTGCAGATGGTGGGACTCGAACCCACACGGCTTTCGCCACTACCCCCTCAAGATAGCGTGTCTACCAATTCCACCACATCTGCTTGATTACGAGGCCGCAACGGCCTACTCAGGTACGTCGGCCGGGCGATCGGGTGCCGGCCTATCCGCCTCTTCCTCCGGCGGGACCGTCCCGGGAACCCCTTCCGGGATGTCGCCCTCTTCCTGAAGCTCTTGCGCCTCCAGCTGGTCCATGAGGCTTTCCGCCTGAGGCGTCGAGGAAGCTAGATAGGCCAGAGTCAGGCTGTTCAGGAAGAACACCACCGCGAGAAAGGCCGTGGAACGGCTCAGGAAATTCGCCGACCCGCGTGCGCCGAACACGGTCGCAGACGCGCCACTGCCAAAGGCCGCACCCGCGTCGGCACCCTTGCCATGCTGCATCAGCACAAGGGCGATCAGGGCGATCGAGACCGCCACCTGAACGACCAGGAGCAACCCGTAGATCATGCCGCGACCCGCTCGCCCGCTGCACGGGCGATCGCGGTAAAGGCGTCGGCATCCAGCGAGGCGCCACCGATCAGGCCGCCGTCGATGTCTTCCAGCGCCAGCAGACCCGCAGCGTTGTCGGCCTTCATGCTGCCGCCGTAGAGGATGCGCAGATCCGCGGCCACGCGGGGATCACGCCCCGCGATGCGGTTGCGGATAAAGGCATGCACTTCCTGCGCCTGCTCGGGCGTGGCAGTCAGACCGGTCCCGATCGCCCAGACCGGCTCGTAGGCGATCACGGCACGGTCGAAGGCCTCGACGCCGGCCGCATCGAGTACCGCGTCCAGCTGTTCGGACACCACCGACTCGGTGCGTCCGTCCTCGCGATCGTTCTTCTGCTCGCCCACACACAGGATTGGAGTCAGGCCGGCGGCCTGGGCGGCGATGAACTTGGCCGCCACCCATTCGCTGGTCTCGTTCTGGCGCTCGCGGCGCTCGGAGTGACCAACGATCACGTAACGGCAGCCCGCCTCGGCCAGCATGGAACCGGCCAGCTCACCGGTATAGGCGCCCTTTTCCTGATCCGAGCAGTCCTGGGCACCCACCTCGATCACACTGCCCGACAGGGTGTCGGCGATCTCGGCGAGATAGACGGCGGGCGGACACACCGCGACGTCGACGCCCTGCAGGTCACCCAGACTACCCTTCAGGGCCGACAGGAGGGCGCGGTTCGCCTCGCGCGAACCGTTCATCTTCCAGTTACCGGCGACCAGCGGCTTGCGCATGCGGATCTTCCTCCTGCGAGAACGGTCGGATCCGGTCAGATACACGGAGTCCGATCATAATGATTAGAGCGGCGGGATGTTACCGGCGCACCCGGCGCAAATCAACCGAGCCCGGCACTTGGTCGGGGGGAAGCACGAACGGGCACCGCGCGCCCGATGATCCGGGTCAAACGACCGTGCGGATACTGTCGGCGATGCGTTCGGCGGCCTGGCGGGTAGTGCTCTCGTCCTCGGCCTCCACCATCACACGCACCAGCGGCTCGGTACCCGACGGACGCAGGAGGACACGCCCGTGCACGCCCAGTTCGGCCTCCACCGCGGCGACCTCGGAACGCACCGCGGGTGCTTCAAGACAGCCATTGGCCTTGCCCGCAAGCGGGACATTCACCAGACACTGCGGCAGCTTCGGGATCTTCACCGCGAGCTGGGCGAGCGAGCGGCCGGTACGATGCATCAAGTGGGCCACCTGCAACGCCGCGACGATTCCATCGCCCGTGGTCGTATGCTCCAGGCAGACAATGTGGCCCGACCCTTCACCGCCCAGCATCCAGTCACGCTGACGCAGCTCCTCGAGCACATAGCGGTCCCCCACCTTCGCACGAACAAACGGAATGCCCTGCTCACTCAGGGCGTTCTCGAGCCCGAGGTTGGTCATCAACGTGCCGACCACCCCTCCGCGGAGGAGGCCGGACTGCTGGCGATCCAGCGCGAGGATCCCCAGGATCTGGTCGCCATCAACGATGTTGCCATTCGCATCCGCCAGGATCACCCGGTCGCCGTCGCCGTCCAGGGCAATGCCGAGGTCAGCTCCGGAGGCCTTTACCTGTTCGGCCATCACCTCGGGGTACAACGCGCCCACACCCGCGTTGATGTTGTAACCATCCGGGCGGGCGCCCAGCACCTCCACCTCGGCCCCGAGCTCCTCGAATACCGGCGGGGCCACGTTGTAGGTCGCCCCATGGGCACAATCAACCACCACGCGCAGGCCGCGCAGCTCCGAGCGTGCCGGAATCGCACTCTTGCAGAACTCGATATAGCGGCCGGCGGCGTCCGCGATGCGCACGGCCTTGCCCAGGTGCTCTCCGTCCACCGAGCGCAGCGGCTCTTCCAGCCGCGCCTCGATGGCCTCCTCCACCTCATCGGCGAGCTTGTCGCCCTCCGGAGTGAAGAACTTGAAGCCATTATCGTGAAACGGATTGTGCGAAGCGCTGATCACCACACCGGCCGTCGCGCGGAAGGTGCGTGTGAGGTAGGCGACCGCGGGCGTCGGCATGGGACCCAGCAGGGCCACATCCAGACCCGCCGCCGACAAGCCGGCCTGCAAGGCCGACTCGAACATGTAACCCGAGACCCGGGTGTCCTTCCCGACAAGCACCGGGCCCTGACGCTGGCATCTCGCGCCCAGTACCTCACCCACCGCATAGCCCAGACGCAGCGCGAACTCGGGCGTCATCGGCCAGTCGCCAGTCCGCCCACGAATCCCGTCGGTGCCGAAATAACGCCCCATGCCGCTTGCTTCTCCCTTAACGTCGAATATGAATCACGGCTGGCGGGAGCCCCGCCATGCCTGTGGTGTCAGTGCGAAGTATAGCGCCAGCGCATCCCGCGTCCCTGCGACATCGTGCACACGCAGGACACGCGCGCCGGCCTGTGCCGCCAGCAGCGCCGCAATCGCGGAACCGGCATCACGTTCCTGTACCGGGCGATCACCCAGCAGGGCACCGATCATCGACTTGCGCGACACCCCCACCAGCAGCGGGGACCCGAGGTCGGCCAGCACGGGCAGTGCGTGGAACAGCGCCAGGTTGTGCTCCAGCGTCTTGCCGAACCCGAAGCCCGGATCCAGCAGCAACTGCTCGCCTGGAACGCCCGCACGCACCAGCGCCTCGCGCCGATCGCGCAAAAACTCGCCGACCTCCCGCGCGACATCTTCGTAGTGCGGGGCCTGCTGCATGGACTGCGGCTCCCCCTGCATGTGCATCGCGCACAGGGCCACACCCTTTTCGCGCGCGGCGGCCACGGCGGCCTCCCAGGCCCCCTCGGCGCGGAACCCGTTGACGTCGTTCAGCAGGGTGGCCCCGGCCGCCACGGCCTCGCGCATCAGTTCCGGTTTCATCGTGTCCACCGACAACGGCACATCCAGTTCCGTGGACAGGGCCTCGATCACGGGCAACACCCGCCGGCGTTCCTCTTCGAGCGCAACCGGCTGCGCCCCCGGGCGCGTCGACTCGCCCCCGATATCGATCAGGTCGGCCCCCTGTTCCACCATCGCGCGGGCGTGCGCCAGGGCCTGCTCCACACGGTGATACGACCCACCATCGGAAAACGAGTCCGGGGTGATGTTCAGGATGCCCATGATTCGAGGACGGTCCAGCGCCAGCTGGTGCCCTCCGCAACGCAGGATCGCGGTCACGCCTTGCGTATCCATGCCCATGTCTTGGTGCTCCCCGCCAAATGAAAAGGCCGCCAGAGAGTCCCTGGCGGCCCATGGTGGCCTGTTGCCTGTTGCCACCCGATTGGTGCGTCGATCAGGACTGCGGAGCAGGTCCGCCGACGACGCCCTTGCTGTCGCCGTCCTCCCGGCCATCGTCGGAGTCGGCGGCGGACTCGTCGCTCGCCTGCGCCGACCCACCGGAACCGCTGTCGCTGTCCCAGTCCGCCGGTTCACGCGGCTCGCGGCCGGCCATGATGTCCTCGATTTGCTTGTCGTCGATGGTCTCGTACCTCATCAACGCCTTGGCCATCGCATGCAACTTGTCGAGATTGTCCAGCAGAATCTGCTTCGCATGCTGGTAGTTGGTGTCGATGATCCGGCGCACTTCGGCATCGATCTGCCGCGCGGTCTCGTCAGACATCGGCTTGGACTTGCCCATCTGACCACCCAGGAACGGCTGCCCTTCCTCTTCTCCGTAATCCAGCGGGCCCAGTTTCTCGGACAGCCCCCACTTGGTCACCATGTTGCGGGCGATCTGGGTGGCACGCTCGATGTCGTTGGAGGCACCGGTGGTCACTTTCTCGTCGCCGAAGATGATCTCTTCCGCCAGGCGCCCGCCGAACAGGCTCGCCAGCTGGCTCTCCAGCCGAGTCTTGGAGTGGCTGTAGCGGTCTTCCTCCGGCAGGAACATGGTCACGCCCAGGGCGCGCCCGCGCGGGATGATGCTGACCTTGTACACCGGGTCGTGCTCGGGGACCGTCAGCCCGACGATCGCATGGCCCGCCTCGTGGTAGGCCGTCAGCTTCTTCTCGTCCTCGGACATCACCATGGACTTGCGCTCGGCGCCCATCATGATCTTGTCCTTGGCGCGCTCGAAGTCGCTCATGTCGACCAGGCGCTTGCCGGCGCGCGCCGCAAACAGCGCCGCCTCGTTGACCAGGTTCGCAAGATCCGCACCGGAGAACCCCGGCGTACCCCGCGCGATCAGATCGGGGCGCACGTCATCCGCCAGCGGCGTCTTTTTCATGTGGACCTTCAGGATCTGCTCGCGGCCCCGCACGTCTGGCGGCGGCACCACCACCTGACGGTCAAATCGGCCCGGGCGCAGCAGCGCCGGATCGAGTACATCCGGGCGGTTGGTCGCGGCAATCACGATGATCCCCTCGGTACCCTCGAAGCCGTCCATCTCGACCAGCAGCTGGTTCAGCGTCTGCTCGCGCTCGTCATGACCACCACCCATGCCGGCGCCACGCTGGCGGCCGACCGCATCGATCTCGTCGATGAAGATGATGCAGGGGGCGTGCTTCTTGGCCTCGGAGAACATGTCACGCACTCGCGAGGCACCCACGCCGACGAACATCTCGACGAAGTCGGAACCGGAGATGCTGAAGAACGGGACCTTGGCCTCGCCGGCGATGGCCTTGGCCAGCAGCGTCTTCCCGGTACCCGGCGAGCCGACCATCAGCACGCCGCGCGGGATCTGTCCGCCCAGCTTCTGGAACTTGGAGGGGTCACGCAGGAAGTCGACCAGCTCGGAGACCTCGTCCTTCGCCTCGTCGCACCCGGCCACGTCGCCAAACGTGACCTTGACCTGGTCCTCGGACATCAGCTTGGCCTTGGACTTGCCGAAGGACATCGCCCCACGACCGGCGCCACCGCCACCCTGCATCTGGCGCATGAAGTAGATCCACACGGCGATCAGCAGCAGCATCGGGAACCAGCTGATCAGAATGCTCATCAGCAACCCGCGCTCGGCATCCTCCTGCGCGTTGATCTCCACATTGTTCTGGAGGAGATCCCCGATCAGCCCGGTGTCGTTGGGATTCACGGTGCTGAAACGCTGACCCTCGATGGTCTGACCGCGAATCTTGTCGCCCTCGATGGTGACGCTGTCGATACGACCGCCCTGTACATCCCGGATGAACTCGGAATAGGTAATACTCCGCACATCCTGCTGCTGTTGCGGGCTGAAGTTATTGAACACCGACATCAGGACGATCGCGATGACCGCCCAGATGATCAAATTCTTGGCCAGACCGTTCAAAACGACACCTCAAGAAACTATAAGAACGTGGATTCCTGCGAGCTTTACACATCCCGGGGGCCGCGCGCCAATACGTACACTTCCCGTGACCGTGGACGCGAGGCCTGCGGCTTGCGCACCTGGACCTTCTCGAACCGGCGCCGCACTTCGGCCAGAAAGGCATCCGATCCCTCGCCCTGAAACAACTTGACCAGCAGCGCACCCCGAGGGTTCAGCACATCGCAGGCCAGCTCCAGTGCCAGTTCGCACAGATGGATCGAGCGTGGCTGGTCAATGGCATCCGTACCCGTCAGGTTGGGGGCCATATCGGAAAGCACAAGATCCGCGCGCTGACCGTCCAGCGCCTCCAGGATCGCCTCCAGGACCGCGTCCTCGCGAAAGTCACCGGTGATAATCGTGGCACCGGGTACTGGATCCATCGGCAGGATATCGGAGGCCACCAGCACCCCCTTGCGACCGATCCTTTGCGCGGCGTACTGCGTCCAGCCGCCCGGCGCAGCGCCCAGGTCGACCACACGCATGCCCGGTTTGAGAAGCCGGTCACGTTCGTCGATCTCCTGCAGCTTGTACACGGCTCGACCGCGCCAGCCCTCCTGCTGGGCCCGCTGCACGTACGGGTCGTCGAAGTGCTCCTTCAGCCAGCGCTGACTGGAACGGCTACGCTTGGGCACCGCAGTTCTCCAGGATCAAACACGCGATCCGCGTGCTACAATTTCCGTGTTCCAATACCGAATCGAATCCCACGTGAATCTGACCGACGCGCAACGCCGCCATCTGCGCAGCCTCGCCCACCCGCGCAAGCCCATCGTGACCATCGGCCGCAATGGCCTGACGGACGCCGTGGTCAAGGAGCTGGAACAGGCACTGGCGCATCACGAACTGGTCAAGATCAAGGTCAATATCGGCGACCGCGAGGCCCGCAATGGCACCGTCGAGGCCTTGTGCGAACGCACGGGTGCGGCACTGGTCCAGCGCATTGGCTACGTGGCAACCCTGTTCCGCCGAAACCCGGACGAACCGAAGGTGACCCTGGACCCGGCGTGATCCGGCTACGTCAGTTTACGTAGCGGACCTCCAGAATCTCGTATTCCGTCTCGCCACCGGGGGCCTGCACCGTCACGACATCGCCCTCTTCCTTCCCGATCAGCGCCCGTGCAATCGGCGAGGACACCGAGATCATGTTCTGCTTGATGTCGGCCTCGTCGTCACCGACGATCTTGTAGGTCACCTGGCGCCCGTCTTCGGTAGCCTCGAGCACGACGGTCACGCCGAACACGACCTTGCCCGTCTGCGGCAGGGTGGTCACGTCGATGATCTGGGCATTCGCAAGCGTGGCCTCCAGCTCACGAATTCGTCCTTCAATGAAGCTCTGCTGCTCGCGCGCGGCGTGGTATTCGGCGTTCTCCTTCAGGTCGCCGTGTTCGCGCGCCTCGGCAATCGCATTCACCACCCGCGGGCGATCCTCGGCCTTGAGCTTTTTCAGCTCCGCCTTCATCTTCTCGGCGCCGGTTACGGTCAGCGGGGTCTTGTTCATGCGCGCTTCCCTCCAAGATTTTCCTGGTGGAGGTCCTGCAGCCGGAAGACGTCATTCGCTCCCAGGTGGTCCAGGGCCTGCACCGTAGCGCGGGCGCCAGCGATGGTCGTGGTGTACCCCACCTTGTGCATCAGCGCCTCGCGGCGAATGGTGTAGGAGTCGGAGGTCGACTGCTTGCCCTCCACGGTGTTGATGATGAAGCTGATCTCGTCGTTCTTGATCATGTCGACAATATGCGGGCGGCCCTCGGTGACCTTGTTCACGCGCGTCACCGCGATATCGGCCTCTTCCAGAATCTTCGCCGTGCCCCGGGTCGCCAGCACCTCGAAGCCCAGCTCGACCAGGCGGCGGGCCACCTCGCCCACCAGTGGCTTGTCGATCTCGCGCACCGACACGAAGGCCTTGCCGGCCGACGGCAGCAACACGCCCGCGCCCAGCTGGCTCTTGGCGAAGGCCTCGGCGAAACTGCGCCCGACCCCCATCACCTCGCCGGTGGACTTCATCTCCGGCCCCAGGATCGGGTCCACGCCCTGGAACTTGGCAAACGGGAATACCGATTCCTTCACCGAGTAGTAGTCCGGGTACACGGCATCGCCCACGCCCTGTTCGGGCAGGGTCTGGCCGGCCATGCAGCGCGCGGCGATCTTGGCCAGCGGCCGTCCGACGGCCTTGGACACGTATGGCACGGTGCGCGAGGCGCGCGGATTGACCTCCAGCACGTAGATGTCGTCGCCCTTGATCGCGAACTGGGTGTTCATCAGGCCCACGACCTTGAGTCCCAGCGCCATCTTGCGCACCTGCTCGACCATCTCGTCCTGCAGCGCCATCGACAGCGAGAACGGCGGCAGCGAGCAGGCGGAGTCGCCCGAGTGCACGCCGGCCTGCTCAATGTGCTCCATGATCCCGCCGATGATCACGTTCTCGCCGTCCGAGATCGCATCGACATCGACCTCGATCGCGTCATCCAGGAAGCGGTCCAGCAGCACCGGGGCATCGTTGGAGACGGAGACCGCGTGCTGCATGTAGCTGCGCAGGTCCTCGCGGTCGCGCACGATCTCCATCGCGCGTCCGCCGAGCACGTAGGACGGGCGCACCACCAGCGGGTAGCCGATCTCGTCGGCCAGCTTCTCCGCCTCTTCCTCGCTGCGCGCGGTGCGGTTCGGCGGCTGCTTGAGCCCCAGCTTGTTCAGCAGGGCCTGGAAGCGCTCGCGGTCCTCGGCCAGGTCGATCGAGTCCGGGCTGGTGCCGATGATCGGCACGCCCGCCGCCTCGAGATCCCGCGCGAGCTTCAGCGGGGTCTGGCCGCCGTACTGCACGATCACACCGGCCGGGTTCTCGGTCGCGACAACCTCCAGCACGTCCTCCAGGGTCAGCGGCTCGAAATACAGCCGGTCGGAGGTGTCGTAGTCGGTGGAGACGGTCTCCGGGTTGCAGTTGACCATGATGGTCTCGTAGCCGTCCTCGCGCATCGCGAGGGCGGCATGCACGCAGCAGTAATCGAACTCGATGCCCTGGCCGATCCGGTTCGGCCCGCCACCCAGGACCATGATCTTCTGCTTGTCGGTCGGCTCCGCCTCATTCTCCTCTTCATAGGAGGAGTACATGTAGGCGGTGGTGGTCGCGAACTCGGCCGCACAGGTATCCACCCGCTTGTACACCGGGCGCACGCCGAGGGCGTGGCGGTGCTTGCGCACGGCCTTCTCGGTCTCGTTGAGGATCGTCGCCAGGCGCAGGTCGGAGAAGCCGCGCTGCTTCAGGCGGTACATCTCCTCGGCCTTGATGTCACCCAGGATGCGGTCGCGCAGGCCCTTCTCGACATCGACCAGTTCCTGGATCTGGGCCAGGAACCAGGGATCGATCGCGGTCAGGTCGAAGATGTCCTGGATCGAGAAGCCGGCGCGGAAGGCATCCGCCACGTACAGCACCTGCTCCGGGCTGGGGTTGGCGAGCTTCGTGCGCAGCTGGTCGACGACGTCGTCGGCTTCCAGGTCAATGCGCTCGTCAAGGCCGTCCATGCCGGTCTCCATCGAGCGCAGCGCCTTCTGGAACGACTCCTGGAAGGTGCGGCCGATGGCCATGGCCTCGCCCACCGCCTTCATCTGCGTGGTCAGCCGCGCCTCGGCCTGCGGGAACTTCTCGAAGGTGAAGCGCGGGATCTTGGTGACCACGTAGTCGATGGACGGCTCGAACGAGGCCGGGGTCAGCCCGCCGGTGATCTCGTTTTTCAGCTCGTCGAGGGTGTAGCCCACCGCCAGCTTGGCCGCGACCTTGGCGATCGGGAAGCCGGTCGCCTTGGAGGCCAGCGCGGAGGAACGCGACACCCGCGGGTTCATCTCGATCACGATCATGCGCCCGTTCTCCGGGTTGATCGCGAACTGCACGTTGGAGCCGCCGGTCTCCACGCCGATCTTGCGCAGCACCGCCAGCGAGGCGTCGCGCATGATCTGGTATTCCTTGTCGGTCAGGGTCTGCGCCGGCGCCACGGTGATCGAGTCCCCGGTGTGGATGCCCATCGGGTCCAGGTTCTCGATGGAGCAGATGATGATGCAGTTGTCCGCCTTGTCGCGGACCACCTCCATCTCGAACTCCTTCCAGCCCAGCGCGGACTCCTCCAGCAGCACCTGGTTCACCGGCGAGAGGTCGAGCCCATTCTTGACGATGTACTCGAACTCCTCGCGGTTGTAGGCGATACCGCCGCCCGAGCCGCCGAGGGTGAACGACGGCCGGATGATCACCGGGAAGCCGATCTTCGGCTGGATCTCCTGTGCCTCTTCCCAGGAATGCGCGAGCATCGCGGTCGGCGTATCCAGGCCGATGTCGGCCATCGCCGCCTTGAAGTGGTCGCGGTCCTCGGCCATGTCGATCGCCGCCTCGTTGGCACCGATCATCTCCACCCCGAACTTCTTGAGCACGCCTTCGTTTGACAGGTCCAGCGCGCAGTTCAGCGCGGTCTGCCCGCCCATGGTCGGCAGGATCGCATCCGGGCGCTCCTTCTCGATGATCTGGGCGACGGTTTGCCATTCCACCGGCTCGATGTAGGTGGCATCCGCCATCTCCGGATCAGTCATGATGGTCGCCGGGTTGGAGTTCACCAGGATCACCCGGTAGCCCTCCTCGCGCAGGGCCTTGCAGGCCTGGGCGCCGGAGTAGTCGAACTCGCAGGCCTGACCGATCACGATCGGGCCGGCCCCGAGGATCAGGATGCTCTGGATGTCGGTACGCTTGGGCATGTGACGGCTCTCGCAGGCTGTCGAAATCGGAAATTCTGGAGTAGGGAGGGCGCTAGCGGCGCGCGGCGCGCATCATCTCGACGAAGTCGTCGAACGCCGGGGACACATCGTGCGGGCCCGGGCTGGCCTCGGGGTGCCCCTGCAGGCTGAAGGCCGGGCAGTCGGTGCGGGCGATCCCCTGCAGCGTGCCGTCGAACAGCGACCGGTAGGTCGGCGTCAGCGTATCGGGCAGGCTGTCCTCGTCGATCGCAAAGCCGTGGTTCTGCGACGAGATCATCACCCGCCCGCTTTCCTCGTGCCGGATCGGGTGGTTGGCCCCGTGGTGGCCGAACTTCATCTTCACGCTCTTGCCGCCACTGGCGATCCCCAGCAGCTGGTGCCCGAGACAGATACCGAACAGCGGCAGCTTGCGCTCGCAGAACTCGCGGATCGCCTCGATCGCATAGGTGCAGGGTTCCGGGTCGCCCGGGCCGTTGGACAGGAACACCCCGTCGGGTTTCAGCTCCATGACCTCGTCTACCGGCGTCTCGGCGGGCACCACGGTCACGCGACAGCCGCGCTCGGCGAGCATGCGCAGGATGTTCCGCTTCATGCCGAAGTCGTAGGCCACCACATGGTATTCGGCCTTCTCCGGATCCACCCGGGCCGGCTCCTCGCCGAGCTGCCAGGTGCCCTCCAGCCATTCGTAGCGGTTGCGCGTGGTGACCTCGCGCGCCAGGTCCATGCCCTTGATACCGGGGAACTCGCGCGCGGCCGCCAGGGCCGCTTGCTCGTCCACCTCGCCGGCCTGGATGCAGCCGTTCAGCGCGCCCTTCTCGCGCAGGATGCGGGTCAGCTTGCGGGTATCGATCCCGCTGATCGCCACAATGCCGTGACGCAGCAGGTAATCCGGCAGCGACTCGCGCGAACGCCAGTTCGACACCAGCGGCGGCAGGTCGCGGATGATCAGGCCGGCGGCATGGGCGCGCGCGGACTCGTCGTCCTCCGGGTTGGTGCCGGTGTTGCCGATATGCGGATAGGTCAGCGTGACCAGCTGCCGGTGGTAGGAGGGGTCCGTCAGGATCTCCTGATAGCCGGTCATCGCGGTGTTGAACACCACCTCGCCGACCGTCTGGCCCTGGGCGCCAATCGCCTGACCATGAAACACAGTGCCATCTTCCAGGACGAGCAGAGCAGGCGCGGACACGGGGACCTCCGGATGGTCTGGGTCGGGGCCGCCAGGCCCTTTGCCGGCGGCGGTACTGCGATTCATTCGGGATCTTCGACCCGACCTCGCCCGCACCGTTCTGCCGGGGCTGGACCCCGCATTCGGGCAACGGTTCGGCGGCTGAGTGACGGGTGCGGTTACGCCTGCAAGTGTACGCGAGCGCCGCGCGCGACGTCCAACGAACACGCCTACAGCGCTCTCGTGGAACACCTTCGAATACAGCCCTTGCCGGGGGCAACAGATACCTGCCCTCGGGGGCCAGACATGCGAAAGGGGCCACTCGGGCCCCTTTGCTTGAATCTGGCGGAGAGGGAGGGATTACTCGGCACTGCGTGCCTCGCCCTTC
>NZ_ARQK01000037.1 GCF_000385215.1 Thioalkalivibrio thiocyanoxidans ARh2
TATGCGCACCTGTACCAGCTCCCGGTGACGGGGCTGCGCTTCTTTACCGTCTACGGCCCGTGGGGCCGTCCGGACATGGCGCTGTTCCTGTTCACGAAGAAGATCCTGGCGGGCGAGCCCATCGACGTCTTCAACTACGGCCATCATCGGCGCGACTTCACCTACATCGACGATATCGTCGAGGGCGTGATCCGCGCGTTGGATCGTCCGGCACGGGCCAATCCCGCGTGGACCGGGGCCGAGCCCGACTCGGCGACGAGTGCGGCACCCTACCGGCTGTACAACATCGGCAACCACGAGCCGGTGGAGCTGATGCGCTACATCGAGGTGCTGGAAGACTGCCTGGGCAAGAAGGCCGAGAAGAATCTTCTGCCGCTGCAGCCGGGGGACGTGCCGGACACCTACGCCGACGTCGAGGCTCTGCGCGAGGACGTGGGCTATGCCCCCGCGACCGCGGTGGAAGACGGTATCGCCCGCTTTGTCGAGTGGTATCGCGAGTACTACCGCGTCTGATCAGTCACCCGTGCGCGCCGTGCTGGCGCGCTACCCCCAGTAGCCCTGCCGGAACCACTGGCCGCTGCGCAGGCAGCGGTACAGCCACAGTCTGCGACCCTGCCGGTCGCGCGTGACCGCGTAATCGCGGCGCACATCCTGCCCGCGGTCCCACCAGCCATCCTCCAGTCGACCCAGCCCGTGCGTATGCAGCGGGGGCGGGATCGGTTGCGGGTCCTCTAGCCAGAGCGCCGTGCCGCAGATCATTTGCGCGGGTGTCGGCGGCGGAGGCGAGGCCGCCGCGTCGAGATCGTGTCGCGCGTCCTGGGCGGCCTCGGGGCGCGGGATGCCGCTGGCGGTGAGCCGGACGATCGCCTGCTCGCCCAGACGCGCGCTCAGACGGGCCAGCACGGCCGGCAACTGCGCGTCCGCCGGCGGGTGGCCCGGGGTCTCGGCCAGCAGGCTGGCGCCCTGCGCGGGCGGGTCGAGCAGCCGCGCGGCCCGCAGGCGCAGCCCGATGACCGGTGCGGGCAGGGCCTCGCGCTCCAGCCGGGTCTGCCACAGGGGCAGCCAGTCCTCGGCGCGGATACCGGGGTGGCCGCGCTCCAGCGTTATTCGGGTAGGGGTGATCCGGGTATGTTCTTCGCGGTGTTTCAGTTCCAGCGTCATGCCCTGCAGGCTGCGGTTCAGGCCGCGCAGCTGGGCCTCGGCCTGGCGCAGCAGGCGCTTGAGCGGGAAGGCCAGGGCCCCGGTCGCGTGAATCTCGTGTTCCAGGCGCAGCGACAGGTCCAGTTCCGGGGGCGGATCGAAGCGCGGCAGGGTCTCCGTGCGCCGCCCCAGCAGCCGATCCAGCAGTACCAGCAACTCCGGGCCATGGCGACGCGCGAGCTCGGGGCGCGCCAACCGCAGCAGGTCGCCGAGCTGGCGCAGGCCGATGGCCCGCAGGCCCTCCCGGGTCGCGGCGGACAGTGGCAGGGCCTCCAGCGGGACGGGTGACAGGGTGCGGCGCAGGGCCTCGCTATCGTCGGGGATTGCGGGATTGCGCAGGGTGGCCAGCAGACGCGCGGCGGCCGGGCTGCGCGCCACGCCGATGCGCGGGTGGAAGCCCAGCCCCTTCAGGGTCTCCCGTACCCGCTCCCGCAGGGTGGCGAGCCCGCCGAACAGGCGCCGGCTGCGTCCGACCTCCAGCAGGATGCGCCGGGCCTCCGGCTCCGGGTGTACGTGATCGGAGAACTGCAGCAGTACGCCGGCCAGCATGGCGATCTGCGCGGTCTGGGCCTGCGGGTCGTGCTCGACGAGTTCCGGGGTGTCGAGGATGGCGAGGGCATCGGCCAGCGCCATGCCCGGCCGGGCCCCGGCGCGCCGCGCTGCGCGGTTGGTGGCATGCACGCGCGGCGCAGCGCCGGCCTCGACCACCAGCAGGGGGCGTTCGGTCAGCCGTGAACGGTCCGCCTCGGCACGCGCCAGGGTCTCCAGCGCCAGATGCGGCAGCTCGACCGCCATCCACTGTTCGTCTGCCGAGCATGGTTCGATCCGTGGGGCAGGGCCGGGCGCTGCCGGAGCCTGAGGGGGGGCAATCGAGGGCGGAATCAGGGCTGGCTGGCGCCATGCGCGGGCCGGGCGAGACGTCTGCTGCGGGTGCGGGACGGCTTGTGGTCGCTCGGGATGGCCCATCTCAGGGTACCGGGATGTGCAGGGTCTGGTCGGAACGGGCCCAGTCGCCGATGCCCTTCAGGCAGTGCAGTTCGAGGCCGTCGGTGGCGGGCTGCCAGCGCAGGCGCTGATGGGCCGGGGAGGGCTGCTCCGCGGCGCGCGGCGGGCGGTACAGGATGGCGCAGGCCTGGCTTTCGGCTGCGGCCAGGCGCAGCCGGCGCAGCAGCGCGGTTTCCACCGGGCCGCCCAGCCAGGCCAGCAGGACGCCGAAGGCCGGGTCACGCAGGCACTGCTCGCCGGCCCAGAGGGTGTCGCGGGCGTGTTCGGTGCGGATCAGCAGCACCCGTTCCTGCGGGATGCCAAGCGGCTGCCAGCCGGGCAGCCAGGGCGTGGCGGGCGGCGCCAGCAGCGCGATCCAGTACCCTTCGCGGCCACAGGACGCGAGCATGGGGACCAGCAGGCGGGTCTCGCCGCAGCCAAAGGGGGCGCCCAGGAGTTCGATCAGCTGGCCGCGCGGCCAGCCGCCCCCCAGGGCGCGGTCCAGCGCCGGGTGGCCGCTCGGCCAGACCGGGGCATTCGCGGCAGGGGCGGCGCTGCGCCCGCGCCACAGCGCCGGATGATCGAGCAGGGCATCAATGCCGGGCATTACTGCAGTTCAAGATCGCGCAGTACGCCGACCCCGATACCCTCGATTGCCAGCTCCTGGCGCTCCAGGTCGATCTCGATCGGGGCAAAGTCGGGGTTCTCCGGCAGCAGGCGCACGCGGGGACCGTCCTGCTCGAAGCGCTTGACCGTCACCTCGTCCTCGATGCGGGCCACGACGATCTGGCCAGGGCGGGCCTCCGGGGTCTGGCGGACGGCCAGTAGGTCGCCATCGAGGATGCCGGCGTCGCGCATGCTCTCGCCATGCACGCGCAGCAGGTAGTCCGGGCGGGCCCGGAACAGGCTGTCGTCGATCCGGTAGTGGCGTTCGATATGCTCGGTGGCGAGTATCGGCGAGCCGGCGGCCACGCGCCCGACCAGGGGCAGTTCGGCCGGTCGGGCCGCATGCGTACCGGCCAGGCGGATACCGCGCGCGGCCCCGCCCACCAGCTCGATCGCGCCCTTTTTCTCCAGGGCCTTCAAGTGGCATTCGGATGCATAGGGCGAGCGAAAGCCAAAGGCACGGGCGATCTCGCTGCGCGTCGGGGCCGTGCCCTGGGTGGCGACGGTCTCGGTGATGTAGTCGAGGATGGCCTGCTGGCGCGCGGTCAGGGACACGGCGAATACTCCACGGATGACTGTTTATAAATACAGTATCCCGTGGCCGGGGCCGAGGCAAGTGCGAGGACTTGTCGCGCGCATTGAGAACGGCGGATTCTTGTCCGGGGGCACCCCCTGGAGGTCGGTTCCAGGGTGATCATGCGATGATGGCCCGCATGTGGGTCCGAAGGACATAAAGGGGTTCGATGGACTGGATTTTTCCGCTGATCCTGATTGGCGCCGGGCTGATCGTGGTCTCGGTGCTGACGTCGGCGCTGTCGTTCCGGCTGGGTGCACCGCTGTTGCTCGTGTTCCTGGGCATCGGCCTGCTCGCCGGCGAAGACGGCCTCGGGCTCGAGTTCGACGACCCCAATACCGCGTTCCTGATCGGCAGCCTTGCGCTGGCCGTGATCCTGTTCGACTCCGGCTTTGGCACCCGGCTGCGGACCCTGCGCCGGGCGGCGGGTCCAGCCATTGTGCTGGCCACGGTCGGAGTCGCCCTGACCACGCTGCTGCTGGGCGCGGCGGCCCACTGGCTGCTGGATCTGCCCTGGGGCTATGCGCTGTTGCTGGGGGCCCTGATCAGCTCCACGGATGCCGCGGCGGTGTTCTTCCTGCTGCGGGTGGGCGGGGTGAAGATCAACCGCCGCGTGCGCTCCATCCTGGAGGTGGAGTCGGGCTCCAACGACCCGATGGCGATCTTCCTGACCGTGGTCTTCATCGAGTGGATCCTGTCCGGCACCACGGTCGGTGGCCTGGCCACACTGTTCGCCACGGAATTCCTGTGGCAGATGGGGCTAGGTCTCCTGCTCGGCGTGGTGGGCGGCTATCTGCTGGTGGAACTGGTCAATCGCCTGCCGCTGGAGGAGGGGCTTTACCCGATCGCGGTGATGGCCGGCGCGGTAAGCCTGTTTGCCCTGGCCGGCTGGCTGGGGGGCAGCGGGTTCCTGGCCGCCTATGTGGCGGGCATCGTGGCGGGCAACCGCAAGATGCGGGGCGCGGCGAAGCTGCACCGACAGCAGCAGGGGCTGACCTGGCTGGCGCAGATCAGCATGTTCCTGATCCTGGGGTTGCTGGCCACGCCCTCGGAGTTTCCGTCGCTGGCGCTGCCGGCCCTGGCGCTGGGCCTGGTGCTGATCCTGCTTGCCCGGCCACTGGCGGTCTGGCTCTGTCTGCTGCCCTTTCGGCAGGACTGGCGGAGCACGGCGTTTGTCTCCTGGGTGGGCCTGCGCGGGGCGGTGTCGATCCTGCTGGCGATCCTGCCGATGGTGGCCGGTGTCGAGGGCGGAGAGGTGTTCTTCAACATCGTGTTCATGATGGTGCTGGTCTCGCTACTGGTGCAGGGCTGGACGATTCGCCCGGTGGCTGAGCGGCTCGGGCTGGTAGTGCCGCCGGAGATGGGCCCGGTGGAACGCGTGCAGCTGGAACTGCCCGGCAGTCCGCGGCATGAACTGGCGGTGTACCGCGTGATCGAGGACAGTCCAGTCCTGCGCGGGGCGCGTCTGCCACGCTGGGCGCGCCCGTCGCTGGTGGTGCGCGAGGGGCGTTCGGTGCGCTATCAGCAGGCCGGGCGCCTGACGCCGGGGGACTATCTCTACATCTTCGTGGTGCCGGAGTACGTGCCGCTACTGGACCGCCTGTTCGCCAGCCCGCGTATCCCGGGTCATGACGATCCCGAGTTCTTCGGCGAGTTGCCGTTGAACTCGGAAAAATCGCTGGCCGATCTGTGCCAGATATACGGGGTGTCCTGCGAAGAGGTGGATGCGCAGCTGACCATCGGCGAATATCTGGCGCAGGAGCTCCCGGGAGAACCGGTCGTGGGTGACCGGGTGAGCTTCGGTTCCGCGGACCTGATCGTGCGCGAGGTCGACGAGGCCGGGCAGGTCACGCAGGCGGGGCTGGCCTTTCTGCGCCATGGGGCCGGGGGGGACGGGCTCACTCTGCCCTGGTACGGCTGGTGGCGGGCACTGCGCGGGCGTCGTGCCCCGAAGAGCCAGGGCTAATCAAAAGCCTTGCACTGGGCAGCGCTTTTTACGGCGAGCCCTGCTCCAGTGTCTTGCGCAGGTGTTCGATCTGCTCCGGCTTGATGCCGGCGATGTCCTTGATCGGCAGGGTAAACGCGAAGCCGTTCCCCACCTCGCTCAGCGCGAGTTCTTCGTCCAGGCGCTTCAGCAGGCGTTCGGCGAGACTGGCCTCCAGGACCATCAGCAGTACCGTGCGGGCCGCGGAGTCCTTCAGGTCCATGATCGGTGTGCGGCGCAGCTGGGCAATGCCCTGGCCCTCCAGCAGCGTCAGGCCGGCCGCGCCCTCGCGGCGGACGGTCTCGATGGCGCGGTCGGCCCGGTTGCGCGGGACCACGGCGGCGAGCAGTACGAATTGCATGGCGTTCCTCGCGCAGGAGATCAGTGTTTCCTTAGGGTTGGGCAGGGCCACCGACGAACTGCATGCCCGCCAGGGCCTGGGCATCCAGCGTGAAGGCCAGACCGTTGTAGGGCTGCAGCAGGTCCAGTTCCAGGTTCAGGCGGCGGGCGATGCGCTCGGCGCGTTCCTCGTCCAGCTCCCAGATGCAGATCGACTCACGACCCTGGTAGGTCACGCCGAGAAAGGTCATGTGGTCCGGGAAGCCGAGCCCCGCACCGTGCATCACCGTGCCGTCCATGCTGCCTTCCTCGGCGGCGATCGCCAGCGCCAGATCCTCGCGGTCCTGATCGACGATGGCTACCAGAAATGTTTCGGCCATTAGGTGACCCCTGTTTGTTGGGTTCGCGTGCCTGGTGCCAGTGAGTATCTCAGCAACGCCTGCCGGGTGCCCAGACCCATGCCGTTGATCCGGCAGCGACTGCAGACGAAACGAAGTCCTGTTCGCCGTACCATACCCGGAATGTCGCAAGGGAGACACGGATCCATGTACGACCCCTTTGCCTGCCCGGGCCGTACGCCACCGACATCGAGCATGCCGCACAAGGCGCTGGATGTCGGTTTTACGCTGGATTGGGCCAGTGCCGAGGCCCGGCATCGCGACTGTCTGTTTCTGCCGTGGCTGATGCCGGTACAGGACGCCTGGCCGGGTGCCGTCGGGTCACAACTGGCCGGCGCGAAGGTTGGCGAGGCAGTGGAAGTTCCGGGGGAGCCGCTGGTCCCGGGGTGGGACCCGGCAGGGGAGGTAGAACTGCCGTCGGTGGCCTTCAATCAGCGCCTACGCCGGCGTCGGGTGGTGGAACCCCGTGCCGGGCGTTTCTATCCGCGGGCGTTCATCGCCGGTCACGCCGGCATCGAGGCCGGTGACCGCGAGCTGTTCCGCATCGGCGCGCTGGAGGACGCGCGGCTCATCGCGGACCTGAACCACCCGCTGGCGGACGCAGACCTGCAGCTGCGCGCTAGGGTAATGGCGTTTCACGAGCAGGGACGCGACGACGATCGGGCGATGGACGTTACCCGGATGCTGACGGCGCGCGGCCCGGGGATGCAGGCGCGCTGGCACGGGCGGCCGACGGCCTTCTGGTCCGGAGATGCCTGCGAGCGCGAGGATTCCGCGCCCGATCGCGACTTCTACGCCAGTCCACGACTGGTGCATCACCTGGATGCCACGGCCCGCGCCCGGATCGCGGCGCTGTACGCCACGCTGATCCCCTCGGGCGCGCGGGTGCTGGACCTGATGAGCAGCTGGGCATCGCACCTCGATCAGGTGCGAGAACCCGAGGCCGTTGTCGGGCTGGGCATGAACCACGAGGAGCTGGCCGCCAACGCGACCCTGGATCAGGCCCTGGTGCACGACCTGAACCGGCAGCCGGCGATTCCGCTGCCGTCCGCGAGTTTCGACGCGGTGGTGTGTACCGCCTCGGTGGAGTACCTGACGCGCCCACAGGCGGTATTCGCCTCGGTGCGCGAGTTGTTGCGCCCGGGCGGGGTGTTCGTGGTGACGTTCTCCGATCGCTGCTTTCCGACCAAGGCGATCGCGGTCTGGGAGCAGTTGTATGACTTCGAGCGCATGGGGCTGGTGCTCGATTTGTTCCTGCGCGCAGGATTCGGCGACCTTTCCACGCTCTCGTTGCGCGGCCTGCCGCGCCCGCCGGACGATCCGTATGCCGGGCGGCTGGAACATGCCGATCCGGTTTTCGCGGTCTGGGGTTGTCGGCGGGACTGAGGGAGCTTCGCGGGCAAGCCCGCTCCCACAATGGCGGGGCTCACTGTGTGTGGGCAAAAAGGCAACCGGACCGGACTCGGTTCTCAGGCTTGGCTGGCCTGGCACCACGAACGCTGTTTTAACCGGTAAACTGCGCGATGATTCGCAATGCCCGCGTCGCGGGCCGAACACGATGGGGAGCGCATGGCCGCAAGCAAGGCCAAATCCGGGGGCAAGGGCAGGAAGACGGCAGAGCCGGCCGCGGCACCGAGCCTGAGCGGGCAGCTGCTGCGCGGGCTGCGCGAGGGTGCGCTGCTGATCTTCGGCATGCTGGCGCTTTATCTGCTGGTCGCCCTGGTCAGCTATCACCCGGGCGATGCGGCCTGGTCCACCACCGGCGATGGCGAGAGCCTGCGCAACCTCGGCGGCACCACTGGCGCCTGGTTTGCGGATATCGCGTTTCACCTGCTGGGCTATCTGGCCTATCTGGTTCCGCTGGCGGTCGGCGGCATCGGCTGGTGGCTGTTCCGGCATCGCCGCGAGGCGCGGATCGCCAGCCCGATGGAGCTGACGGTGCGCGGGGTCGCGCTGATCGTGGCACTGATCTCGGGCGCGGCACTGGCTGCGCTGCATCTGCTCCCGGGCGGGATGCCGGTGCACGCGGGCGGCATCCTCGGGGACCTGTTCGCCGGCTGGGCCGTGGCCGGGCTGAGCCTGGTCGGGGCGACGCTGGTGTTGCTGGCGCTGTTTCTGGCCGGGGTGACGCTGTTTACCGGGCTGTCCTGGTTCCTGCTGATGGATCGACTGGGTCAGTTGACGATTCGTGGCTTCGAGCGGCTGCGCGCCCAGCTGGATTCGGCCCGGGATCGCCGCATCGGCGCGCGCGAGCGCGCCGAACGCGAGACGCGGGTGGAGAAGGAGCGCAAGCGCACCGAGAAGCGCGCCCCCTCGCGTGTGGAGCCGCGCATCGAGGCGCCGGCGCCCAGCCCGCGCGTACAGAAGGAAAAGCAGGTCCCGCTGTTCACCGAAGGGTCCGGGGCCGATCCGCGTCCACCGCTGTCCCTGCTGGACGAGCCGCCGCCCCCGCCGGATGGCTTTTCGGAGGAGTCGCTGCAGGCACTCTCGCGCCTGGTCGAGCTGAAGCTGAAGGACTTTGGCGTGGAGGTCGAGGTGGTCGCGGTGCAGCCGGGCCCGGTGATCACGCGCTTCGAGCTGCAGCCGGCCGCCGGGGTCAAGGCCTCTCGCATCTCCGGGCTGTCCACCGATCTGGCGCGTTCGCTGTCGGTGATCGCAGTGCGCATCGTCGAGGTGATCCCGGGCAAGTCCACGGTGGGCCTGGAGATCCCCAACGAGAACCGCGAAATCGTGGCGCTCTCGGAGATCCTGCGCTCCGAGCTGTTCGACGCGAACAAGTCGCCGCTGACGATGGCGCTCGGCAAGGACATCGGCGGCGGCCCGGTGATGGCGGATCTGGCGAAGATGCCGCACCTGCTGGTGGCCGGGACGACCGGCTCCGGGAAGTCGGTCGGCGTGAACGCGATGCTGCTGTCGCTGCTGTACAAGTCCACGCCGGACGACGTGCGCCTGATCCTGATCGACCCGAAGATGCTGGAGCTGTCGGTGTACGAGGGCATCCCGCATCTGCTGTGCCCGGTGGTCACCGACATGAAGGATGCCTCCAACGCCCTGCGCTGGGCGGTGGCGGAGATGGAGCGGCGCTACAAGCTGATGTCGGCGATGGGTGTGCGCAACATCGGCGGCTTCAACAAGAAGGTGCGCGATGCCGAGGCCGCCGGCGAGCCGCTGAAGGACCCGCTGTTCAAGCCGGAGGAGGCGTTGACCGAGACCGAGGCGCCGGACCTGGAGCCGTTGCCGTTCATCGTGATCGTGGTCGACGAGTTCGCCGACATGATGATGGTGGTGGGCAAGAAGGTGGAGGAGCTGATCGCACGCCTGGCGCAGAAGGCGCGCGCCGCCGGTATCCACCTGATCCTGGCCACCCAGCGCCCGTCGGTGGACGTGATCACCGGCCTGATCAAGGCGAACATCCCCAGCCGTATCGCGTTCCAGGTCTCCTCGCGCGTGGACTCGCGCACCATCCTCGACCAGATGGGGGCCGAACACCTGCTGGGTCACGGCGACATGCTCTACCTGCCGCCGGGCAAGGCGATGCCGGAGCGCGTGCACGGCGCCTTCGTCGGCGACAACGAGGTCCACCAGGTGGTGGAGTACCTGAAGTCCACCGGCGAGCCGGACTACAACGAGGCGATCCTCGACGAGCCGGAGGCCGGGGCTGCCGCGATCCCGGGCCTGGAGGCGCCGGGCGAGGGCGAAGCGGAGAGCGATCCGCTTTACGACCAGGCCGTGCAGATCGTGATCGAGTCGCGCAAGGCCTCGATCTCGTTTATCCAGCGCCGCCTGAAGATCGGCTACAACCGTGCCGCGCGCATGGTCGAGGACATGGAGGCCGCCGGGCTGGTCAGCCCGGTGCAGTCCAATGGCAACCGCGAGGTCCTGGTTCCGGGACCGAACGACTGACGCTCGGCCGGGTCCATGTACCGGATCCTGTGATCCGGCTCGCTCTTTCACTTGTGACATTCACGCCCGGTTAAGCCACCGGGCGCAGGATCATCGTAAACACCCAACCGGAGTCCGCATGACTGTTCGACTTGTTCCCCGTCTGTTGCTTGCCCTGGTCGCGACGACGATGTTCCTGTTCGCCGGGCCGCTGGCGGCCGAGCGCGGCCCGGCACCGGACGCGCGTGCCGCGCTGGATCGCTTTGTCGAGGGACTGGAGACCTTCACCGCCGAATTCACGCAGACGGTGCGCGACGAGACGGGGTACGTGCTGCAGGAGTCGGATGGTTCGATGCAACTGGGCATGCCGAACCGGCTGCGCTGGGAGGTGACCGAGCCCTTCCCGCAGACGATTGTCTCCGATGGCGAGGACCTGTGGACCTACGACCCGGACCTGGCGCAGGCGACCGTGCGCCCGCTGGGGGATGCCTTTGATGCGACACCGATCGCGGCGATCACCCAGCCCGAGCGGCTGGATGAGCACTTCCGCATGGATGTGCTGCCGGTAGGCGATGCCTCGGCCCTGCGCCTGCTGCTGATCCCGCGCAACGAGCAGGCGGACTTCACGCATCTCGAGTTGGACCTGACGCCGGATGGCGACCTGACCCGTATGGCCTTTCGCGACATCTTTGGTCAGGAGACCGAGATTCACTTCGAGCGAAGCGAGCGCAATGCACCGGTCGACGAGGCTGCGTTTACCTTCGATCCGCCGTCCGGGGTGGATATCTATCGGCCGTAGAGACGTGCCTCCGTCTGGGGCGTGAACGCTACCTGACGTAGGGTGCGGTTGAGCATCGCGAAACGCACCACTCGCCGCGGCCGTGGGTTCCCTTGATGGGATTCGCTTGGCTCATCCCATCCTACGGCGCGGGGTGGGGGCAGGAGTAGGGTGCGGTTGAGCACCGCGAAACGCACCATGCCCGACGCCGTGGGAACCCTTGATGGGGTTCGATTGGCTCATCCCATCCTACGGCGCTGTGGGAGCGGCCTTGGCCGCGAACTTCAGGAGCGGGGCGTTCCCAGCGACTGCTCGATGCGGTCGGCAATCGCGGTGATGCGGGCCGGGCCAGTCTGCTCGGCGCGCTTGAGCTGCTCCTGGCATTCGAGCATCTCGTGCGCGAGGTTCAGCGCCACCATCACGGCAATGCGCTCGGCGCCGACCACGCGGCCGGTGTCGCGCAGCTCGCGCATGCGTTCGTCGATCAGGGAGGCGGAGGCGAACAGGTCGGCGCGTTCCTCGGGCGGGCAGGCGATCTGATATTCCTTGCCCAGGATCGACACGCGTACGGGTTCGGACTGGCTCATTCGCTGTGCTCCATCGACCGCAGGCGGGCGATCATCGTCTCGACCCGGTGCCGGGCCTGTTCGTTGCGTTCCTTGAAGGCCGCGCGCTCGCTTTTCAGCTGACGAATCTGCTCGTGCAGCAGATGGTTCTCTTCGCGCAGGGCGGCATGTTCATCGAGCAGCCGCGTAATCGCGGTCTCGAGGCGCTCGACGGGATCGTGGCTGGAATCCTCGGACGACATGGCGACAGGCCCCGGTTCGGTGAAGGCGACCGCGCACGGCGCGCGATGCAGTCCATGGAGTCTAGGAGGCCCCCCCGCAAATCGTCAACTTGTGTGACCTTTTTGCGGGAGCGCCTTCACTTTTGCCATCCGCGACTGCCGGCGGCGACAGGGCCAAACGCGCGCGGACACGGCGTTTTGTTGCGACTCCTATGGCGGGCTGGTCACAATAGGCGGCATACCGTTTCTCAGGAACCGCAACGCCCATGACCCAGCCGCCCGAACCCGACCCGCAGGCCACCGTGATCGAGGGCACCGCCCACAACGGCAAGCCCTGCCGCATCGTGGACAACACGGGGGCGATTCCGCGCGCGGAGCTGGAGCAGTTGCTGGAGGACCTGATCGCGGCGAAGCGCTTCGGCCTGAATGCGCTGTCGGCCACCGGGTCCAGCGCGATCAAGCTGGGCGAGCCGCAGTTCACCCATTTGCAGGTGGGTGACGACCTCTACCGCTTCCTGCTGTTTCCGTACGAAGCCCGTCTGGAGTCCTTCTGATGGCTGCCCCCACTGGCGAATCGACCAAGGCGCGCGGCGGCCTCGAGTCCGATCCAACTGCCCTGGCGGAGCAGCTCGCCCACGGCCTGCGCCGCATGGGCTTCGCGCAGACCCCGGCCTCCGCCCACGGGCTGTTCACCGGCTGCGTGGTCGCGGACCCCGGCGCGGATGTCGAGGCGCTGGAACAAAGCCTGGGCGAGGCGCTGCCGCTGACCGATGCCGCGCCGGACGACTTCCGCGCGACGGTGGAGGCGATCCGCCGGGCACTGCTGGCGCAGCTGTACGATGTCGAGCTCGGCTTCGGGCCCTTGCTGCCGGAGGACGAGCCGATCGAGGCGCGGGCCCAGGCCCTGTCCGAGTGGGTCGACGGCTTTATCTCCGGCTTCGGGCAGATGCCCCGGCTGCAGCAGATGAAGCCCTCGGCCGAGGCCAGCGAAATCCTGCGCGACTTCGCCGAGATCGCGCGCATCGAGCTGGAGCCGGAGGACGACGAAGACAACGCCGCCGCCTTCGAGGAACTCAACGAATACGTGCGCGTCGGTGTATTGCTGATCGCCGACGAGCTCGCCCCGGACGACCCGAAACGGATCCCGATGCAATGAATGCCCCCACGCGCCCCCCGCTGCCCGGCAAGACCCCGACCATCACCCTGGCCGAGTTCGCCCGGCGGCGTCAGCGCCTGATGCGCGGCGTGGGGGGCGACTCGATCATCGTGGTGCCCGCAGCGCACGAGCAGGTGCGCAATCGCGATGTCGACTACCCGTTTCGCCAGAACAGTGACTTCCTCTATCTGACGGGCTTCCCGGAGCCGGATGCGGTCGCCGTGTTCGTCCCCGGACGCGAGGCCGGGGAGTACATCCTGTTCTGCCGCGACCGCGACCCCAAGCAGGAGACCTGGCAGGGGCGGCGCGCCGGACCGGACGGGGCGATGGAGCAGTACGGCGCGGAGTGCGCGTTCCCGATCGAGGACATCGACGAGATCCTGCCGGGCCTGATGGAGAACCGGCGCGTGCTGTGCGCCCCGTTCGGGCGCGACGAGGCGCTGGACCAGCGGCTGTTCGGCTGGGTCAACCAGGTCCGCGCGAAGGCGCGCAACGGCGTGCGGGCCCCGCATGAATATGTCGCGGTCGAGCACTATGTGCACGAACAGCGCCTGTTCAAGAAGGCCCCGGAGCTGCGCATGATGCGCCACGCGGCCGCAATCTCCTGCCAGGCCCACATCCGCGCGATGCAGGCGGCCCGCCCGGGCGTGACCGAGTTCATGGTCGAGGCCGAACTGCTGCACGAATTCCACCGCCATGGCACCGAGCCGGCGTATCCCTCGATCGTCGGTGGTGGCGAGAACGGCTGCATCCTGCACTACATCGAGAATCGCGATGTCCTGAACGACGGCGACCTGCTGCTGATCGACGCCGGCTGCGAGGTGCAGGGCTACGCCTCCGACATCACCCGCACCTTCCCGGTCTCCGGGCGCTTCAGCGACACCCAGCGCGAGGTCTACGAGTGCGTACTGGCCGCCCAGCACGCGGCCATCGAGCAGACCCGCCCCGGCAACCACTGGAACGACCCGCACGACGCCGCGGTGCGCGAGCTGACCCGCGGGCTCAAGGAGCTGGGCGTGCTCAAGGGCCGGCTCGACAAGCTGCTCAAGGACCACGCCTACCGGCCTTTCTATATGCACCGCACCGGACACTGGCTGGGTCTGGATGTGCACGACGTCGGCGACTACCGGGTCGGCGACGCCTGGCGCCTGCTGGAGCCGGGCATGGTGACCACCGTGGAGCCGGGGCTCTACTTCGGCCCGTACTCCGAGGCCCCGAAGGCCCTGCGCGGCATCGGCATCCGCATCGAGGACGACGTCGCCGTCACCCGCGACGGACACGAAGTCCTGACCGCCGCCTGCCCCAAGACCCCCGCCGACATCGAAGCCTGCACGGCCGGCAACCTCCCGGGCTGGACCTGACCATGCACCATCATCAATACCCGGCACCGGACCACCTCCCTGTGGGAACCGACCTTGTAGGAGCGGGCCTTGTGGGAGCGGGCTTGCCCGCGAACAACGAAGCGCACCGATCCCCGGCCGGCGCCCACACCCCTGATGCGATTCGCTGCGCTCATCCGCATCCTACGAAGGCGCTGCGGGACCGGTCCTTGTGGGAGCGGGCTTTGTGGGAGCGGGCTTGCCCGCGAACTGCCGCGCAAAGACAGGGTGTTGGGCTGAGATGAGTACCCAAACCCCCGACATCGCCATCATCGGCGGCGGCCCGGTCGGCAGCCTGGCGGCCGCGACGCTCTCCCGGGCCGGCTACTCCGTGGCGCTGTTCGAGCGGGGCGCTGCGCCGAAGCCGGACACCATGCGCCCCGACACCCGCGGCTACGCCCTGGCCGCCGGCTCCGTCCAGCTGCTGGACGATCTCGGCTACTGGTCGTCCGTGGCCGAACAGGCCACCCCCATCCGTTCCATCGTGGTCAGCCGCCGCGGCGGGCTGGGGCGGGTCCACCTGAACGCGCGCGACCACGGCCGCGCCGCGCTCGGGCAGGTCGTCCCGGCCGCCGCCCTGGATCCAATGCTGAGCGAGGCCTGCCGCGCGGCCGGTGTGGACCTGCACTACGACTCGACCCTGGCCGGCCTCGATCCGGCCGAGGGCGACCGGCGGACGCTGCACATCCAGGGAGCAAAGGGCGAGGCGGCCTGGTCCGCCCGTCTTATCCTCGCGGCGGACGGCGTGAGCTCCCCGACCCGCAAGGCCCTGGGTCTGCCGGTGCAGCGTCTGCGCTACGACGCCGATGCCCTGGTCTTCGACGTACGCCCGGATCGCCCGCACAACGGCCAGGCCTTCGAGCGCTTCACCGACGAGGGACCACTGGCCCTGCTGCCGCAGGCCGATGGCCGCATGAATGTCGTCTGGGTGGCGCCGCCGCAGACCTGCGAACAGCGCCTGGAGAGGAACGAGGCCGAGCGCCTGCGCGAGCTACAGGCCCGCTTCGGCTGGACCCTCGGGCGTCTGCGTCCGGCGGGGCCGGTCGTGCGTTTCCCGCTGGAGCGCGTCCACGCCCCGGAGCCGGTCGCCGAGCGTGCGCTGCTGCTGGGCAATGCCGCGCATTCCGTGCACCCGGTGGCGGGGCAGGGGCTCAACCTGTCGCTGCGCGACGTGGCGGGCCTGCTCGGTGCGCTACGCACGGGCCGACAAGCCGATGGCACGCCCGCGTTTGCCGCCGACCCGGGTGCGGCGGCCGTGCTGGAGGCCTATGCGAAAGATCGGCGACAGGATGTGGGCAGCGTGGTTGCGGCCACCGATTTCCTTGCCCGGGGCCTGTTGCATGCCGCCGGGCTGCGCGGCCACGGGCTGGGGGCCGGCATGATGGCGGTCGATCGCCTGCGCCCGGCGCGCGATGCGCTGGCCCGCTCCGCAATGGGGCTGGGACCGCTGCCGCGTCATACGCTCGCCCATCTACCCGCACCCGGGCAAAGCACGCCATGACGAAAGACGCCCACAACGAAACGCTGGACGTACTGGTCGTAGGCGCGGGCGCCGTCGGCGGGGCGATCGCCCTGGGCGCCGCACGGCAGGGCCTGCGGGTCGGCGTGCTGGAACGCAATGCCGCGCCCCAGTTCGATCCGGAGACGACGCCGGTCACGCGGGTTGCCACACTCAACTCCGCCTCCATGGCCTTTCTCCACGAGCTGGGCGTACGCGAGGCGCTGGAGCAGCGCCGCGCCCATGCGTTCTCCGGTATGTACGTCTGGGATGCGAACGGCCCCGGCCATATCCGCTTCGAGGCCGATGCGCTGGGCGTACCCGCGCTCGGCTGGACGGTCGAGCTCGCCGCACTCGAGTCGGTGCTCTGGGGCGAACTCGAGGCCGCGGGCGTCGCCCTGTATCCGCAGACCGAATGGAAAACCCTCGATCGCCGCCCGGACCGGGTCGATGTGTACGGCGACCACCGACGGCCGATCGCCTCGGCCCGCCTGTTGGTCGCGGCCGACGGCGCGCGTTCCCGTGTCCGCGACTACGTCGGTATCCCGTTTACCGGGCACGACTACGACGCGAGCGGCATCGTCGCGACCATCACCACCGAGCACCCGCACCAGGACACGGCCTGGCAGCGCTTCGTCGAGGACCGCATTATCGCGCTCCTGCCGCTGGCGGACGGGCGCTGCTCCATCGTCTGGTCGCAGCCCGAATGGCCGGCCGCCGAAGACACCCTGGCCCTGGACGACGCGGCCTTTTGTGCGGCGCTGGAACAGGAGACCGATGGATGCCTGGGCGCGATTACCGCCACGTCCCCACGCGCCAGCTTCCCGCTCACCGCGCGCCACGCAAAGACCTACCACTCGGGCCGCGTGGTACTGGCCGGCGACGCCGCCCACACCATCCACCCGCTGGCGGGGCAGGGCCTGAACCTGGGCCTGGCCGACGCCCGCACTATGGTCGACGGGCTGCGCGGCCCCGCCCGCCACGACCCGGGCGCGGAGACCGTCCTGCGCGCCTACACCCGCGCCCGCCGCCCGGAAAACGCCCTCATGCAACGCGCGATGGACGGCTTGAAGCTCCTGTTCGGCACCCAGGCCGCCGGGCTTCCCGAACTGCGCGGCCTCGGCCTGCGCCTGGTCGACCAGACCGCCCCCGTCAAGCGCCGCCTAGCCCTGCGCGCCTTCGGCCTCGATTAGCCACACACCCCTGGCCCGACCCCTGTAGGAGGCCAGCCCTCTGGCCGATTGGGGGTCCGGCCAATGCCCAATCGGCCAGAGGGCTGGCCTCCTACGCCTCCGGTCACCCCCTCTGCATCCGCCTCGCTTCCGGACCGCTGCAACTGTCGGCTTTCCGCAACAAAAGCACCGACCTGGCCGTCCACCTTTCCTTTGTTGCACATCTGCAACGCTGTCTTGACTGCCGTATCTCATCCCCGAACCCGCCTGATCGCGTACGTTTCTACAACATAAGATCTAGCTTATATGGGGTACGGGTCACACTGGAGTGGTCGCCGCGAGGGTTCTCGTTCCCTCGTCTATTCAGGGGGTTGCGGCACCATGTTGCCCCGTCTTGCGCGCGTCTCCATGGCCTTTTTCGGGTTGCTGCGGGGCAAACTTCCAACGGCGTCGACATTTTTTCGCCACAAGGGGTTGAAATGCGACACCGTGGTGTATATAAAACACCTGTCATTCGCGGGATACGCCCAGCGAATGCAGGCGTAGAAACACACCAATTCTCCTGGGAGATACGCAACATGAAAAAACAGATTCTCGCAGTCGCCGTTGCCGGCGCCTTCGCGGTCCCGGCCTTCGCCGCCGCGGACTCCAACGTCACCCTGTTCGGCCAGCTGCAGACGCAGATCGTCCACCACAGCGGTGGCGACCTCGATTCCGGCTTCCGTATGCACGACGGTGGCTTTGTCGGTGGTTCGCCGGAAGGTCGTCTGTTTGGCGCCAATCCGAACCGCATCGGTGTGATGGCTAGCCATGACCTGGGCAACGGCATGAAGGCCTTCCTCAAGGTCGAGCAGGACGTCGACACCCGCCAAGGCATGAACCGTGGCGCCCGTGACCAGTTCGTCGGCCTCGAAGGCGACTTCGGCCGCATCCAGGCTGGCCGCATGGCTTCTCCGTACGTGACCGCCGGCAAGGACCCGCTGAACGCGACCTTCATGCAGGCCCGTACCAACGGTGGCCGCCTGAACCCGCAGACCTTTGGTGGCCTGGGTGAAGGTTCCTACCTGAATGAAGGGATCGCGTACAGCAACAGCTTCGGCATTGTCAGCCTCAATGTTGGCGCGTTTGTCGACAACACCGACGACAGCAACAGTGCTCTGGCCGGTCGCCTGAACTTCGACCTGGATCCGGTTGAACTTTACATCGCCCATAACCACGCGAATGACTACCGTGCGTCTCTCGGTGGTGATTTCCGTGCCACCAAGGTCGGTGTGGACTGGAGCACCGGTCCGTTCCGTCTGGTTGGCGAAGTGACCGACTTCAAGGCAGACGACGCCGCTGGCAACAACTGGCTTGATGGAAACACCTACTTCCTGTCGGGTACCTACACGATGGGCCGTAACGACTTCGTGCTGAACCTGGGTCATACCCGTAACAGCAACGATGTGGGCGGTGACGGCAACATTGACTACGCCGCGATCGCTGTCAAGCACAACTTCAGCAACCGTGTGATGGGCTTCGCTGGCGTGTCGTACTCCGACTATGACAACGATAGCCCGGCTATGACCCGTAGCATCGACGGCGGTGTGTTCACCGGTGATGCCGGTAGCTCCACCTCCTTCACCGGCGTGGGTGCTGGTCTTCGGGTGTCCTTCTAAGCCCGAGCACTGCTTACAAGCGGTATAACAACAAGCATCAAGCTTGTTTTACGGGGCCCCCAGGGGCCCCGTTTTTTATGCACGACCTTCGGCCCCGTTTGGGGCTTTTTTGTGTCTGGCGTTCTCGGGTGTTGTACGGGTCCCCAGTCAACATTGGCATTCCCGCTCAACGCATCGGGTCCCTGTCATCGCTGCGGGGACGGTCGCTCTTCGTCATCCCGGCCCCAGCGAAGCGGAGAGCCGGGATCCCCGGCATCGCGACTGGCAAACGGTGAGTTTACTCGCTAGTGGAGAGATCCCGGATAACCGCTGCGCGGTTTCCGGTATGGCGGTCAGTGGGCGTTGGGGGCAGCGTGCGGGACCCGTGCGCCATCGAAGGCTCGGCGTCCCTTGGGGGGTGCTCAGTCGACAGGGTCGACTCGTATCTGAAGGGACAGGGCGTCGCGTTCGCGGGTGGTGCGACGGGAGGCAATGCCGCGTTCCTCGAGGTCGATGGTGCGGCCGACCCCGGCGAGGTCGTGCCATGTGCCGGGCTCGATGGTGATGGAGGACTCGACGAACTGGCGTTCCACGCGGCCCAGGGTGGCGGCGGGCGGTTGTTCGTGGAGCTGATAGATATCCACGCGGATGCGACCGTCCGGCTGGGCTTGGGGCTGCACGCGGAATCCGCGGCCGGTGTCGCGGAAAACCGGTTCCATGCCGAAGCCGGCGCGACCGGCGAATACGCGGAAGCCGTGGGCCTCGGTCTCGCCGACCAGGATCACGGCCTCGGTGCCTTCGCGCAGGCGGATCTGCTGGGTCTGGTCGTCGCGGGGGGCGGTGGTCCAGCGCCGGGCGGTACCGCGGGCCTGGGTCCCGTCCGGGCCGGATTCGATGTCGATCCCTGCTTCGGTTTCCTGGCGCGGGCGCTCGCTGCTTCGGCGTACCGACAGGACAAGATCCTGGGTGCTGTGGTCGAGCTCGGCCACGACTTCTCGGATCTGTTCGAGGGTCCGCGCGTCGGCGCGTACCAGGAGGCGGAAGCCATCGGCGCGCAGCGTGGCTGCATTCCCGAACAGGCCCTGTAGCTCGGGCAGGATTTCGGCGGCCGGTCTGTTCTGCAGGGGGAGCACAGCCACATCGGCCTGCGGGTCACGGGCCAGGGCGGGTGCCGAGGCTCCGGCCAGCAGCAGGCTCCCCGCCAGAATGCGCAGGGTGTGGCGTCTAGACCATGAGCCGGCGCAGTACGATCGCTTCATCGCTTAGACTCCAGTTCGCCTCGAAATCCAGGGCGGCTCGTTGGGTGCCCGCGCGATCATCGACGTCCCCGCGAAGGATCCGTTGCCCGCCGGCCTGAGTCAGCTGCATCCAGCCGCTGTGATCCGCGATCGCGGTCAGCGTGAGGGGGCTCTCCTCGGCGGCATCCAGCCGTCGCACGGTCACGGCGGTGGGCAGGCGCTTGATGCTCTCCACCAGTCCCGGGATGCGCTCGCGCAGCGCCAGATCGTCATCGACCAGGATGCGGATATCGGTGTGGCGGTGGCGCTGGGCGATGTTGGCCAGGTGCGAGCCCAGCTCCAACGCGCGGAACTCCGCCAGCAGCTCCACGCGCGCATGGAGCCAGAAGCGCCGCCGGGTCTGGTCGAGCAGTTCCCCCAGCAGGGCAGCCGCATCTTCTATTACGGGATCGGTGGTCGGTTCGGCCATGCAGTCGCCTCCGGGCAGGGTCTCTACTCAGCATAGGCAACTAGTGCCCTTCACGCATCTAGCCCGGGGTGCATGTCGAGAAACGAGCGACCATCGCGGCACGATTGGAGACACGATGCGGTATTTCCCCTGGCCATTGCATGCCGAGGGGGCGCTTGTTCATTCAAGGGCTCGCGTTGGGGTGCAGGGCAAGGCGGCTTGCCTGACGGACGCACTGACCAGGCGGGCTTGAAAGCCCGCCTGTTAACCGGCCCGGGCCTGGGCCAGGGGCTGGCGGATGCGGCGGAGCATGCGACGGTGGGGGATGCCGGCGTCCTCGAAGGTGTCGGAGATGATGAAGAAATCGTGCTGGGCGTAGAAGCCCAGGCGGGTGTTCTGGGCGTTCAGCCAGACCTCGCGCCAGCCATGGCGGATGGCCGCCTCGACGGCGTAGTCGAGTAGGCGCGAGCCGATCCCGTGGCCGCGCCAGGGCTCGCGTACGGCCATGCGCCCGATCTGGCCGGAGGGCAGCATGCGGAGGGTGCCGATCGGTTCGCCACCGGGGCCGATGGCCAGCCAGTGCAATGCGGTTGCATCCAGTCCGTCGAACTCCAGGGCCTTTGGGACACCTTGTTCCTCGATAAAGACCTCGCGACGTACTGCGGAGATCGCTTCGGCGTCTGCGGGCCAGCTGGCCTCCCGGAACTGAATGCGATGTTGCATGGTGACCTCCCCAACCATTCGGGATTGTTGTTGAGCAAGCGCCGGTTTGCGCGAAGCCGGAAATTCGGATTCTAGTTCACGACTCTGGAACCGTCCTGTGAATTGCGTCCCAAGAAACTGGTGATTGAGTACCAAATTTCGCTCATCGGTGGGGAAAGATCGAACGATGATTGGACGATTAGCCGTTCAAGTGGGGCGCGATGTTCAGTGGTCGTGATGCCACAGAACGACCTGCATGAGGTCGACCCGCTGCTGCTCGAAGCCCACCTCGCAGTAGGCAAGGTAGTAGCGCCACATGCGCAGGAACTCGGGGGTGTATCCCAGTGCCTCGATGACCGGTTCTGCCTGGCGCACTTCGCGATCCCAGCGGCGCAGGGTCTCGGCATAGTCCAGGCCGAAGAACCGCTGATCGCCGATCGCGAGGCCCGCTCTGCGCGCCGCCTCGTTGAAGCGGGGGACCGAGGGCAGCATGCCGCCCGGGAAGACATAGAGCTGGATGAAATCCGCATTGTTGCGGTAGTAGTCGAACGCGGCCTCGTCGATGGTGATGACCTGCATTGCGGCGCGCCCGCCGGGGCGCAGGCAGGCGCGAACGGTCTCGAAGAAGCTGGGCCACCACTGCTGCCCGACGGCTTCGAACATCTCGATCGACACGACGTGGTCGAACTGGCCGCGCAGATCGCGATAGTCCTGCAGGCGCAGCTCGACACGGTCGGCGAGGCCGGCGCGCTCGATCCGCTCGCGGGCATAGTCGAGCTGCTCCTGCGACAGGGTGATGGCCGTGACCCGGTGACCGCGGCGCGCGGCCAGCTCGGCGAAGCCGCCCCAGCCGCAGCCGATTTCGAGGATGTGCGTGCCCGGGGCCGCGTCGAGTTGCTGCAGCAGCCGCTCGTACTTGCGCTGCTGGGCGCTCTCCAGCGCCTCGTCGCCACGACTGAACAGGGCGGCGGAGTAGCTCATGCCCGGATCCAGCCAGAGCCGGTAGAAGTCGTTGCCGAGATCGTAGTGGAAGCGGATGTTGGCACGACTGCCGCGGCGACTGTTGCGGTGCCACCAGTGGCGCAGGGCGTCGAACTGGCGCTGGATGACGGGGCGGGCCGCGAGATCGGCCAGTGCGGCCTCGTTGTCGGTGGCCAGGTGCAGCAGGCCCTTCAGGTCCGGCGTGCCCCAGTCGCCGGCGATGTAGCCCTCGGCAAAGCCGAGATCCCCGTGGCGCAGGATGCGCAGCAGCGCTCGCCAGGGCCGCTTGAGGTGCCAGATGGACTCGCGGCCGGGGCGCGCGCCCCGCACGACCTCCCGTTCCCCGCGAGGGCCGACCAGCGTCAGTTGTCCCTGTTCGAGACCGCGCAGGGTCCGGGCGATCAGCTGCAGGGCCCAGTGCCGGCGGGTGGCGAACTCGGTGGTCGCGCTTCCTTGTTCGACGGACATCAGTGTATCTCCTGTTGCGGCGGCGCGGGGCGCGCGTGATAGCGCCCGCCACGCAGCCAGATCTTGAGCGCCTGCCAGTGGATCAGCGGCAGGACCTTGAGGGTCATCCAGGGCTGGTGAAGCAACGCGGCCAGCAGCGTTCGGTCGCTGAAGGTACGCAGGCGGCCGTGCTGGGTCGCGACCAGGAACGGTGAACCCGCCCGGGTCTCGCGGATTGCCAGCCGCACCCTGGCGCCGCGTTCGAGCCGCGCGGGCGAGATGGCGAAGGCGTAGCGCGCATCCATGTCGATGAACGGGGACACGTGAAAGGCCTTGTCCTTCTCCTGGCGTACCGGCGTGGTCATGGCGCGACCGTCTTCGTGCAGCAGGTAGTGGTGGTGCTCGCCGAAGGTGTTGCGGACTTCCAGCAGTACGCCGCGCAACCCGCCATCCGCGTGATAGGCGAACCAGACGCTGAGCGGATTGAACGCGTGTCCGAATACGCGCGGCATCGCGAGCAGGTGGATCGCGCCGCCCGCGAGCTCGATGCCGTGCTCGGCGAGAGAGGACTCGATCCAGGGCCGCCAGGGGCGTCCATCGCGGGGACCATGGTCGCGGGTATGCAGGCTGAACAGGTTGAAACGGTCCAGCGAGAAAAGCCGGCAGCGCGCCGCGGTGGCGTCCAGCCGATCGATGTCGAACAGCGCGGCGGTGACCGGATAGCGAAAGCGGTACGCCGGCGGCGCGATGCGCTGATGCATGACCGATGTGTAGACCAGGGCCGCATCCATGCCGATGCCTCAGATATCCTCGGGTCGTGCGGCGGGTGCCGCGGCCGGCGTTGCCCCGCCCCCGTTGATCGGCTTCGGGCCTTCGGGCATCGCAGCGGGTCTAGCGGTGGCCGGTCCCGCAGGCGTGGAATGCCATGGCGGTGCGATGCCCATCGCCTCGCCGATGGCGACGGCGGAGCGCAGGCCGTCCTCGTGGAAACCGTCGCCCATCCAGGCCCCGGCGAAATAGAGCCCGTCCTGTCCCTGGCGAGCCATCAGACGCTGGCGGGCGGTCTCGGCGGGGGCATCCATCACCGGGTGTTCCCACAGGTGCTCGCCGAGCACCGTGGTGGGGTGGGGTTCGCGCCAGGGGTTCAGGCTGATCACGTAGTCGCGGCGGCGTTGCAGGTCATGCAGGCGGTTCATCCAGTAGGAAACCGAGACCCGTTCGCCGGGCTGTGTGGTGCGCCCGCTCAGGTAGTTCCAGGAGGACCAGACCCGGCGCGAGCGGGGCATCAGGGTCGGGTCGGTATGGACGACCGCGCGGTTCTCCTGGAAGCGGCAGTCGGCCAGCAGGCGGTCGAGCGAGGGCATGGCCCGCCCCAGGAGGCGGCGGGCGTCGTTGGCATGACAGGCAAAGACGACCTGATCGAATCCCTCGGAGCGTTCCGCGGTCAGCACGCGCCACTGTCCGTCTTCGGGAATCACGGCGCGGACGGCCTCGTGGACCACGCTTCGTGGTTCGAGCCGCGCCGCCAGGCGTTGCACGTATTCGCGGCTGCCCCCGCGCACGGTGCGCCACTGCGGGCGGTTGCGCAGGTCCAGCAGCCCGTGGTTGCGAAAGAAACGCAGGAAGCTTGCGGCCGGGAATTCGCGGATGGATTCCGGCGGCGCGGACCAGATCGCGGCGGCCATCGGCAGCAGGTAGTCCTCGATGAAGCCCCGGCCGAAACGGTGCCGCGAAAGGAAGCGATTCAGGGTGCCTGGCGGCACCTCGCCGCGCTCGAACAGCCGGTGGCCCAGGCGGTTGAAGCGGAGGATGTCGGCTCCCATGCGCAGAAAACGGGGGCTGAGCAGGTTGCGCCGCTGGGCGAACAGGGTGTTCAGGTCGCTGCCGGCGTACTCCACACCATGGGGCTGGCGGGAACAGGAGAACGACATGTCAGTGGGCTGGGTTGGCACGTCCAGGTCGCTGAACAGCCGGGTCAGCAGCGGATAGTTGCGCTCGTTGTACACCACGAACCCGGTGTCGATCCGGGCAGGGCCTTCCGGATCGGACACCTCGATGGTGTGCGCATGGCCTCCCAGTTCCGGGGCCGCCTCGAACAGGCATACCGGGTGGCGCGACTGCAGGATCCAGCTGCTGGCCAGCCCGGCGATGCCGCCACCGATTACGGCGATGCGAGAGGTGCTCATGGCGGCGACTCCGGTTCGATACAGGGGGTGATGTACAACTTATACAGTACCTGTACAATGCCTGTAAATGGTAGCGGTCCTGATTACGGCGTACGGTGGGGCTCAAGGGCCCCGGACGTGGAGGGTGTGACGATGCGTTCAGGTAGTCGGTTGCTGGGAGTGGTGTTGCTGGTCTGGGCTGGTGTGTGGTCCCACGTGGCGGCGGGCGAGGCTGGGGCGTCATGCCCCGCCAGTCTGGACTTCGAGCTGCGCCCATTGGCGGCCTCGGAGCCGGTGCGCCTTTGCGATCGCCATGCCGGGCAGGTGCTGCTGGTGGTCAATACGGCCAGCCAGTGTGGCTTTACGCCTCAGTACGAGGGTCTGGAGGCGCTGGATGCAGAGCTGCGGGATCGGGGGTTCCACGTGGTCGGTTTCCCCTCCGGTGACTTTGCCGGGCAGGAGTACGAGGACGAGGCGGATATCGCCGAGTTCTGCCGGTCCAATTACGGGATCCAGTTCCCGATGTACGAGAAGGTGCACGCCTCGCGGCGTCACGCGGTGCCCGGCACGCTTTATCACTACCTGGGGACGGCCGCCGGCGAGTTTCCGTCCTGGAATTTTCACAAGTACCTGATCGGGCGCGACGGCGAGGTGCTGGCCTCGTTCGGCACGCGCGTGACACCCGAGGACCGGCGCCTGCGCGCCGCGATTGAGGCGGCGCTATGAACGACACCGCACAGGGCATGAGCAGCTGGCCCAGGGAGTTACGCGAGGCACTGGAGGGGCACGAGGTCGTGGCGATCACCTCCGCGTTGTCCGACGTGCGCGAGGCCGAGGCCCTGCTGGATGCGATGCTGCCCGGTCAATGGGTGCGTCTGGAGTGGGGGATGGGATCCGCGCACAACCGCGAGCAGTTCCACGTCCTGCAGCAGGCGACAGGGGCCGATGTGCTGCCGTTTTTCGTGGCGCGGGACGGGCCGGTCGGAGGGCTCCCCGAGTTGCGCGAGTATCTGGGCGCGCGGGCGGTCGCGGCCGGCGCCAGCCGGGGGCGTCACGGCGTGGCCGAAGAGGTACCGTCATCGCAGCAGGCCGCGGAAGGTTCGGCGCCGGTGCTCCAGGTGCTTGGATACGGTGGTCTGATCCCCTTTGTGGCGCTGGGCTTCGGCGCCTGGATGGCCCAGCCGGAATGGCAGGTTTTCGCGCTGGAGGCCCTGGCGTTTTATGGTGCGGTGATCCTGTCGTTCCTGGGGGCCATCCACTGGGGGCTTTATCTGGCGGATCGCGGCCACCGGGTGGGGCCCCTGTCGGCACCCGTGTGGGCGGTGGTACCGGCGATCCTTGCCTGGCTGGCGTTGCTGCAGCCCCTGCCCGAGGCGCTGATGACCCTGGCCGCCCTGTTTCTGGGCGTGCTCTGGGTGGATCGCCTGAGCCTGCGCGGCAGGTGTCTGCCGCGCGGCTATATGGGTCTGCGCATGGCGCTGACAGCGGTGGCCATCGTGTCGCTGGCCTCCGGACTGGCCGTTATTATGGCGGGCTGACACGCCTGCGCCCCCAACGAACGCCGAAGATGGCACACAACAAGGACCTATCCATGCAAGCAGATCCCCGAACCGTGGATGAGCCCGAGGCCAGCAGTGCCGACGGGCGTCCGCTGCCGGCCCCCGAAGCGCTGGCCCGTCATTACCGCGAGATCCTCGCCGGCCTGAACGAAGACCCGAACCGGGAGGGCCTGCTGGATACGCCGATGCGGGCGGCCAAGGCGATGCAGTACCTGACCCGCGGGTATCACCAGGACCTCGACACCATCGTCAACGGGGCGTTGTTCAGTTCCGACAATGACGAGATGGTGCTGCTGCGCGACATCGAGCTGTATTCGCTGTGCGAGCATCATCTGCTGCCGATCATCGGCAAGGTGCATGTCGCCTATCTGCCCAATGGCAAGGTGATCGGGTTGTCCAAGATCGCGCGGATTGTCGATATGTACGCCGCGCGTCTGCAGATCCAGGAAAACCTGACGCGACAGATTGCCGAGGCCCTGATGCAGGTCACCAATGCCAAGGGTGTGGGTGTAGTGGTGGATGCCAAGCACATGTGCATGACCATGCGCGGGGTGGAAAAGCAGCACTCGTCGATGGCGACCTCGGTGATGCTGGGTGCCTTCCGCGAGGATGCGCGCACCCGCCGCGAGTTCCTGAATCTGATCCACAGCTCCCGCGACTGAACCCCGCCGGCTGCATTTGCCCGGAACACGGGCAAAAAAATGGCCCGGTGGGAGTCCGGGCCGAACGTTCAGACAACCGTGTGATGGAGTCTTCTAGTCTGAACGGCGGACCTGCGGCTTCCGTTGCCAGGAACCGCTCTATCCGCTCTTGCCTCCATGGACAGGGGTGTGATGCACAGGTTCCGTTCGGATCCGGGTATCACGTCAACGCGTTCACATTTTGCGCCGCGTACAATGATTCTTATGCGCGGAGTGGAACAGATTCCCTGGCTTTATGACGCCCTGATGGGGCTGGCGGACGCGCTTGGATTCCGGGGCTGGCGCCGGCGTCTCGTCGCGGGGGTGCGTGGAGGCGTGCTCGAGATCGGTTGCGGCACGGGGCGCAATGTCCCTCTTTATCCGGACGCGGCGCAGGTCGTTGCGCTTGATCCGGATCTGGCGGCCCTGCGTCGGGCGCGCAAGCGCGTCCCCGAAGCCTTGTTTGTGGTCGCGCGGGCCGAGGCATTGCCCTTTGCCGATGCGCAGTTCGACACGGTCGTCTCGGGGCTGGTGTTCTGTTCGGTTCAGGATCCGGACCGGGGACTGGGGGAGATCCGCCGTGTGTTGCGCGCCGAGGGGCAGTTGCGCATGCTCGAGCACGTGCGGCACCGGTGCCCGAGCCTGGCCTGGGTGCAGGATCAGGTGCAGCCGGCCTGGACCTGCGTGACCGGCGGCTGCTACCCGAACCGCGACACCGAGGCAGCGGTGGAGCGCGCCGGGTTCGTGATCGAGGCAGAGGACCGCGAGGCGCGCGGGGTCATGCGGCGGTTCGCGGCCCATCCCCGCTTGCCGCGGGACACTGGCTGAGGCGGTCAAAAAAATTTTCAGCGGACCCTAAAGTCTGCGCGCGTCTGGTCGTCACTCCAGGGGAGTCAGGCCCGAAATCGCATCGCGAATGCCCGGCGGGCCGGCTCCACATTCGAATCAGGAGTGAACGATGGATGCCAGTGCGATTGCCAGCCAGGCCACGCAGATGAGCCAGCAGAATATTGCCGCGCAAAAGGACGTCGCGGTGCAGAAGAAGGCCATGGAATCGGAAGAGATGGCGGCACAGGGCCTGTTGCAGGCCATGCCGAACATCAGCGAGATGCAGGCGACCTCCCAGGGCCTGCCCGACCACGTGGGCAATCACGTCGATACGAAGGCCTGATCGCCCATACGGTCGCCGCCCCGCCGGATTTCCCCGGCGGGGCGTTTTTCGTTATGGGTTCTGCGTGATGCGCGGGATCAGGCGGTTTCGGAGGCCTCGGCGCGGGATTCGTCCGTAGTGGGTTCCGGCTCGGTCGCCGTGTGCTGGTCGATCCAGTTCTTGGCGGCGATCAGCAGGCCCATGGCCATGAACGCGCCCGGCGGGAGCAGGGCGAGCAGGAAGCCGTGCTCGGATGGGTAGATCTGGATGGTCAGGTTATGGCCCCACTCGCCGAACAGCAGGTGGGCGTTGTCCATCAGCGTACCCTGGCCGAGGATCTCGCGCAGCGCGCCCAGCGCGATCAGTACACCGGTAAAGCCCAGGCCCATCATCAGCCCGTCCAGCGCGGCGCGCGGGACCGAGTTGCGCGAGGCGAAGGCCTCCGCGCGGCCGATGATCGCGCAGTTGGTCACGATCAGCGGGATGAAGATACCGAGGATCAGGAACAGGCCGTGGAACCAGGCATTCATCGCCAGTTCGATTGCGGTCACGATGGAGGCGATGATCAGCACGTAGACCGGGATGCGGATCTCCGGGCGGGCGTGGCGGCGGATGGTCGAGACCAGCACATTCGACAGCAGCAGCGTCAGGGTAGTCGCGATGCCCAGCCCGATGGCATTGACCATGGTCCCGGAGATTGCCAGCAGCGGGCACAGGCCGAGCAGCTGGACCAGGCCCGGGTTGTTGTTCCACAGGCCGTCGCGAATGATATCGGTCAGGGTCGGGTTCATCGGTCGTCCTGTTCCGGTTCAGCGATTGGTTCGACCATCGCGCCTTCGTCTTCCTTCGGCGCGCTCGCAAGCAGGTCGTCGCGGTAGTCGTCGAAGTATTCCAGTGTGCGGCGTACGGCGCGAACCACCGCACGCGGGGTAATGGTGGCCCCGGTGAACTGGTCGAACACGCCGCCATCGCGGCGCACGGCCCAGTTGTCGGGCTCGGGGTCGTTGAGCGAGCGGCCCTCGAAGCCGTGGATCCAGTCGGAGCGTTCGGCCTCGATGGCGTCACCCAGCCCCGGTGTCTCGCGGTGGCTGGAGACGCGCACGCCCAGCAGTTCGCCGTCGCGGTCCACGCCGATCAGCAGATGGATGTCGCCGCTGTAGCCGTCGCGTGCCACGGCCGAGAACACGATACCCATGACGTTGTCGTCCGCGTCGCGGGCGAACCAGGCGGGCAGCTCCTTCCCGCCCAGCCGGTCGCTGCTGAGCGCCGCCGTATCGTGCACCGGGTCGTTCGCATAATCGAGGTCCCCTGTGAGATCCGCGATGCGGCTGCGGTTGACCTCCATGCGGTTGTCCGCGATGCGTGCCTCCGTGCCCTCCTGTACCAGCGCGACCAGCCCCGCGCCGGCCGCCGCGAAGCCGGCCAGCAGGACGGTGGCGATCAGGATATCGCGCGGCTTCAGGTCAAGCATGGCCGTCCCCTGGCGGCGGCCCGCCGCGAGTGCGACCGAAGACGCGCGGTCGCGTCAGGTGGTCGAGCGTCGGGGCGACCATGTTCATCAGCAGTACGGCGAAGGCCACCGCATCCGGATAGCCGCCCCAGGTGCGGATCACGAAGATCAGCACGCCGATCCCGGCCCCGTAGAGGATGCGCCCGAGCGGGGTGGTGGAAGCGGAGACCGGATCGGTGGCGATGAAGAACGCGCCGATGATGACCGCCCCGGAGAACACGTGGAAGGCCGGCGAGGCGAACGAGTCGGGGTCCAGCAGCCAGAAGAAGCCGGCCGGGATGGCCACGCCCAGGATTACGGCCACCGGGATGTGCCAGTGGATGATGCGGCGGAACAGCAGATACAGCCCGCCCAGCAGGAAGAAGTTGCCGACCCATTCCCAGCCGGTCTCGGTGAAGGTGCCAAACAGCGGGCTGGCCGTGATCTCGCCCACCGTGCGCCCGGAGACCAGTCCCTCGCGCATGGCGTCCAGTGGTGTCGCGCGTGTGACGGCGTCCCACTCCTGGGCGCCGGGGAGGCTGCCGGTCAGCACGGTCTGCAGGCTCTGCCAGAGGGTGAGCGGGGATTCCGGCAGCGTGGTGGCGGCCGGCCAGAGGGCCATCTCGCGCGGGAACGAGACCAGGACGACGACATAGCCGACCATCGCCGGATTGAACGGGTTGTAGCCCAGCCCGCCGTAGAGGTGCTTGGCGACGATGATCGCGAACGCAATGCCGATCAGCGTGACCCAGAAAGGCGCCAGCGGCGGGATCGCCAGTGCGAACAGCCAGCCGGTCACGATCGCGGAGTTGTCCGCCAGCGTGGCCATGACCGGCCGCTTGCGCGCGGCGACCATCGCCGCCTCGAAGGCCACCGCGAACAGCACGCCCAGCAGCACGTTGACCAGCACGCCCCAGCCGAAGAACCAGGTCATGGCCAGGGTGCCGGGCACCAGCGCCATCAGCACCTGCCGCATCACGCCGCCCACGGAGTGCGCCGGGATCACATGGGGGGAGGATTGCGTACGAAAGCGCATCAGCGGTCGTCCCCGTCCCGGGTGTTGTCTGTCGTGGAGGCTTCCTCGCCGGTGTTCGTCTCCGGGCCGGATGCCTGATCGCTGTCCTTCGCGGACCCTTCCGCGCGGGCGGCCTTTTTCTTCTGCGCGCGTTCCAGCGCCGCCTGGATCGCGGCCTGCTTGTCGCCGTCGCTTTCCTTGTTCTTCAGCGCGGCCTTCTTCTTCGCCAGGCGTTCGGCCTTCTCGCGCTCCTCGCGCTCGATGCGCTCCTGGCGGAATTCGTAGCGCTCGCGCGCGATGTCCGACTTCTGGCGTTCCTTCTCCCGCGCCCAGATCTCGTTCTTGGCATAGCGGTAGTACTGCACCAGCGGGATGTTGCTGGGGCAGACATAGGCGCAGCAGCCGCATTCGATGCAGTCGAACAGCCCGTAGTCCTGGATTGCGTCGAAGTCCTTCGCCTTCGCCTGCCAGTAGAGTTGCTGCGGGAGCAGCTGCGCCGGGCAGACGGCCGCGCACTCGGCGCAGCGGATGCAGGGCATGACCGGGCCGGGCGAGGGCGTGTCCTGGGGGCGCGTGGCGAGCAGGCAGTTGGTGGCCTTGATCACCGGGATGGAGTCGTCATGGACCGCAAAGCCCATCATCGGACCGCCCATGACCAGCCGGTCCACGCCTTCGGCATAGCCGCCGGCCGCCTCGATGACGTCGGCGAACGGGGTGCCGAGCAGGGCCTCCACGTTGCGCGGGTGTTTCACCCCGGGGCCGGTGACAGTGACGATGCGCGACAGCAGCGGGCGGCCCTGGATCACCGTGTCGCAGATTGCCTTGAAGGTGCCCGGGTTGTGGCAGACCATGCCGAGGTCCGCGGGCAGCCCGCCGCTCGGGACCTCCTGGCCGGTCAGCACCTTGATCAGCTGGCGTTCGCCACCCGTGGGGTAGATCGAAGGGACCGACACCAGCTCGATCAGGTCGCGCAGCTCGGTCGGCAGGGTCTCGGTCAGTGCCCGCATGGCCTCGGGCATGTTGTCCTCGACCGCGAACAGCACCCGCTCCACACCCAGCAGGCGGGCGGTGATGCGAATGCCTTCGAATACCGCCTCCGGCGCGGTGCGCAGCAGCATGTCGTCGGCACTGATATAGGGCTCGCATTCCGCCCCGTTGACCACCAGCGTATGGATGCGCTGGCCGGCGCGCGGGTTCAGCTTGACCGCCGTGGGGAAGGCCGCGCCCCCCAGCCCGACAATCCCGCCGGCGCGCAGGCGCTGGCGCAGCGCGCGCAGGTCGCGGGTATCCCAGTCCAGCCAGGGCTCCATGCGGGCATCGCCCCATTCGTCGCGCCCGTCGGGTTCGATGACCACGCAGGGGGCATTGAGGCCCGAGGGGTGGGGTACGGGGTAGAGGTCGATGTCGACCACCTTGCCGGAGGTGGGCGCGTGCACATGCGCGGCGATGTAGCCCTTGGACTGGCCGATGCGCTGGCCCTTGGTTACGTGATCGCCGACCTGGACACAGGCCTCGGTCGCCTCGCCGATATGCTGGCCGAGCGGTACCGTCAGCTTTGCGGGCACGCCCATCACCAGCACCGGCTCGGCGGTACTGGCCTCGGTCTCGTCGGCCAGTTTCAGGCCTCCATGGAAGCGGTGCAGCTGCATCGGCGTATTCTAACGTTTCGCGCAAAAGCGGCTTAATGGCCGCTGCGCGAGACGTCCGCAATCGCGTGTATGGGCCGCTCGATGGGCGAGGGTTCCGGTTCCTCCCAGCGCCACTCGGTGATGTCGGTCTGGATCGGCACCATGCTGATGCAGTCGACGGGGCAGGGCTCGATGCACAGTTCGCAGCCGGTGCACTCCTCCTCGATTACGGTATGCATCTGCTTGGCCGCGCCGAGAATCGCATCCACTGGGCAGGCCTGGATGCACAGGGTGCAGCCGATGCAGATGTTCTCGTCGATGACGGCGACGGCCTTTTCCTGTTCCTCTTCTTCCAGGGGTGTCGGCTCGCGATCGAGCAGATCGGCCAGGGCCTGCACCGTGGCCTGCCCACCGGGCGGGCAGCGGTTGATGTCCGCCTCGCCGGCGGCGATCGCCTCGGCATAGGGGCGGCAGCCGGGATAGGAGCACTGGCCGCACTGGGTTTGCGGGAGCAGGGCATCGATCTGGTCCACTACCGGGTCTTGTTCGACGCGAAAGCGCTGTGCGGCAAAGCCGAGGATCAGCCCGAACGCGGCGGCCAGACCGCCGATCGCGAGGATGGCATAGACGACGCTCACAGCCGCACCAGCCCGGAAAAGCCCATGAACGCCAGCGACATCAGACCCGCGGTGACCATGGCCACCGCACTGCCGCGAAAGACCACGGGCACGTCGGCCACCGCGATGCGCTCGCGGATGGCGGAGAACAGGATCAGCACGATGGAGAAGCCGACCGCGGCGCCGAAGCCGTAGAGCGCGGATTCGACGAAGTTGTGCGCCTCCTGGACGTTGAGCAGGGCCACGCCCAGCACTGCGCAGTTGGTGGTGATTAGCGGCAGGAAGATGCCCAGCACGTTGTAGAGCAGGGGGCTGGTCTTGCGCACCACCAGCTCGGTGAACTGAACCACGGCGGCGATCACCAGGATGAACGCGATGGTGCGCAGGTATTCGAGCCCCAGCGGGGTCAGCAGGTATTCGTTGATCACATAGGAACTGACCGCGGACAACGTCAGCACGAAGGTCGTGGCCAGGCCCATGCCGGTGGCCGTCTCGACCTTGCGCGAGACCCCCATGAACGGGCACAGGCCCAGAAACTTCACCAGTACGAAGTTGTTCACGAGGATCGTACTGATGAGGATCAGGACGTATTCCACGTTAATTCCGAGTCGTCAGGTCAACAAAATAGTATCAGGGACCGCTTATCCCGACTCAACCCTTCCGGGGTGCGGGTTTTGGGTGGGAGCAGGCCTGTCCGGGCCACTTCAGTGGTCGGGGCTTGGTGGAGTCATTCGCGGGCAAGCCCGCTCCCACATGGCCCGCTCCCACAAGGCCTGCTCCCGGAAGGGCCCCAGTCAGGCCGATGCCCGACCGGCCCTCAAAGGGCAGAGTCTAGCCGCCTGCCGGGAGGAGCGCGTCCAGGCGGTATCGCGGATGCTTGTCTGCGGCAACCGGGTCGGTGAACGGGCGGGCGGTCTGCAACCAGGCCTGCTGCGCGGCGTCCAGCTCTTCGCCGCGCACCGACAGCAGCATGATCGCCTCCGGCGCGATGCCGATCTCGTCCGCCAGGCGGCGGTAGCTGCCGGCATCGCGCCGCCCGCCGATGCGGGTATCGAACAGCCCGGTCAGGCGCTGTTCCACCTCCGGGTGTGGGCCGTGGCGCAACCAGTCGCGCTGGACCGGGGCCGGGCTCGCGCCAAAGCTGTACAGGGCCACGCCGGCATCGTCCAGCGCGATCAGCGCCTGGGCCGTGTCATCCGACAGTTCCGGCCGCAGCATCGAGGCCTCCAGCGCATCCGCCCAGATCAGGCCCTGTAGCTGGCGAAGGGGCGTGATGTCCTGTCCGCCGCGGATCCAGGCGCGGATCTGCGCGAGCAGACCGTCGACGTCCAGCTCGCGGCCCGAATAGGCGAGGATGTCCGCGAGCACGCGCTGCACCGCGGTGCTCTCCGCGTGGCGCTCGAGAAAGCCCGGCAGGGCCTCCAGCGAATAGGGCTCAAGCGTGTCGCGCAGCACGCCGGGCGGTGCCAGGACCCCCTCGAACGCGAGGATCAGGGCCTGGGGCGCGCGATTCGGTGACGTGTTCATCGGCTCATCTGGTGTGCGAGCGTCTCGCACTGGAACATGAATTCGAAGGCCTCGACGCGGTGCAGCGCCAGCTCCACGCTTGCGCCCCAGGTATAGAGGCCGTGGCCGCCGATCAGGAAGCCGGCGAGATTGGGCTCGCGGGACATCGCGGCGTCGACGCGTGCGGCCAGCTGTTGCACGTCGGGTTCGTTCGCGAACACGGGAAGGTCCAGGCCCCGGGCGGGATTGTCCACGCCGGGCAGTTCCCGCAGGACCTCGTAGTCGCGCAGGGCGAGAGCGCCGGGGAACTGGCGCGACAGGACGGTCGCATGTACCGAGTGCGTATGCAGCACGGCGCCCAGCTGTGCGTCGTGACGGTACATGATGATGTGCAGAAAGGTCTCCGGGGCCGGCTCCTCGCTGCCGGCGACCACGTGGCCGTCGAGGTCGACCACCAGGAAGTCATGGCGATCGAGAAAGCTCTTCTCGCGATTGGGTGCGGTGACCGCGATATGCCGGTCATCCAGGCGCGCGGAGAAGTGTCCGGTGCGCGCGGGCAACCAGCCGCGCGCCGAGAGATCACGGCCTGCTTCGGCCAGCAGGCGTACCTGTGCCAGGAATTCGGGGCTTTGGTCCATGCGTCCGGGTATCGGCAAAAGAGCGGCAGCTTACGCGAGCCGTGGGTGCAAATCCATGACGCGGGCGGCCTATTTGACCCGCATTCCGGGCCGGGCGCCGTCGTCCGGGTTGAGGATGTACAGTTCCGAGCCGCCGGGGCCGGCCGCCAGGACCATGCCCTCGGATACGCCAAAGCGCAGCTTGCGCGGCGCGAGGTTGGCCACCATCACCGTGTGGCGGCCGACCAGATCCTCCGGCGCGTAGGCGGACTTGATGCCGGCAAAGACCTGACGCGTCTCCGAGCCGATATCGAGGGTCAGCTTCAGCAGCTTGTCCGCGCCTTCCACGTGCTCGGCACTGGCGATGCGCGCGATGCGCAGGTCCACCTTCGCGAAGGTGTCGAAGTCGATGGTCTCGGCGATGGGGTCCACGTCGGGTTCCGCTTCGGCGGTGGGGGCGGACTCGGGTTCGGGCGTGGCCAGGGTGGCCTTCGAGGCCTCCAGCAGCTTGTCGACGGTCTCGCCCTCGATGCGCGTCATCAGCGGCCTGAACTTCTCGATCGAGCGCCCGACCAGCGGTGCGCGCGTATCCCAGGCCAGGCTGTCCAGCCGCAGGAAGGCCGCGGCGTCGGCCGCCAGTCGCGGCAATACCGGGGCGAGGTAGACGATCAGGATACGGAACAGGTCCAGCCCCTGGGTGGAGATGGCCTGCACCTCGGCCTCGCGGCCTTCCTGCTTCGCTAGCACCCAGGGCTGGGCCTCGTCGATGTACTGGTTGGCCTGATCGGCCAGCGCCATGATGCGGCGGATGGCCTGGGCGTATTCGCGGTTCTCGAACGCGGCGGCGATGGCCTCGCCCTCGTCGACGAAGGCCTCGTGCAGGTCCGGACGCGGCAGCTCGGCCGCCAGCTCGCCGTTCGAGCGCTTGGTAATGAAGCCGGCGCAGCGGCTGGCGATGTTGACCAGCTTGCCGACCAGATCGGAGTTCACGCGCTGGACGAAGTCGTCCAGGTTGAGGTCGAGGTCGTCGACCCCGGCACCCAGCTTGGCCGCGAGGTAGTAGCGCAGGGATTCGGGATTCAGGTGGTCGAGGTAGTCGCGCGCGCGGATGAAGGTCCCGCGCGACTTGGACATCTTCTGCCCGTTGACGGTCAGGAAGCCGTGGCAGAACACCGCGCTGGGCGTGCGAAAGCCCGCGCCGTGCAGCATGGCCGGCCAGAACAGCGTATGGAAGTACGCGATGTCCTTGCCGATGAAGTGATACAGCTCGGCGTCGGAGTCCGCGCCCCACCAGGCGTCGAAGTCCAGGCCCTGCTGTTCGGCGTAGGCGCGAAAGCTCGCCATGTAGCCGATGGGCGCGTCCAGCCAGACGTAGAAGTACTTGCCCGGGGCGTCGGGGATCTCGAAGCCGAAGTAGGGGGCGTCGCGCGAGATATCCCAGTCGGTCAGGCCCGCGTCGAACCACTCGTCCAGCTTGTTGCGGATCGCGTCCTGCAGGCGGCCGGAGCCGGTCCACTCGCGCAGGAAGGCCTCGAAGTCGCCGAGCCTGAAGAAGTAGTGCTCGGACTCGCGCGATTCCGGGCGGGCGCCGCTGATCGCGGAGACCGGGTCTTTCAGGTCCAGCGGGCTGTAGGTCGCGCCGCAGGCCTCGCAGGAGTCGCCGTACTGCTCCTCGGCGCCGCATCTCGGGCAGCTGCCCTTGATGAAGCGGTCAGGCAGGAACATCCCGGCCTCGGGGTCGTAGGCCTGGTCGATGGTGCGCGTCTCGATATGCCCGGCGTCGCGCAGTGCGGTGTAGATGCGGGCAGCGAGTTCGCGGTTCTCGTCCGAGTGGGTCGAGTGGTAGTGGTCGAAGCCGACCAGGAACTCACTGAAGTCGGCCTCGTGCTCCTGGCGCACCCGTGCGATCAGCTCCTCGGGCTCGATGCCCTCGGCGCGGGCCTTCAGCATGATCGGGGTGCCGTGCGCGTCATCCGCGCAGACGTAGATCACCTCGTGGCCGCGCGCACGCTGGAAGCGCACCCAGATATCGGTCTGGATGTACTCGACCAGGTGCCCCAGATGGATCGGCCCGTTGGCATAGGGCAGGGCGCTGGTGACCAGGATCTTGCGCGGCGTGTCAGTCATCGTCGGGCTCGTGCCTCGGTAGCGGCGGGCGGCGGAATGCAGGGGCGTTATTGTCGGGGCTGCCAGCCGGGTTGTCGAGGCGCGTCGCGCTTGCCGCGGCCTTTTCCACAGAAGCTGTGGATAACTCTGTGGGCAACACGGTGGAATTCTTCGCCAGGCCTTGTTACGCAAGGACCCCGTACAGATTGGTCAAAAAACGTTCAATTTATTTTTTGCAAGTATAAACAGCAAGATGCGGGTTCTTTGTAGAGCAGTTTCGGCGCTGTTGTCGCTATCTGGGGCGTTTGCCGGTCGTGCGAAGATTCATGTGTATAAAACAGGGCGGAAGGGTTGACAGAACGCTCGGCACCCCTCTCGAGGCATACGGCAAAGGACTGCCGACGTGTGGTGCCATTGGCGTGCCGATTTGCGCCCAGTAGAATCGCGCGATTACTCCCAACCGCTGGATGGAACGAACGCCATGTCCGAACTCTCGCGCGAGCAGATCGAAAACGCCCTGAAGACCGTTCAGGACAAGTACCTGGAACAGGACCTGGTGGCCGCCGGTGCGGTCAGGGATATCCGCGTTGAGGGCGCGCGTGCGGTCATCAGCATCGAGATGGGCTACTCGGCGGACGGCTATCACGACGAGCTGCGTGCCGCGATCCAGGGCGCGCTGGCCGGCGTGCCCGGTCTCGAGTCCTCCGAGGTCACCATCGGTACGAAGGTGACCGCCCACGCGGTGCAGAAGAGCCTGAAGCCGATGCCCGGCATCAAGAACATCATCGCCGTGGCCTCCGGCAAGGGCGGGGTGGGCAAGTCCACCACCGCGGTCAATCTGGCCCTGGGCCTGGCCGCCGAAGGCGCGCAGGTCGGAATCCTGGACGCGGACATCTACGGCCCCAGCCAGCCGCGCATGCTGGGGATCAAGGATCGTCCGGAGTCGAAAGACGGCAAGTCCATGGAACCGCTGGAGCGCCACGGCGTGCAGGCGATGTCCATTGGCTTCCTGATCGAGGAGGACACGCCGATGATCTGGCGTGGCCCGATGGTCACCCAGGCCCTGGAGCAGCTGCTGAACGAGACCAACTGGAAGGATCTCGACTACCTGGTGATCGATCTGCCGCCGGGTACCGGCGACATCCAGTTGACCCTGTCGCAGAAGATCCCGGTCTCCGGTGCGGTGATCGTCACCACGCCGCAGGACATCGCCCTGCTGGATGCGCGCAAGGGACTGCGCATGTTCGAGAAGGTCGAGGTGCCGGTACTGGGCATCATCGAGAACATGAGCATCCACATCTGCTCGAAGTGTGGCCACGAGGAGCACATCTTCGGCCAGGGCGGTGCCGAGGGCATGGCCGAGGAATACGGCGTGGACATGCTCGGCGCGCTGCCGCTGGACATTCACATCCGCGAGCAGGCCGATGGGGGCGAGCCGACCGTGGTCGCCGCACCGGACAGCCGCATCGCCGAGATCTACCGCGAGATCGCACGTCGCACGGGCGCCAAGCTCGCGGAGCAGGCGAAGGACTACAGCAGCAAGTTCCCCAACATCGTCATCCAGAACAACTGATTCGGCGACCACAACCAGGGACAGGGCAGATGAGCATCAAGTCGGACCGCTGGATCCGGGAGATGGCCGAGACGAAGGGCATGATCGAGCCCTTCGAGCCCGGTCAGGTCCGCTATCACGACGAGCAGCGCATCGTCTCCTACGGTACGTCCAGCTACGGCTATGACGTGCGCTGCTCGGACCATTTCAAGATCTTCACCAACATCAACTCGAGCATCGTCGACCCCAAGGGCTTCGACGAGGGCAGCTTTGTGGACGTGCATTCCGATGTCTGCATCATCCCGCCCAACTCGTTTGCGCTGGCGCATACGGTCGAGTACTTCCGCATCCCGCGCGACGTGCTGACCATCTGCCTCGGCAAGTCGACCTACGCGCGCTGCGGCATCATCGTCAACGTGACCCCGCTGGAACCCGAGTGGGAAGGCCACGTGACGCTGGAGTTCTCCAACACCACGCCGCTGCCGGCCAAGATCTACGCCAACGAGGGCGTGGCACAGATGCTGTTCCTGCAGTCCGACGAGGTCTGCGAGACCTCTTACAAGGACCGCGGCGGCAAGTACCAGGGGCAGCGTGGTGTGACCTTGCCCCGTACCTGACCCCCACCGACCCGCGAAGGAGGCCGCCATCCGCATCGTGATCGCGCTGGGCGGAAACGCCCTGCTGCAACGCGGCGAGACCCCGTCGGCCGAGGCCCAGCGGCGCAATGCCCGCGCCGCGGCGCAGGCTGTCGCCGAGGTCGCCAACGAGCACGAGGTCGTCGTGACCCACGGCAATGGTCCGCAGGTGGGCCTGCTGGCCAGCCAGGCGGAGGCCGATTCCATTCACTGGCCACTGGACGTGGTCGGCGCCGAGAGCCACGGGATGATCGGCTACATCCTTGCGCAGGAGCTGCACAACGCCCTGGGACATGACCGGATCGCCAGCCTACTGACGCAGACCGAGGTCGACCCGGACGATCCGGCGTTCGCCCGCCCCGAAAAGTTCATCGGCCCGGTCTGGGATGAATCCCGGGCGCATGCCCTGGCCGAGGCACGCGGCTGGGATATCGCCCGCGACGGTGACGGCTGGCGGCGCGTGGTCGCCTCGCCGGAGCCGCAGAAGGTGCTGGGCGTGGAGGCCGTACGGACCCTGGTCGACGGCGGATCCCTCGCGATCTGCGCGGGCGGCGGCGGCGTGCCGGTCGCGCGTGATGATGAAGGTCGGCTGTACGGCATCGAGGCAGTGGTGGACAAGGACCTGACCGCCGCACGCCTGGCGGTGGAGCTGGGCGCGGACTGGCTCCTGATGCTGACGGACGTCGACGGCGTCTACTGGAACTGGGGCGAGCCCGATGCCACGCGCCTGAAGGCATTGCTGGTCAGTGCGGTCGACCCTGAGACCTTCCCGGCCGGATCGATGGGCCCGAAGATGGAGGCCGCACGGCGCGTCGCGGAATACGGTGCCTGTGCCGGGATCGGGGCGCTCGAGGACGCTGCCGCGATTGTTGCGGGGCAGGCCGGGACGCGGGTCTTGCCGGTGGGGGTGTCGTAGGGTCCGGACCCGCGCGGGAATCAGCGTCTCGCCGTGGTGGATTGTTGCCAAGCCATTGGTCTCGCGGCAAGCTCGCCCGTTCACGCCCCTGTATCGCAAGGAAGAACACTATGTATCGCCATGCCCGCATCACTGGAGTCCTCGTTCTGCCGGTTGCCGCCGCGCTTGTGCTGGCCGGCTGCGGAGGCGAGGAAGAAGAGGTGAACCCGCCGCAAGGGCTGGAACAGCAGATGGCGCCGCAGGACATGTCCAGCGACGATGCCCGCCGCCCGACCAATCCCGGTCTGCCTGCGGCGGACGTGAAGAAGTCGGACGACTGAAGCCTCTGCGCCTTCTCCTGGACGGTTTCGCGTGCGCTGCGTGCTGGGAAAAATCGTCATTTCATATTAGGATGCTGGGCTATTTTGATTCCTGCTGGGTGATCCCGCCACGATCACGCACGAGCCCTTAGGTAAGGAAGTCGACCACCATGTCCGAGACCGCAAATTCCTCCACCGCCATCACCGGCGCCGAGATCTTCTGCCGCAGCCTGCAGGCCGAGGGTGTCGACGTCGTATTCGGGTATCCCGGCGGGGCGGTACTGCACATCTACGATGCGCTGTACCGCCAGGACAAGGTCTCGCACGTACTGGTGCGCCACGAACAGGGCGCGGTACATGCGGCCGAGGGCTATGCCAAATCCTCCGACAAGCCGGGGGTTGCGCTGGTCACCTCCGGCCCCGGCGCGACCAACGCGATTACCGGGATCGCCGATGCCTACATGGATTCGGTGCCGCTGGTCGTGTTCACCGGCCAGGTGCCGACCAGCCTGATCGGCAACGACGCCTTCCAGGAAGTGGATACCGTGGGGATTACCCGCCCCTGCGTGAAGCACAACTTCCTGGTCAAGGACGTGAAGGATCTGGCGACCACGATCAAGAAGGCCTTCTACGTGGCGACCACCGGTCGCCCCGGCCCCGTGGTCGTGGATATCCCGAAGGATGTGACCGCGGCGAGCTGCGAGTTCGAATACCCCGAGTCCATCCACATGCGCTCGTACAACCCGACCTTTGGCGGTTACACCGGCCAGATCGACAAGGCGGTGGACCTGATCCTGTCGGCGAAGCAGCCGATGATCTACACCGGCGGGGGCGTGATCCTGGGCAAGGGTTCCGAGGCGCTGACCGAGTTCACCCGCAAGCTCGGCTACCCGATCACCAACACCCTGATGGGGCTGGGCGGCTATCCGTCGTCGGACAAGCAGTTCCTGGGCATGCTGGGCATGCACGGGACCTACGAGGCCAACATGGCCATGCACCACGCCGACGTGCTGATCGCGATCGGCGCGCGCTTCGACGACCGTGTGACCGGCAACATCGAGAAGTTCTGCCCGCACGCGAAGATCGTGCATGTCGATGTCGACCCATCCTCGATTTCCAAGAACGTGAAGGTCGACGTGCCCATCGTTGGCGAGGTGGAGCCGGTGCTGCGCGCGCTGATCAAGGCGCTGGACGCCGCCAACGCGAAGCCGGACCCGGCGGCGCTGGATGCCTGGTGGAAGCAGATCCGCGAGTGGCAGTCGCAGGACTGCCTGAAATACGACCGCGAGTCCGAACTGATCAAGCCACAGTACGTGGTGCAGAAGTTCTGGGAGCTGACGAAGGGCGAAGCCTTCGTGACCTCGGACGTTGGCCAGCACCAGATGTGGGCCGCGCAGTTCTACGGCTTCGACAAGCCGAACCGCTGGATCAATTCGGGTGGCCTGGGGACGATGGGCGTCGGCCTGCCGTTCGCGATGGGCGTGCAGTTCGCCCACCCGGACGCGACGGTCGGCTGCATCACCGGCGAGGCCAGCATCCAGATGTGCATCCAGGAGCTGTCGACCTGCTACCAGTACCAGCTGCCGATCAAGATCCTGAACCTGAACAACCGTTATCTGGGCATGGTCCGGCAGTGGCAGGAGTTCTTCTACCAGGGCCGCTACGCGATGTCCTACATGGACGCGCTGCCCGATTTCGTAAAACTGGCCGAGGCGTATGGCCATGTGGGCATGCGCATCGACAAGCCGGGCGATGTCGAGGGCGCGATCAAGGAGGCCCTCGCGCAGAAGGAGCGCCTGGTGTTCCTGGACTTCATCACCGACCAGTCCGAGAACGTCTATCCGATGATCCCGGCCGGCGCCGGCCAGAACGAAATGATCCTGGTCTGAACCGGGTACAGGGAAGAGCCGTATGCGTCATATCATCAGTGTCCTGCTGGAAAACGAATCCGGTGCCCTCTCAAGGGTGGCCGGGCTGTTCTCCGCGCGTGGCTACAACATCGAATCGCTGACCGTCGCGCCGACCGACGACCCGTCGCTGTCGCGCATGACCATCGTCACCAGTGGCTCCGACGAGATCGTCGAGCAGATCACCAAGCAGCTGAACAAGCTGGTCGACGTGATCAAGCTGCTGGACATGACCGCGCACCCGCACATCGAGCGCGAGATGGCCCTGATCAAGGTGCGTGTGGGCGAGGCGGCCGATCGGGAAGAGGTCAAGCGCCTGACCGACATCTTCCGCGGTCGCATCATCGACGTGACCCAGCAGACCTACGTGATCGAGATCACCGGCGAGGGCTCCAAGCTCGACGCCTTCCTCGAGGCGGTCTCGCCGTTCCCGGTGCAGGAGGTCGTGCGCTCGGGTGTGATGGGCATCGCCCGCGGCGACGTCGCGCTGCAACTGTAATCGTCTTCGCTTTCGTCCGTGTCCGCCGGGCACGGGCTGTTAATTCGTCATGGGCCTCCTGGCGGGGCCCGTTGCCAAGGAAATGACTGCCATGAACCTGTATTACGACAAAGACGCCGACCTCTCCATCATCCAGGGCATGAAGGTCGCGATCATCGGCTATGGCTCGCAGGGGCACGCCCATGCGAACAACCTGAAGGATTCCGGTGTGGACGTCACCGTCGGCCTGCGTGGCGGGTCCAGCTCGCGTGCCAAGGCCGAGGAGGCGGGGCTGAAGGTCGCCGATGTCGATACCGCGACCGCCGGTGCCGATCTGATCATGGTACTGGCCCCGGACGAGTACCAGGCGGCCCTGTACCGTGACGTGCTGGAGCCCAACCTGAAGCAGGGCGCGACCCTGGCCTTCGCCCACGGCTTCGCGATCCACTACAACCAGATCGAGCCGCGCAAGGACCTGGACGTGATCATGATCGCGCCCAAGGCCCCGGGCCACACCGTGCGCTCCGAGTTCGTGCGTGGCGGCGGTATCCCCGACCTGATCGCGGTGCAGCAGGACGCCTCCGGCAAGGCCCGCGACATCGCGATGTCCTACGCCTCTGCGATCGGCGGCGGCCGCACCGGCATCATCGAGACCACCTTCAAGGACGAGACCGAGACCGACCTGTTCGGCGAGCAGGCCGTGCTGTGCGGCGGTGCGGTGGAGCTGGTCAAGGCGGGCTTCGAGACCCTGACCGAGGCCGGCTACGCCCCGGAGATGGCCTACTTCGAGTGCCTGCACGAACTGAAGCTGATCGTCGACCTGATGTACGAGGGCGGCATCGCCAACATGAACTACTCGATCTCCAACAACGCCGAGTACGGCGAGTACGTGACCGGCCCGCAGGTGATCAACGAGGAGTCGCGCTGGGCGATGCGCGAGGCGCTGAAGAATATCCAGAACGGCGAGTACGCCAAGCAGTTCATCCTGGAAGGCGCGATGAACTACCCGTCGATGACCGCCAACCGTCGCCTGAACGCGGCCCACGAGATCGAGCAGGTGGGCGAACGCCTGCGTGCGATGATGCCGTGGATCAAGGCCAACCAGCTGGTCGACAAGTCCCGCAACTGATCCGTCGGGGGCGGCCCGGGGCGCAGGCCCCGGGTCGCGCACCCGCGCCCCCTCCGAGAACCCCATGCTGTTTCCGCTCGCCCCCGAAGGCCGTCTGTTCGTGATCATCGCCGCCTGGATGGCGGTGATCTCGCTACTGGTCGGAGAGGCCGAGCTGGGCCTGTTCATGGTGCTGCTGACCGTGGCGCTGATGGGGGTGTTTCGGGATCTGCGGCGCAAGGCGGCGGCCCCCGCACTGGGCGTGATCGCCCCGGCCGACGGCACGGTGGAGGCGGTCGACGAGACGACCGATCCGTTTACCGGCGAGCCCGCCCGGCGCATCCGCATTCGCCAGCGGCGGCTTGGGGAATACAACGTTCATGCCCCGCAGGAATCGAAGGTGGTCGAGCGAAGCTGGCCGGGCAAAGAGACGGACAGCCCGCCGGACGGGCAGCTGGGTCACCGTCTGGCATTTGCGCTGACGACCGACGAGGGTACGCGTCTGACGCTCGCCCTGTCGGTCAATCACTGGCCACGGATGATCCGTCTGCAGAACGTGGTGCCAGGCAATCGCCTCGGGCGCGGCAAGCGCATGGGTTTTGCCGGATTCGGTGCTACCTTCGAAGTCTGGCTGCCGGCCGGGTCCCAGGTGTTGGCCCAGGTCGGCCAGAAGGTGCTGGCGGGATCGACCGTGATTGGCGGTCTGCCGGAGTCCAGTGGCGACGAGGAAGCGACCGTGGAGGTGCTGGAGTGACGCCGGATGACGAGGGCTCAAGCGACATCGACGAGATGAACGGGACCGACGACCGGCACGAGGGGCGTGCCCGGCGTCGCCGCGGCATCTTTCTGCTCCCCAACCTGTTCACCACCGGGGTCCTGTTCTCCGGGTTCTTCGCCATCGTCTCCGCGATCAATGGCGAATTCACGACCGCCGCGATCGCGGTGTTCGTCGCCATGGTCCTGGATACCCTCGATGGCCGCGTGGCGCGCATGACGGACACGCAAAGCGAGTTCGGTGCGCAGTACGACTCGCTGTCCGACCTGGTCTCCTTCGGGGTGGCCCCGGCCCTGGTCGTGTATCTGTGGCAGCTCCAGGATCTGGGCAATCTCGGCTGGGTCGCGGCCTTCTTCTTTGCCACTGCCGCGGCGTTGCGCCTGGCTCGCTTCAACAGCCGACTGGCCGTGGTGGACAAGCGATTCTTCCAGGGGCTGCCGAGCCCCGCCGCCGCGGCCCTGGTGGTCGGGATGGTCTGGGTGCTGGAGGACCTCGGCATTCCGGCGGATCTGGCCGACCCGTACGTAGTCGCGATCCTGATCGTGACGGTGCTCGCGGGTGCGGCGATGGTCAGCAATCTGACCTATTTCAGTTTCAAGGACATGGACTTCAAGCATCGGGTGCCGTTCCTGGCGATTGTCGGGGTGGTGGGCGCACTGATGCTGCTGGCGCTGGATCCGCCCAAGGTCCTTTGGGCGGGCTTCGTGATCTATGCCCTCTCCGGGCCCCTGCTGACGCTGGAACGCTGGCGCCGCCATCGTCGTCGTACGCCCCCGGGGGACTGACGCGTGGACCTGTCGGCACGAAAACGCCGTATCCTGGCCGACATGGGGATCCCCGTCTGGCGCGCCCGGGACGGCGCCTTCCCGGGCGTTCCGGCGGCAGCACCGGCCGCCGAGCCGTCCGCTGCGCCGCTGGTGCCCGAGGTAGAGTCCAGCCAGGTGCCCAGCGCCCCCCTCGAGTCGTCCGAAGCGCCAGCGATCCCCGCGAGCGTGCCAGCCGAGGGCGGAGTCGAGTCCCTCGACTGGTCGGAACTCGAGGCGCGCGTACGCGACTGCACGGCCTGTGCCGAGCTCGCCGGTCAGCGTACGCAGACGGTGTTTGGCGTGGGGGATCGCCGCGCCCGCTGGCTGCTCGTGGGCGAGGCCCCCGGGGCCGAGGAAGACCGCCGGGGCGAACCCTTCGTCGGACGTGCCGGCCAGTTGCTGGATAATATGCTCGCCGCACTGGGACTCGATCGGCGGCAGGATGTGTTTATCGCCAACGTGCTCAAGTGCCGCCCGCCGAACAACCGCGACCCCAGTCCGGAGGAATCCCGGGCCTGTCGCGGCTTCCTCAACCGGCAGATCGCGCTGGTGCAGCCGGAGGTGATTGTTGCGCTCGGGCGTATCGCCGCCCAGCATCTGCTGGAGACCGACCAGCCCTTGGGGCGCCTGCGTGGCAGCCTGCATCGGTATCGTGAGGTCCCGCTGGTCGTGACGTATCATCCCGCCTATCTGTTGCGGAAGCCGCAGGACAAGGCCAAGGCCTGGCAGGATCTGCAGCGTGCACGGGCCTGCCTGACGAGTGCGTCCGGAGGGTAACCCTTCGGACTGTAGGAGTTAGGGAATGCAGCGAACGCGTACACGCCTATATGCTCAGCCCAGGAATGAACTCAGGAGAGCCAGCCCGACGCCATGAGTGCCGAGCCGCAAGTACAACCCCGGATGCGCCGCATGCTGGCCGAGGATGTCGAGCGTGTAATGGCCATCGAGCGCGAGGCCTACCACTACCCCTGGACTGCGCGCATCTTCGAGGACTGCATCCGGGTCGGCTATGACTGCTGGGTGCTGGAGGTGGACGAGCGCCAGGTGGGGCACGCGGTGCTGACCGTGGCGGCCGGCGAGGCGCATCTGCTGAATATGACGGTCGATCGGCGCTGGCAGGGGTACGGGCTGGGTCGCTTTCTGCTGCGCCGCCTGCTCGACTATGCCTGCGACCAGAAGGCCGAGGCCCTGTTTCTGGAGGTGCGTCCGTCCAATGTCGCGGCGGTGCAGCTCTATCGCTCGGAGGGCTTCGCGCACATCGGGACCCGGCCGCGCTACTATCCGCTGCACAGCGGGCGCGAGGACGCCTGGGTGCTGAGTCGCCGGTGCGATGGCCCGGCCGGGGCCTGAACCCGAGGCTCTGTGACGGCCGGCACGTTTTCCCGCGTCTCGAGGCCGTTTTGCGGCCTGGGGTTCACGTCCCGCTGGCGCCGTTTTGCGCATGGTCAGGGTGCGGTCTATGATCGTAACCGGCATTGATGCCGGAATCCCCGTGAGGTAGTCCCATGTCCCGATCGCTGCGTGCCCTGTTTTTCTCGCTCCCCCTGACGCTGCCCTTGGCCTTCGGCACCGGCGTGGCACAGGCTCAGGACTATGGTTACGACGAGGTCGAACGCCAGCAGGAGCTGCTCGGCGTCTGGTACGAGATTCGCGAAGGCAATGCCCAGCGCGGCGATACGCGTGCCATGTTCGATGTGGGGATGGCCAATTACGTTGGCCGGGGTACCGACGTGGATTACGACGCGGCGCTGCACTGGTTCGCGCGTGCGGCGGACGACGATCATGCGGGCGCCCATTACTACCTTGGCTTCATGTTTGCCGCCGGTCGCGGGACGGCGGCGGATGAAGACAAGGCCCTTGAGCACTACACACGTTCGGCGGAACTGGGGTACGCGGACGCGCAATACTGGCTGGGCAGCCACTACGCCCGCAACGATCAGTCGCACAGCGAGGCCCTGGAGTGGCTGGGCAAGGCGGCACAGCAGGGGCAGGTCTCGGCCAAGTACTACTATGGCTTCCTGCATGAGAGGGGGCAGGGGACCAGTCCGGATCCCGCCGAGGCAGCCCGCTGGTATACCAAGGCTGCCGAGCGCGGTGATCGCAATTCGCAGATCGGCCTGGGTCGTCTTCATCAGAACGGGCAAGGGGTGGAACGCGACCTGGTCGAGGCCTATGTCTGGTATTCCCTGGCCGAGGACAACGAACGCATCGAGGCCGTCAAGACGCGCATGAATCAGCGCGACCTGGATCTTGCCCAGAGCCGACTGGACGAACAGTCCTCGGAGATTCAGCGGGCGGCCGCACGCTAGGGAAACACTGATCAATGTACACGCTCGCGTTGGTACCCCAGGTTTTCCGAGACAAGGCGCGCCGTGCAGCGGGTAGTGGTTCTACCCGCAAGCGGCGCAACGCAGGATCGGGGAACCT
>NZ_ARQK01000038.1 GCF_000385215.1 Thioalkalivibrio thiocyanoxidans ARh2
GCAAGAAAGTACCTCGCGGCGCGCTGGCGAGACAGCGCAGGCAGGCGGCAGGCCGAAGGCACGTAAACTCCAGATGCCGATCCAGGCCCAGCCTGAAACGCGGCGGACGAAGCCCCTACTGTCCGAGTTCGCGCGAGCGTTCGGCCGCCGCCGCCATCGCGCGGCGCATGAGACCGCGCAGGTCGCCGTCCTCCAGCACCTGCAGGGCGCGCTCTGTCGTGCCGCCCGGCGATGTCACGCGGTGGCGCAGTTCCGCCGGCGGCTCGTCGCTCTCGGCGGCCAGCCGGGTTGCACCCGCCAAGGTACCGAGGGTCAGTTCCAGCGCGGTGTCCGGTGGCAGCCCGAGCGACTGCGCGGCCTCCTGCATCGCCTCGATCATCAGGAAGACGTAGGCCGGGCCGCTGCCCGAGGTCGCCGTGACCGCGTGCATCAGCTCCTCGCCCGCCACGGGGATCGCCCGTCCCACCGACTCCAGCAGGCGGGTGGCGGTGTCGCGGTCCTCGGGGGTGGCGGTGGGGGCGGTAAACAGACCGGTCACGCCGGCGCCAACCAGGGCCGGCGTGTTGGGCATCGCGCGCACCAGGCGGGTGTCGTCACCCAGCCAGCTGGCCAGTTGGGCCGTGGTGATGCCTGCGGCCACCGAGATCACCAGGGGCTGCCCGCGGGTGACGGCCTCGCGCAGCGTGGGAGCCAGGTCCGGCAGCGTCTGCGGCTTGACCGCGAGGACCAGCGTGTCGCTGTCCTCGGCGAGCGCCTCGGCACTTGCGGCCTGCAGCCCGGGGTAGCGGGCCTGGAGATCGCGCACGCGCTCGGCACTCTTGTCGGCGACGGCGATGCGCTCGGCGTCGTGGCCGGACTGGATCAGGCCCTGCAGCAGGGCTTCGCCCATGTTGCCGGCGCCGATAAAGCCGACTTCGAAGCGGTGTTCCGTCATGCGGACTCCTGTTCTTACTGGTTTGTTGCGGGTTTGTTGCGGGGCCCGAACAGCGCGGTGCCGATGCGTACCAGGGTGGCACCCTCGAGGATCGCGGCCTCGAGATCGCCGGACATGCCCATGGACAGGGTATCCAGGTCATGTCCCTGCGCATTGAGTTCGTCCTTCAGTTGCCGCAGCCGGGCAAATGGCTGGCGCTGGCGCTCGCGATTGCTCTCGGCGGCCGGCAGGGTCATCAGGCCCCGTAACGTCAGCCCGGGCAGATTCGCGACGGTGTCGGCCAGCGCGGCGGCGGCTTCCGGCGGTACACCCGCCTTCTGGCGCTCGCCCGAGACATTGATCTGCAGGCAGACCTGCAAGGGCGGCAGGTGTTCCGGGCGCTGTTGCGACAGGCGGCGGGCAATGCGCTCGCGGTCGATGGTGTGGACCCAGTGGGCGCGTTCGGCCACGGGGCGTGTCTTGTTGCTCTGCAGTGCGCCGATGTAGTGCCACTCGAGGCCCAGGGGGGTCGCGCCGGTCTCGAGGGCGTCGAACTTGTCGATGAGTTCCTGCACGTAGTTCTCGCCGAACGCCGTCTGCCCGAGGGCGTGCAGCGCGCGGATCTCGTCGGCCGTACGCGTCTTGGATACGGCCAGAAGGTGCACGCTCCCGGGGTTGCGTCCGGCCTGTTCGCAGGCGTGAACGATGCGTTCGCGAACGGCCCTGAATGCGTGGTCTGGTGCGCTCATGGCCCTATGATATAGTCCGGTGAAACGTAAGGGCACCGCCGCCAGGCGGGCGGTGTCCGCCACACGCAGCGGGGCCCGGCAGGGCGCCGCCCGGGGCGGGGCGCTGGGGCTGGCGGCTCGTTTCCGGTTGTACAGGGGGATGCATGGATATCACGCAGCTGCTGGCCTTTGCGGTCAAGAACGGGGCCTCGGATCTGCACATCTCGGCGGGCATGCCGCCGATGGTGCGCATCGATGGCGATATGCGTCGCGTGAATGTGCCGGTCATGGACCACAAGGAGGTCCAGGGCCTGATCTACGACATCATGAACGACCGCCAGCGCAAGGACTACGAGGAGTTCCTGGAGACGGACTTCTCGTTCGAGGTCACCGGGCTGGCGCGCTTTCGTGTCAATGCGTTCAATCAGGACCGGGGCGCGGCCGCAGTCTTCCGTACCATCCCCTCCAAGGTGCTCACCCTGGAAGAGCTGGCGGCACCGCGCATCTTCGAGGAGATCTCCAACTATCCGCGCGGGATCGTGCTGGTCACCGGCCCGACCGGCTCGGGCAAGTCGACCACGCTGGCGGGCATGGTCAACCACCGCAACGAGAACGACTACGGCCACATCCTGACGATCGAGGACCCGATCGAGTTCGTGCACGAGTCGAAGAAGTCGCTGGTCAACCAGCGCGAGGTGCACCGCGACACCCACGGCTTTTCCGAGGCCTTGCGCTCCGCACTGCGCGAGGACCCGGACACCATCCTGGTCGGCGAGTTGCGTGACCTCGAGACCATCCGCCTGGCGCTGACCGCGGCCGAGACGGGCCACCTCGTCTTCGGCACCCTGCATACCAGCTCCGCCGCCAAGACGATCGACCGTATCGTCGATGTGTTCCCGGCGGCCGAGAAGGACATGGTGCGGGCGATGCTGTCCGAGTCGCTGCGGGCGGTGATCGCGCAGACCCTGATGAAGAAGATCGGCGGCGGGCGAATCGCCGCGCACGAGATCATGCTCGGCACGCCGGCGATCCGGAACCTGATCCGCGAGAACAAGATCGCGCAGATGTATTCGACCATCCAGACCAGCGCCGGCACCGGCATGCAGACGCTGGACCAGTGCCTGAAGGACATGCTGGCCCAGGGTGTGATCAGCCGCGAGGACGCCAAGCGCAAGGCCTCCAACCCGGATTCGTTCTGAGCCCGCGCCCCGTCCTGGGGCCTCGGCAAGGGGAGAAGCACCATGGATCGTGACAAGGCGATCAAGTACATGCACGACCTGCTCCGCGCCCTGGTGGACCGCGGCGGTTCGGACCTGTTCATTACGGTGGGCATGCCGCCGGCGGCCAAGATCGATGGCCGTGTGGTACCGATGACCGAGCAGAAGCTCACCGCCTCGCATACCCAGGCGCTGGTGCGCGCACTGATGAACGACAAGCAGTCCGCCGAATACGAGCGCCATCAGGAGTGCAATTTCGCGATCGGCCTGCAGGGCGTGTCGCGCTTTCGCGTGAACGTGTTCACCCAGCGCGGCAGCCCCGGAATGGTGCTGCGCACGATCAACTCGGTGATCCCGAAGTTCGAGGACATCCAGATGCCGCCGCAGCTGGAGAAGATCACCATGGAGCGCCGCGGGCTGGTGATCTTCGTGGGGGGTACCGGCTCGGGCAAGTCGACCTCGCTGGCCGCGATGATTGGCCATCGCAATCGCAATGCCCCCGATCACATCGTAACCATCGAGGACCCGATCGAATTCGTCCACGAGCACGAAAAGAGCATCATCACCCAGCGCGAGGTGGGCGTGGATACCGAGGGCTACGAGATCGCGCTGAAGAACACTCTGCGTCAGGCACCGGATGTGATCCTGATCGGCGAGATCCGCGATCGGGAGACGATGGACTACGCGATCGCCTTTGCCGAGACCGGTCACCTGTGCCTGTCCACCCTGCATGCCAACAGCACTAACCAGGCGCTGGACCGTATCATCAACTTCTTTCCCGAGGACCGGCGCGAGCAGCTCCTGATGGACCTGTCGCTGAACCTCAAGGCGGTGATCTCGCAGCGCCTGGTGCGGCACGAGAACGGCGAGGGCCGCGTGCCGGCGGTGGAGATCCTGATCAACTCCCCGCTGATGGCCGACCTGATGCTGAAGGGCGCGGTGCACGAGATGAAGGAGCTGATGTCGCGTTCCCGCGAGCAGGGCATGCAGACCTTTGACCAGGCCCTGTTCGACCTCTACGAGACCCGCAAGATCAGCTACGAAGAGGCCCTGCGCAACGCCGATTCGGTGAACGACCTGCGGCTGCGTATCAAGCTCGATTCGCAGCGTGCACAGGAGGACGGCGCACCGGCGGTGGCCGACGAGGGCGAGGGCCTGTCCGTGGACGACCGTCCCGAGGACTACAGTGTCCGCTAGCGGTCCGCACCCATCGGGAGACCAGCGATGAGCCAGCTGCAGATCGAACCGTACCTGAGCCTGATGGCGCAGAAGGCCGCCTCGGATCTGTTCTTCCTGACCGGCGCGCCCGCGAGCATCAAGGTCGATGGGGTCCTGCAGCCGATCTCGCGCAAGGCCCTCGCCCCCGGTCAGGCCGAGACCATCGCGCGCGAGATGATGAACGCGCATCAGGCCGAGATCTTCGAGCGCGAGACTGCGGTCAACTTTGGTATCTCGCGCGAGGGTCTGGGACGCTTCCGCGTGAACGTCTATCGCCAGCGCGGCGAGGTCGCGATGGTGATCCGCTTCATCCGCATGTCCATCCCGACCATCGAACAGCTCGGTCTGCCTCCGGTACTGCAGGATTTTGTCGCGCACCAGGACGGGCTGGTGCTGATCGTTGGCGCCACCGGGACCGGGAAGTCCACCACGCTGGCCTCGATGATCGACCATCGCAATACGCACTCCAGCGGACACATCCTCACGGTCGAGGACCCGATCGAATTTCTCTTTACCCACAAGCGCTCGATCATCGGGCAGCGCGAGGTCGGGATCGACACGCCGAGCTATGATCACGCCCTCCAGGAAGGCATGCGCGAGGCCCCGGACGTGATCATGATCGGCGAGGTGCGTTCCCGCGAGACCATGCGCGCGGCGCTGACCTATGCGGATACAGGCCACCTGGTGCTGACGACCCTGCACGCGACCAATGCCAGCCAGGCCCTGGATCGCGTGATCAATCTCTTTCCCGAAGACAATCGTTCGCAGATCCTTTCCGATCTGTCACTGAACCTGCGCGCGATCATCGCCCAGCGCCTGTTGCAGACCAAGGACGGCCAGCGTGTGGCTGCGCTGGAGATCATGGTGAACACGCCGTATATCTCCGAACTGATCCGCGATGAGAAGATCAGCGAGATTAAGGAGATTATGGCCAAGGGCAGCTCGGTGGGGATGCAGACCTTCGATCAGGCCATCGTCAAGCTGTTCAAGGGTGGCCGAGTGATGCTGGACGAGGCCCTGAACAAGGCGGACTCGCGTGCCGATCTCGAATGGCGCCTGAACTTCGGCGGTGGTGTCGCCGCGGCCGACGAGGCCGAGGAAGACCTTGAACTCCCCGACAAGTAGGATGCGCTGAGCGAAGCGAACCGCATCACCTTCCGTCCTGCAACTCAGACTCCGGGGCGTCGCCGCGAGCTTTACGGGGTGAAGGCCTCGGTCCGGGTTTCGCTCCTCAGGCCGGTTCTGGGAACACGTCGGCGGCGGCGAAGACCGGGCCGTCCACGCAGACTCGCTTCATCGCGACCCCGTCGGGCGTGCGCACCGGTACCGTGCAGCCGGCGCAGCCACCCACCGCACAGGCCATGAATTCCTCCAGAGAAACCTGACAAGGCAGGTCGAACTCCGCTGCCAGTTCCGCGCAGGCCTCGAGCATCGGGTGCGGGCCGCAGGCGTAGAGCTCGACCTGGTCACGTTCCGCGGGCGAGAGCGTGTTGAGCCAGGCCCGGGCGAGATCGGTCACGAAGCCGTCATGGGCGCCGGGGATACCGGCCTTCGAGGTCAGGCGGCAGGCCACACCCCAGTCCTCCAGCAGCGGCAGGGTCGCGATCGCGCCATCCGGCAGCCCTGGCCAGAGGATCTCCGAGGGCTTGGCGCGAAACGGGAACGGCACCTCGGAGCCGAGGATCGCGCGGGTCTGGCCCGCCTCGCCCTGGCGGCGCAGGTGATCGGCCAGAAAGATCATCGGCGGGATCCCGACGCCACCCCCGAGCAACAGCCGCAGCGGGCGTTCGGGATTCAGCCGGAACGGGACCCCGATCGGCCCCAGCACACTCAGGAAATCGCCCACCGGCTGTTGCGACAGCGCCCGCGTGCCGTCGCCCACGACCTTGTAGAGGAATTCGACCCACCCGGCCTCGCGGTCGACCCGCTGGATCGACAGGGGGCGCCGCATCGGCAGGTTCGGCGAGCACTGGATATGGGCGAACTGCCCGGGCGCGGCACGTTGCGCACATTCCGGTGCCTGGACGCGCAGGATCCACTGCCCGGCCCCGGCATCCTGGTGATCGAGGATGCGGGCCGCCTCCTCGAAGATCGTGCCGCGGTGGGGGCGTTCGGCGTCGGTGGGGGTCATGCGTTGTCCTTAGGGAAACACTGGATAATGTACACGCTCGCGCTCGAGTCGCTTTTGCGTGCGAACAAGGCGCGGTGACTGCCGTGCAGTGACTCTGCACAAGGGAGCCGCAACGCCGTGCGCGCGCCCGTTTTTGATAACAACGGGCGGCCGAGCCCCTGCTTTAATGGCTTGTGGGGTTGGCATCCCAGGTTCCCCGATCCGGCGTTGCGCCCCGAATCAATCAGAAACGGGCGGGTAGAACCACTACCCGCTGCACGACGCGCCTTGTCTCGGAAAACCTGGGGTGCCAACGCGAGCGTGTACATTATTCAGTGTTTCCCTTAGTGGGCTGGGTCCAGGCCGGACGGCCCGCCACCCAAGTCTCGCGAACCTGGCCGGAGAAGGTCCAGCCGAAAAACGGCGAGTTGCGTCCGCTGCTCAGCCAGTCCAGCTGTCGGACCTCCTGCAGAGCCGCGGGATCATACAGCACGAAATCGGCCCGTGCGCCGGCGCCGAGCCGGCCCTGCTCGAAGCCAAGGATCTCGGCGGGTCCGGACGTCACACGTGCCAGGGCATCACCGAGACTCAGCAACCCGTCCTCGACCAGGCGCAGCGTCAGGGGCAGCAGGGTCTCCAGGGCCGAGATGCCCGGCTCGGTACTGGCGAACGGCCCGAGCTTGGCGTCCGCCTCGTGCGGTTGGTGGTCCGAGCAGATGGCGCTGATATCGCCGCGCGCGACGGCTTCGCGCAGGCCGTCACGGTCGCGCTGGGCACGCAGCGGCGGGATTACATGGCCGTTCGGGTCGAACTCGGCGACATCGACTTCGGTCAGGAACAGCTGGTGGGCGGCCACATCGGCGCTGATCGGCAGGCCCTCGGCGCGCGCCTTGGCGATCATCTCGGCCCCGCGGCGCGTCGACAGCCGCGCGACATGGACGCGTGCCCCGGTCTGCTCGACCAGGGCCAGGATGGCGCCCAGCGCGGCGGTCTCGGCCGCCTCGGGGATGCCCGACAGGCCCAGGCGCGTGGAGACCGCGCCCTCGTGCATGCAGCCCGAGCCGGTCAGCGACAGGTCCTGAGCGGGCAGTACAGTCGTCAGGCCGAACGTGGTCGCGTATTCCAGGGCCCGACGCAGCACCAGCAGGCTGGACAGCGGTTTGTGGGCGTTGCTCACGCCGCGGGCTCCCGCCTGTTGCAGCGCCGCCATCTCGGCGAGCTGCTGCCCCTCCAGGCGCTGCGTCAGGGCACCCAGGGTATAGACCCGCACCCCGCAGGCCTGCCGTGCGCGGCGTGCGATCAACTCGATCTCGGCCGGCGAGTCGATGGGCGGATCGGTGTCCGGGGGAATCACGACGCTGGTGATGCCCCCGCGCGCGGCGGCCAGGGTCTCGCTGGCGATGGTGGCCTTGTGCTCCTCGCCGGGTTCGCGCATGCGCGCGGACAGGTCGATCAGGCCGGGGAACACCCAAAGCCCGGTACCGTCAATGCGCCTTCGCGGCTCGAAGCCGTCCGGTACCTGTCCGCGCGCGAGGATCTCGGCACCCTGCAGGCAGAGCGCCCCGACCTCGTCGTAGTCGTCTGCCGGGTCGATGATCCGTACGTTCTCGATCAGTACGCTCACGACTGATGCGCCCCCATCACCATGGACATCACGGCCTGACGCACCGAGATGCCGTAGGTCACCTGCTGCAGGATCACCGAGTGCGGCCCGTCCGCCACCGCGGACTCGATTTCCACCCCGCGGTTGGCCGGGCCCGGGTGCATCACCAGGCAGGTGGGGTGCGCGAGCTGCAGACGGCGCGACGTCAGGCCGAACAGCTGGTAGTACTCGTGCTCGGAGGGGAGATGGGCGTGTTCCATGCGCTCGCGCTGCAGGCGCAGCATGATGATCACGTCGACGTCCTTCAGCCCGGCGTCGAGGTCGTTGTAGACGTGCACGCCGAGCTGATCGACATCCGCCGGCAGCAGCGAACAGGGCGCGACCACGCGCACCTCGCCGGTCTGCAGGATGTTGAGCGCGTGGATCTGCGAACGCGCGACGCGCGAGTGCAGGATGTCGCCGACGATCGCGACCTTCAGCTTGGTGAAGTCGCCCTTGTGCCGGCGGATGGTGAACATGTCCAGCAGGGCCTGGGTGGGGTGCGCGTGGCGGCCGTCGCCGGCGTTCAGCACGCTGATCCCGGGCGCCGCATGGCGGGCGATGAAATGCGCGGTCCCGCTCTCCTCGTGGCGCACGACGAACATGTCCACGTTCATCGCCTCGAGGTTGCGCAGGGTGTCCAGCAGGCTCTCGCCCTTGACCGCCGAGGAGGTGCTGATGTTGATGTTGAGCACGTCCGCGGACAGGCGCTTGGCGGCCAGTTCGAAGGTGGTGCGGGTGCGGGTGCTGGCCTCGAAGAACAGGTTGACGATGGTCTTGCCGCGCAGCAGCGGGACCTTCTTCACCGCCTTCTCGTTCATGTTTGCGAACGACTCGGCGGTATCCAGGATCTCGATCAGGAGGTCGCGGTTGAGGCCCTCGATGGTCAGCAGGTGGCGCAGCTGGCCGTCATCGGTCAGCTGCAGGCGATTGGGCAACGGGCCCGGCTCCGGCAGGCGGGTGGCCCCGGCCAGGGCCGGGGTGACCACGGTATCGCTCATGCGTCGGCGTCCCCGTCGGTCTCGAGGGTGACGCGCTCCAGGCGCAGGGGTTCGGGGCCGCGCAGCTTGATCTGTTCCCGGGTGCCCAGTTCCATGTGTTCTCCGACGATCGCGGCGGCGATCGGCAGCTCGCGCCCGTCACGCTCGACCAGCACGGCGAGCGTGACCGAGGCGGGACGCCCGTAGTCGAACAGTTCGTTCAGGGCGGCGCGGATCGTGCGCCCGGTGTAGAGCACGTCATCCACCAGCAGGACATGCACGCCGTCCAGGTCCTCCGGCAGCTCGGACGGGCGGACCTGCGGATGCATGCCGATGCGCGAGAAGTCGTCGCGGTAGAAGCTGATATCCAGCTTGCCCAGCGGCCTCTCCACCCCGAGGCGTTCGCGTAGGTGCTCGGCGATCCAGACACCGCCGGAGTGGATACCGACCACCATCGGGTTGTCGATGCCGTGCCTGGCCAGGTACTGGCGCGTCTGTTCGGCCATGCTGTCGAGCAGGGTTGGGACATCCGGCGTCTTCATGCGTTCTCCTGAAACCAGCCTTCGAGGATGACCGCGGCAGCGTGGGCGTCCAGCCCCGGGTCGTGGCGTCCCCGCCCGCTGCGCTCGCGGGCCAGGTGCGATGTCAGATGCTCGTCGTACCAGTATACCGGCTGGCCGTAGCGCGCTTCGAGAGCGGCCCCGAACGCGCGGATGCGTTTCGCCAGCGGGGTGGGTTTGCCGTCCGCTTGGGTAGGCCAGCCGACGACAAAGCCTTCGGGCGCCCAGTCGCTTACCAGGCTGTCGATCATCGGCCACAGCTCCGGTGAATCGGTGTTGAGCGTGCGCAGTCCGCGCGCGGCGCCGGTCAGTTCCTCGCCCACTGCGATCCCGATCCGCCGGCGGCCGTAGTCGAAGGCCAGAAGCCCCATGACGTTGCCGGGCCCGCCTCAGGCGTGGCCGGGCGCGGAACTGATCAGGTTGACGTCGATGCCGATCAGCTTCGCCGCCGCGGCCCAGCGCTCGGCGCTGGGGTGGTCGAACAGGATGTCGGCATCGGCGCGGGTGGTCAGCCAGGCGTTTTCGGCCAGTTCGCTCTCGAGCTGTCCCGGTCCCCAGCCGGCGTGTCCCAGGGCAATGAGGACGCGGTTCGGGCCGCGGCCCTCGTTGATGGCCTCCAGGATGTCGCGCGAGGTCGTCAGCACGATGGAGTCGGTAATGGGTTGGCTCCCCCGCCATTCGGGCTGGCCGGTATGCAGCACGAAGCCGTGCTCGGGCTGGACCGGGCCGCCGCGGTAGACCGGGATCTCCGGCAGCTCGTCGCGAGGTTCGAGATCGACGTGTTGTAGCAGATCGCGCAGCGAAAGCTCGGTTGGCTGGTTGATTACCAGCCCCAGGGCCCCTTCGGCGTCGTGATCGCAGATATAGGTGACCGCATGGCTGAAGTAGCCATCATTCAGGCTCGGCATCGCGATCAGGAAGTGATCGCGCAGGCTGGCCGCGCTCGAGCTGGAGGGGGCTTGCGTCATGTGCTCAGTATCGACGCTGCTCCGTTATGCCGCAAGGAACCGGGGCCCGGATGTTCCCCTAGCGAATCTGCTCTATCTGGTCGCGGCGGAAGGCCCAGGTCCGCGTGATCACGAGTTCGTCGTATTCCTCGCGCATCTGTTCGGTAAACGGGGCATAGGGGGCGGCGAGTTCCACGATGCGCATCGCCGCCTGGTCGAGCACCGGTTCGCCGGAGCTGCGGGCGATCTCGATGTTCATCAGCTCGCCGTCCGGGTTCAGGCGCACCGACAGCACCAGCGTGCCGGACAGGCCCCGGCGGCGGGCCTCGTCGGGGTAGTTCAGGTTGCCCACGCGCTCGACCTTGTTGATCCAGGCCTGCAGATACGCGGCCTCCGGCGCGCTGCGCGCGGCGAGGCTGTCGAGGTAGCGGGTGCGGGTGGCGCGGGTGGAGAACTCGCGGCGCTCTTCGGCCGGGGCCGCGCGCGCGGTGTCCAGGCCCCGGTTCATCAGCGCGGCGGCTGACGGGCGCTCCTCCGCCTCGGGCGATTCGATCGGCTCCGGTTCGGCGACCTCGGGGGCAGTCGGTTCCGCTTCGTCCGTCTCGGCCTCCACGGCCTCGGGTTCCGGCTCCGGTTCCGGTTGGGCGGGCTCCATGACCAGCGGCCCCGGGTCTGGGAGCGGGGCTTCGACGCCCTCGGGTTCCGGTTTACCGACACCCTCGGTCTCGGCCTCCGGGGACAGCGCCTCCTGCACTTCCTCGCCTTCGCCGCTGGCGGCCTGGTCCTCGGTGGCGATGCGCTCGACCTCTTCCGGCTCCGGCGCGTCCGGATCGGTCACCCAGGTCACGTCCAGGGGCTCGCGGGACGCGGTGTCCAGCGGGTCCACCGCGAAGCCGATGCCGAGGATGATCAGGGCGTGCGCGACCACGGCCAGAAACAGCATCGGGGCCAGCTGGCCGCGACGCTGCGGGGATTCGGGTTCAAGGATGCCGTGCGAGACGGACATGGCGCTGGATCCGGGGGTCTGCGAGCACGTGTGCGGCCAGTATACCGGTCACGCTGCCGGCAATCAGCGCAGCCAGCAATAGTGGGGGTAGCACCAGTGGCAGGTTCGGGTGGGGGATGATCACGCCCCAGGCCAGCAGGAACTGGCCGGTGATGTGCGCCATCGCCGCGGCGATGGCGAGGCCCAGGGCGCCGACATGTCGTGGCGCCAGTGGACGCAGCAGGCCGAGCGCGGCCAGGGCGGCCAGGGCCCCGGCCAGCGATAGCCAGAAGGTGGGGCTCAGCAGTGTGCCGAGCAGCAGGGCGGCGCCGACGACCCGGATCAGGGTCACCGCGACCGCCGCGCGCCAGCCGAGGGTTAGCAGGGCGATCAGGGTCACGATGTTCGCGAGTCCCGGTTTGATCCCGGGCACCGGGCTCGGGATCGCCGCCTCCAGGACCTGGACCCCAATGGCGATGGCGGCCAGCGCGGCGATCGCACGGTCGCGCTGCGTCAGCGTGTCGGGGAATGAGGCGGTCACGTCGTACCCAGGGAAACACTACCCGCTGCACGACGCGCCTTGTATCGGAAAACCTGGGGCACCAGCGCGAGCGTGTACATTGATCAGTGTTTCCCTTAGTAGTGAATACTGTCGTAGCCGGGGCCGCGGCCCTGGACCTGCAGGGTCAGCCGGTTGGGCAGGCTGACCGCGACCTCGCCGTGACGCTGCAGCCAGCCGCTGTTCTCGCAGATGTTGCGTGTGCCGGGGGAGTCGGCGCAGCGGGCCCGGCCCGGCTCGATCTGTACGCGGGTGATGCCGGCCGGGCCGTGGATCTCGATCTCGCGGGCTCGGTCCAGGGGCTCCTGCCGCGGCGGTTCTCCGGTCTGGGTGATGACCAGCATGGAGGCCTCGGTATCCGGCAGGTAGGCGAGGGCAAAGGCCGCAACCACCGCGCCGCTGGCCAGGGCGGCGATTACCCCGTCGCCCCAGCGCAGACCAGATAACGTCACGGCAGCCCGCGCTCCTCGAGCGCGGGCTGGTCGTCCTCCATGCGCACGCGCTCGGCCATCGCCGGCGTTGCCTCGATGCGGTCATCGAGTACCACGAGGGCGGCCTCGATGCCCATCTTGCGGGCATAGTGCGGCCATTCCTCGGGGCCGGCGATCATCAGCGTGGTCGCGGCGGCATCGGCCAGCGCGGGGTCGCTGTGCAGCACGGTGGCCCCGTGGACGCCTTCACTGGGGCGTCCGGTGCGCGGGTCGATCACATGGTGGATGTGTTCACCTTCCCATTCATAGCCGCGCTCGTAGTCGCCGGAGCTGAACAGGGCCTCGACCGCGTCGAGTTCGATACTCCCGAGAATGCCCCCCTGCGGATGGCGGATCGCGACTTGCCAGGCTCGATCCGCGGGTCGCCCGAGGGTCATCAGGTCACCCCCGGCGTTGAAGATCGCGGCCTCCACGCCCTGATTCTGCAGCAGGTCGAGCATGCGTTCGACGGCGAGGCCCTTGGCGAGGCCGCCGAAGTCCAGCTGCAGATCCGCGTGCTGGCCGCGCAGGCGCACGCCGTTGCGCTCGATGTCGCGCATGCTGGGCGGGTCTTCGAGCAGCGCCTCCAGGGTTTCGGCGTCCGGCGGCGGGCCCTCGGGCTCGTCCTGGTGAAATCCCCAGGCGGCGACAAGCTTGCCCAGCGCGGGATTGAACAGGCCGTCGCTCAGCGCCTCCATCTCCTTTCCGCGCTCGATCAGCGGCAGCACGGACGGGGGGGCGCTGAACTCGGCCTGCAGCGCCAGCAGTTCGTTGGTGCGCCCGAGTGACCCGGGCTCCCAGGCATGCCAGGAGGTATGCAGGATCTCCAGCTCGGCCTGCAGCTCGGACTCCAGCGCCTCGAGGTCGTAGGCCCCGGCGGGGTAGAGCGTGATGTCCACGATCGTGCCGAAGGCAAAGAAGTTCAGCGTCTCGGTGTCCGGTGTGTCGCGGTCGCATCCGGCCAGGGCCAGCGCGGCGAGCAGGATCGGCCCGAGAAGGGCCTGGCGGGTGCGCAGGGGGATCGGCATGGGCATCACCTCGCGGGGTCAGGGGCGGGTCAGGTAGTCGATGAACTGGCCGGCGAGGTCGTCGCCGCAGGCGGCATCGAGCTCGCGTACGCCGGTAGGGCTCGTCACGTTGATCTCCGTCAGGTAGTCGCCAATCACGTCGATGCCGACAAAGTCCAGGCCGCGGCGTTTCAGTTCCGGGGCGATCTGCGCACAGATCCAGCGGTCGCGATCGGTCAGGGGTACGGCCTCGCCGCGCCCCCCGGCGGCCAGGTTCGCCCGGGTCTCGCCCTCGGCCGGGATCCGCGCCAGCGCGTAGTCGTAGGGTTCGCCGCCGATCAGGATGATGCGCTTGTCGCCGGCGGTGTATTCCGGCAGGAAGCGCTGGGCGACGATGGTGCGCTGGTCGAATTCGGTCATGGTCTCGAGGATCACCGAGAGGTTGGGGTCTCCCTCGCGGATACGGAATACCGAGGCCCCGCCCATGCCGTCCAGCGGCTTGACCACGATGTCGCCCTGACGCTCGAGAAAGGCGCGGATACGCGCGCGGTCGCGGGTGATCAGGGTGGGTGGCCCGCAGTCCGCGAAATGCGTGGCAAAGGCCTTCTCGTTGACATCGCGCAGGGCGCCGGGCCGGTTGACCACGCGCACCCCGTCCCGCTCGGCGAGGTCCAGGGCGTAGGTGGCGTAGATGTATTCGAGGTCGAACGGCGGGTCCTTGCGCATCAGCAGGAGATCGAAACGACTGGCGTCGCCCTCGTCTTCCGGCCCCAGGGTGTAATAGCCCTCGCGCTGGTCCCGCACGGTCACCGGGCGACTTCGCACCTGGGCGCGTCCCGCGTCGATCCACAGGTCGCCGGGTTCCAGGTAGTGCAGGCGATGCCCGCGGGCCTGGGCGGCGAGCAGCATGGCGAAGGTCGTGTCTTTCCACGGCTTGATGCTGGCGATGGGGTCCATCAGGACAGCGATGTCATGCGCCACGAGCGGTTCCGGGGTGTCGGTGTGCCCCGAGTATGCCACGCCATCGGGGTGTTCATGGATTCCCGGATCAAGGGCGTCTGCAGGGTGCTCGTTGTAGGCTGCCCACTGCCGGGGGTGCCGCGGCAATATCATTGTGTGCTGTTTGTCACGGACTCGCGCTTCCGCTAGATTCGAGGGCGCAGAGAGCCTTCGGGGGGAACAGGGTGGCGAACGCACTGGCAGAGGCGGACTCGGCTGCCGAGTTTCAAGGGCTGAAAGTCATGGTCATCGATGACAGCAAGACCATTCGGCGCACCGCCGAATCCTTGCTGCAAAAGCACGGTGCGGACGTGATTACGGCCGTGGATGGTTTCGAGGCCCTGGCCAAGGTGGTCAATTCCAATCCCGACATCATCTTCATCGATGTCATGATGCCGCGTCTGGACGGCTACCAGACCTGCGCCCTGATCAAGAACAACAAGCGGTTTCGGGCCACGCCGATCATCATGCTGTCGAGCAAGGACAGCGTGTTCGACAAGGCCAAGGGCCGTGTGGTCGGGTCCGAGGATTACCTCACCAAGCCCTTTACCCGGGATGACCTCCTGGGCGCGATGCGCCAGTACACCCGCCCGGCAGGAAGCTGAAACCCGCCGCACCACAAGATGCCGACAAGGAATGACCCATGGCCCGCATCCTGATCGTTGACGATTCACCGACCGAGATTCATGTCCTGCGCACCATGCTGGAGAAGCATGGCCACGCCGTGACCACGGCCGAAAGCGGCGAGGAAGGCGTCGCCGCGGCCAGGGCGCAGGTTCCGGATCTGGTGCTGATGGATGTGGTGATGCCGGGCCTGAACGGCTTTCAGGCCACCCGCGAGCTGTCGAAAGCCGATGAGACCTCGCATGTGCCCGTGGTCGTGGTGTCCACCAAGGACCAGGCCACCGACCGTGTATGGGCAATGCGCCAGGGTGCCCGCGACTACATCACCAAACCGGTGGCCGAAAAGGATCTGCTGCAGACCATCGGGAAGTATCTGAACCCATGAAGGTCGATCGGTCCACGCCCTATGCCTTGCTCGCGAGTCTCGATCGCGAAGGGCGCCGCGTGAACCGCGAACTGCGACGGGATATCGGCACGGGCTGGCGCGGGGTGTTGCTGCGCGTCGCCGATTTTCGTTTTCTGGTCGACATGGATTCGATCGCCGAGGTTGCCGACCCGTTGTCCCTGACGCGCGTGCCACTGGCGGATCCAGCGGTGCTGGGGGTGGGGAACCTGCGTGGGCTGGTCCTGCCGGTGTTCGACATGGGCAAGCTGCTGCTGGATTCGCCCCTGCCGCATGACGCGACCGGGCAGCGCGTCGTGGTGGCACCCCAGGGACACGGGATGGCCGGGCTGCTGGTGAGTCAGGTCGAGGGCATGCGGCGCTGTATCCCGTCGCAACGGCGACTGGAAGTGTCGGTGCCCGACAGTGTTCGCCCCTTTATTACCGGCGGGTTCGATCTCGGGCACCGGCTGCACCCGGTGCTGGATCTGGACCTGCTCTTGAATGACACCAATCGCTTTGCCGGCATGGAGCTGGCCGGGGCACCGAATACCGAACAGACCGCGGCTGCTGTGTAAGCGGAGGCGACGGGCTGCAACAGGGGGTATGACGTATGGGATCGAGTCGCCGATTGCGCAATATCGTCCTCGGGGGGCTGCTGGTGCTGGCCCTGATCGCGACGGGCGTGGCCTTTACCTATCACGAATTCGAACAAAGCCAGTATCGCGATCGCATCGCCCTGGCCAGCGAGATGCAGTTGCTGTCGCAGCGCTTGGCGACCGGTACGCTGGAGGCGGCCGGGGGTTCCGAGCAGGCGATCTCGGATATCACGGAGCTGCGCAACCGCTTCGATGACCAGGTCGAACGGCTGCGTGATGGCGGCGATGGCCTGTTGCCGCTGCCCGATGCGGTATCCACCGAGCTCTCTGCCGTCAATCGCGAATGGTCGCAGTATCGCGATGATGTCACTACCGTAATCGTCGGTTCCGACGATATCGAGCAGGTGACGGAATTCTCCGAGGCGGTGGAGGCCTTCTCGCCGGAGCTGGCACGTCTGTCCGACGACGTGGTACGGCGCATGGTCCAGATCGGCGAATCCCCGGAGCAGGTCTATGTGGCCTCGCGCCAGACCATGCTGATCCAGCGGATCGCCAACAACCTCAACCAGGTGCTGCAGGGTGGCACGGCGGCGGCTACCGCGATCGAACGTTTCGAACGCGACGCCACGCTGTACGGGCGCGTGCTCGACGGGCTGATCGAGGGCTTCGAACCGCTCGGTGTCGAACGCGTCGATGACACCGAGACGCAGCGCATGCTGCAGGAGATCGCCACCTTGTTCATCGCCTTCAGCGAGGCGGTCGAGGGGGTCCTGGATACCTCGTCGCAGATCTTCGAGATCAATGCGGCGGCCTCCTCCGTCGAGGCCCGCTCCGGAGTGATGCTGGAGGTCACCGGCGACCTGGAGGCGGCCCTGAACCGGGAGGCCGCGCAGGCGGGCGTGATCGCCCTGGTCGGTTTTGCCCTGGGTGCTCTGGCGCTGCTGCTGCTGATCGCGATGGGCCTTTTCCTCTATCGCGATACCAAGCGCGAGCTGGCCGAGACCGAGGCGCAGAACGAACGTAACCAGCAGGCGATCCTGCGCCTGCTGGACGAGATGATGAACCTCGCCGACGGGGACCTCACCGTCAACGCGACCGTGACCGAGGACTTCACCGGAGCGATCGCGGACTCGATGAACTACGCGATCGAGAACCTGCGTACCCTGGTCGCGACGATCAATACGGTGGCCGCGGATATCAGCGAATCGTCGGCCGCCACACGCTCGCAGGTGCTGGGGCTGGCCGAGAAGTCCGAGGAACAGGCCCGCGAGATCCAGCAGGCGAACGATGCGATCGACGAGGTGAGTCAGTCGGTCGACAAGGTTGCGCAGGATGCCGGGCAGTCGGCCCAGGTAGCACGAAACTCGGTGGAGATCGCTTCCAAGGGGGCGGCCACAGTGCGCCGCTCGATCGAGGGGATGGATACCATTCGCGAGCAGATCCAGGAAACCGCGAAACGGATCAAGCGCCTGGGCGAATCCTCGCAGGAGATCGGCGACATCATCGGGCTGATCAACGACATCGCCGAGCAGACCAACGTGCTCGCGTTGAACGCAGCGATCCAGGCCTCCGCCGCGGGCGAAGCGGGCCGCGGCTTCGCGGTGGTGGCAGACGAGGTCCAGCGCCTCGCGGAGCGCTCCTCCGGGGCGACCCGACAGGTCGAGGGGCTAGTCAAGGCGATCCAGGCGGATACCAGCGAGGCGGTATCGTCGATGGAACAGAGTACCGCCAACGTGGTGTCCGGGGCCGAGATGGCCCAGGCCGCGGGCGAGGCGCTGGCCGAGATCGAGCAGGTTTCCGCGGACCTGGCGGACCTGATCGACGGGATCGCGAGCTCGGCACGCCAGCAGTCCGAAATGGCGCGCAACGTGACCTCGATCATGGGGGAGATTCGCGAGATCACCTCGGAGACTACCCAGGGTACCCAGTCCACCGCGGCCGCCATCGGCGATCTGGCGCAACTGTCTGCGCAACTCCAGTCCTCGGTGTCGGACTTCAAGCTCCCCGATCCGACGCTGCCCGAGCCTGGCGAGGCCCCCGCCGAGCCCGATGCGTCGCCCGAGGAGACCGTCCCGAACGAGCAGCGCGCCTGACGTCGGGCCGCGGATATGGCACCCAGCGCACTGAATTGGGTCCGCGACGAGCTCGACAAGCTCTTTGTCGAGCTCCAGGACGCCCTGCGTCGTTATGCCGAGGACCCCGCCTGTGGCGAGTGTCTGGATGAGGCCCGTGCGATTCTGGATCAGATTCGCGGCACCCTGACCATGGTGCAGGTCGAGAGTGTTGTCCTGATCTGCGACGAGATGCTGCAGGTGATGGATCTGCAGCAGGGCGCGGAATCCCTTGGACCTGAGGCGACCGAGGCATTATTGCGTGCCGCTTTGCAGCTGCCCGACTACCTCGAGCAGGAGGGTGATACGGAGCGGCCATCGCCGATGATCCTGGTGCCGCTGCTCAACGAGCTGCGGGCGGCGCGGGGCGCGACCCTCCTGATGGATGTTGCGGCCTTGATGCCGGATCTTCAGGCCGTGGACGACGACCGGGTCGGGTCGGGTGGCGATGCGCCGCAGCCGAAGGAGCGGGCGCGGCGCCTGCAGGAGGCCCGCCGGGGCTTCCAGCGCGAGCTCCTGGAGCTGGTGCGTGGTGATGTAATGGCGGCCGCAGCCCGTCTGCAGCCCATCGCTCACCAGATCGAGGAGCTGGTCCCGCCCGGCGATCTCCGGCGCCTGTTCTGGATTGCCGGCGGCATCCTGGAGTCACTCGCCGATCAGGGACTCGAGGCGAGTACCGACATTCGCCGCCTGATTGGGCGCGTGGACCGGGAGCTCGGGCGTTATCTCGGCATCCTCGCCGAGCATTGCGAATCCAGCGATGATGGTTCGGAGCCCGAATACGCCATCCCCGATGACCTGATCAAGACCCTGCTGTTCCATATTGCGGGAGCGAGCTCCGACGGCGAGCAGACGCGCGCCGTGCGCGAGGTGTTCGGCCTGCAGACCCTGAACAGTGACCAGGACGGGGGTGTTGGCCATGCGGTCTACCAGAATCTGCGTGCCGCCCTTGAAGATGATCTGGCCGAGGTCCGCGAGCGTCTGGATGTCCTGATGCGCTCGCCGCAGCGCAGCCACGAGGAACTGGCCAGCCTGAGCGAACAGGTCGAGCGAATCGGCTCGACCCTGAGCCTGTTGGGACTCGAGGCCGGCCAGCGCCATACCGAGGCCCTGATCGAGGCCCTGAACCCGGAACGGGCCGGGCAGTCTGACGAACAGGTCGACATGGAACTGGCCGAGCACCTGCTGGCACTGGAGTCGCTGCTCGAATCCGGTCTGCGCCGGCGGGCGGCCAGCGGCCCGCGCGCCGACTTCGATCGCCATCTGGCGGCCGCCATCTACCAGGAGGCCCTGGTGGACGTGCGGCGCGTGCGCGATACCCTGCTCGGATACCTGTCGGGGGAAGGCGCGGACCACGGGTTGCGCGAGGCTCGCAGTGCACTGGAACGGGTCGACGGTGCGATGTCGATCGGGGGGTTCGAGACCCTGCAGGCCCTGCTGCAGCCATTGATCCGCTATCTGGATGCCCGTGTCGACACCGGGGTCACAGCGCAGGAGTTGGGCGAGGACGAGGTCGAGGCCCTGGCCGAGGTGCTGAGTTCGATCGAGCTGGCGCTCGAGTCGTCCGGGCAGCCCTGGCGCGAGCTGGACAGTGTCCATGAGCGGGGCGTGGCCGCGCTGCAGCGCCTGGGTGCAATCTCCGGTGGCGATGCGATCGAGCGCCCCGTTGCGCTGACCGACGTGCCGGCGCCCGCAAGCGAGGGGGAGGACAGCCCGGCCCGCCAGGTCGAGGAGGCCGCGCAGGAAGAGCCGCTGGCCGCCACGTTCGGCGAGGCCGCGGGAGCCGCGGAGGCCGAGGCGCCCCCGGAACCGGAGGCTGCAACCGAAACCCCTTCGTCACCATCGTCAGTGGCGCCGGTCCAGGGCGCGACCCGCCTGCACTACGACGAGTCCGTGCTGTCCTCGCAGGTCCGGGGGCCGGATATCGACCCCGAGATCCTCGACATCTTCCTGGAGGAGGCCGACGAGGAAATCGCGAGCCTCGGCGAGCAGTTCCCGCGCTGGCAGGCTGCACCCTCCGACAGGGATGCCCTGACGGTGATCCGCCGCTCCTTTCATACGCTCAAGGGCTCCGGGCGCCTGGCCGGGGCCCTGCGTCTGGGGGAATTTGCCTGGGTCGTGGAGTCGTTCCTCAACCGTCTGCTGGAAGGCGGCGACGAGGCCGATTTCGCGACCATCCAGGCACTCGAGGATGCGATCGGGGTGCTGCCGGGCCTTGTGGCCGAGGTCCGCGACGATACCGGTCCGGACACCCCCGTGCTGGACATCGCCCTGCGCCTGCAGGCGTTACTGTCCGGCGCGATGGAGCCTTCGGAGGAACCCGGTGAGGTGCCGGCCGGTGTGGAGGATGACTTTGCCGAGCTGGCGCGCAGTATGGATGCGCTCGAGCCTGCCGGCGAGGACGAGGGCGAATCCGAATGGCCGACAGTCCCCATCCCCGAGGCCCCGGAGGGCGAACTGGAGGCGGCGCAGCCGCTGTCCGCGGGTGCGCAGGAGCTGGAGGAGCCCCTGGAAGCACCCGGGCCCGAGTCTGACTCTGAGCCCGAGTCCGAGTCCGAGTCCGAGTCCGAGTCCGAGACTGAGGACGAGCCGGATGCCCCGCTGGAACCCGTGCTGGAAACGAGCGACGAAATGCTCGATGTGCCCGCGGATACGAGCACCGATCCGCAACTCTGGCAGGTGTTCGCAGCCGAGGCCCGCACCCATCTCGCAACGCTGCGCGCATGGATCGACGAGTCCGGGAATCGGCCCGACCGGGTGCCGAACCACGAGCTCGAGCGCGCGCTGCACACCCTGAACGGCAGCGCCCGAACGGCTGACATCCGCGGTATCTATGCTGTCTGCGGGCCCTTCGAGCGCATCGTGCGCATCCATAAGGAGATGGGGTGGCCGCTGTCCGCGCGCGCCCAGACCTTGCTCGCCGAGCTCGAGGGCTACGTGGCGGATGCGGTGGCCGACGAGCAGCCCGATCCGGTCAAGACTGAAGCTCCCCCCGCCTGGTCATCCGAGGTCTATGACCTCCTCGATCACGCGACCGCCGAGCAGCTGCTGCGCGCCGCGGACGATGACGCCGCCGAACAGATGCCCGCGCCGCCACGACCGGATGAAGACGCGCCGGATCTCGACCTGCCGCCTCTGGACGCCGAGGAGACACAGCCGCTGGATTCCGCGCCGGCGATGCCCGAGCCGGTTGCCGGCGAACCCAGCGACTTGGGCCCGGCGGAACCACAGGACACGGGTCTGGAGCCCGAGCCCGAGCCCGAGCCCGAGCCGGAAGAGGAGATCGATCCGGAGTTTGCCGAGGTCTTCATCGAGGAGGCCCGCGATATCCTCGATGCGGCATTTGCGGCCCTCGCGGCGTGGCGCCAGGCCGGCGGCCGCCCGGGCCCGGATCAGAATGCGTTCCAGCGCGAAGTGCACACGCTCAAGGGCAGTGCGCGCATGGCCGGCTTCGAGGTGGTCGGGGCCATCGCCCATGCCCTCGAGAGTGCGCTGGGCGTGGAGACCGAGACGGGGCTGGAGCCTCGCGAGGGTTTTTTCCGGCTGGTCGAACGCGCACTGAGTGATGTTCAGCGCCTTGTGGAACGCGGGGTGGGCGGCTGGCAGACGGACGAGGATGCCAGCGAGACCCTTCCGGCCCTGCGCGACTGGGCCTCCGGTGGCGGCGACGAGTTCGAGAGCCCGTCGCCCGCATCCAGCGACGACGAGGCTGCTGCGGGCGGGGCCCGTCCGGAAGAGGACACGTCGGCGGCGGCCTCGCCAGCTGTTCCGATGGAGGAGGCGCGCCGCATCCAGGATCAGGTGCGCATGGACGCCGAAGTGCTGGACGCGCTGGTCAACCATGCCGGCGAACTCGCCACCTTCCATCGCCGTTTCGAACAGACTGTGGGCCGGGTCGAGGGCGAGGTCGATGAACTCGAGCGCACCATTGCCCGTCTGCGCGAACAGCTGCGCAAGCTCGAGATCGAGACCGAGGCACAGATCCTGTTCCGGGTGGAGAAGGAGAGCGGCGACGAAGCGGTGGATTTCGACCCGCTGGAAATGGACCGATATTCGGGCATCCAGCAGCTCTCTCGCGCCCTGGCCGAGAGTGTCAGTGACCTTGAGGCATTGAAGCAGGACGTCGCCGACGAACTGCAGAATGCGAGCGGCATCCTGCTGCAACAGCGCCGGGTAGGTACGGACTTGCAGGACCAGCTCATGCGTCAGCGCATGGTGCGGTTTGCGCGCATGGCTCCCCGCCTGCGACGGGTGGTCCGCCAGGCGAGCGATGACCTGGGCAAGCCGGTGCGGGTGGAGTTTTCCGGTCAGGGCGCCGAGCTGGATCGGGCTCTGCTGGAGCGCCTGGTCGCCCCGCTGGAGCATCTGCTGCGTAACGCGATTGCCCACGGGATCGAGGACCCGGAATCACGTCGCGCGGCCGGCAAGTCGGAAACGGGGCATATTGCGGTGTCGCTGGAACAGTCGGGAAGCGAAATCCGCCTGCAGGTGACCGACGACGGTGCCGGGATCGATGCCAATGCCATCCGCGCCCGGGCCGTGGAGCGCGGCCTGCTGTCCGCCGACGCGCAGATCACCGATCCGCAGGCGTTGCAGTTGATCCTGCAGTCCGGGTTTTCCACCGCCTCGAAGGTCTCTCAGGTGGCCGGGCGCGGTGTGGGCCTGGATGTGGTCAACAGCGACGTCAAACAGTTGGGCGGTACGCTGGACATCGACTCGACTCCGGGGCAAGGCTCGCGCTTTACCATGCGCCTGCCGTTTACGCTGGCCATTTCGCAGGCGCTGCTGGTGCAGGTGGGCGAGGAGACCTTCGCCGTGCCGATGGCCTCCGTGGAAGGCGTGGTGCGCGCACATGCCGAGGAGGTTGTCACCCGCGACGATGGGCGCGTGACCTATCCGTACGCTGGCCAGGACTACGCCGTGCGGGCCCTTGGCGATCTGATGGGCGTCGAGACGCAGGCCAGTGCGAGCCATCTGCCCGACCATGCGTTCCCGTTGTTGCTGGTACGGGCCGACGATCAGCGTGTGGCGCTCCGGATCGACGGTTTGCTGGGGAGCCAGGAGGTGGTGGTGAAGTCGGTGGGCCCGGTGCTCAGCCGCATCCCGGGAGTTGCCGGCGCTACCCTGCAAGGGGATGGTTCGGTCATGCTGATCCTGGATCTGAGCATGCTGGTGCGTTTTGCGGCCGCCACGGCGGCGATCGGCGAGGCCGGCCCAGTGGCGGATGCCGCCAGCGCGCCGCGCATCATGGTCGTCGACGACTCGATCACGATCCGCAAGGTCACCGCGCGCCTGCTCGCCCGTCACGGCTATGACGTGGTGACCGCCCGGGACGGGCTGGACGCGGTGGCGATGCTGGAAGAGCGGCGACCGCAGCTGATCCTGCTGGATGTGGAGATGCCCCGCATGGACGGCTTCGAGTTCGCCGCCCATGTCCGTGATCACCCGGAGCTGAGCCAGGTGCCGATCATCATGATTACGTCGCGCAGCGGCACCAAGCATCGCGAGCGCGCCTCGCGCCTGGGCGTCAACGGCTATCTGGGCAAGCCGTACCTGGAGAATGACTTGCTGGAAGAGATCCGGCGCCATCTCGAGGAGGTCGCCGTATGAGCGAGGAGATCCGGGACCCGTCCGTCGAATCCGTGATCGTGCAGCTGGACACCGGGTCCATCGTGCTGCCGCGTAGTTGCTTTCTCGAGGTCACGACGCGGGCGGGGGCCCTGCAGACCGATCACGAACATACGGATATCCCCTGGCTGGAGCCCACGCTGATCTGGCAGGACGTCCAGGTGCCGGTGATCAATGTCCACCGCTTGTTGTATCCCGAAGAGCCTGCCGAGGATGCCCAGCGCCGGTTTACCCGTCTGCTGGTCATGCAGGCCATTACGCAGCCCGAGCGGTTGCCGTTCTATGCGCTGGAGGTGCGTGGCACCCCGCATCCGGTAAGGATCACGCCGCAAAACATCTATGCGGTCGATGACGCGGATGCCTCGCCCTGGGCATGGCGCGTGAAGGCGTCGGGTGTGACCAGCCACCTGCTGCGGCTCGATGCGATCGAAGGCCGCTTGCTGGAACTTTCGCGGCCAGAGACGGCGTAAGTCGTTCCCGGCCGATCACGGGAAGCGGGGGGCGTCCGGCGTTCGCCTAACTTGGGCCCGCGCCGCCGTCGAGATCGCCCAGCTGCCACTGCACCAGGGTCAGCAGGCTGATCGCCGCCGTCTCGGTGCGCAGGGTGCGCGGGCCGATGGACACAGGGCGAAATCCGCCCTCGCGCGCCTGGTCGCGTTCCTCGGCGGTGAGCCCGCCCTCCGGCCCGATCAGTATTCGCACACGCTGGGGCGACCCGGTCTTTCCGGACGGTCCGAGAACCACGGACAATGGTGGCCCGTCCTCGTCGGCCATCAGGTCGAGCGCGGGTTCCGCGGCGTTCAGGGCATCAGCCAGCTCAACCGGCTGGGCAAGGAGCGGGAGTTCGTTACGGCCGCATTGTTCGGCCGCGGCCTGGATGATCCCGGTCCAGTGGGCGTGGCGCTTGTCCAGCCCGCGGTGCGCGGCGGCCGAGCGGCTCCGTGCGCAGAGCACCGGCCGAATCACGCTGGCACCCAGTTCCACCGCCTTCTGCACGGCCAGGTCCATATGATCTCCGCGGGCGATGCCCTGGAGCAGTTCAATGGGGCGTGCGGGCGTGGTGGGAGCGGCGGCGTGTTCGCCCAGGTGAAAAGTGCCGCTGCGGCGTCCGGTGATCTCCAGACGGGCGTGGAATTCGTTGCCCTGGCCGTCGAATACCCGGCAGGCGGCATCGTTTTTCAGGCGCAGGACGTTGGTGGCGTAGTGCAGCCGGTCCTGCGGGGCGGAAATGGACTGCCCCGCGGCCAGATCCGTGTCGGTGATCAGCAGCCGGGGGCAGCGCATCGGGCGTTACCGACGGTTGTCCAGGTCCAGATTCTTCCAGATGGTCTCGGTCGGACCGGCCTGGTTCATCGAGTAGAAGTGGATGCCCGGGGCACCTTTTTCGAGCACGTCGTCGGTCAGGCGCGTGGCGATCTCGATCCCGAATTTGCGGATCGACTCCTTGTCGTCGCCGTAGGCCTCCATCCGCTTGCGGATGTAGCGCGGGATCTCGGCGCCGCACATCTCGGAGAAGCGCACGATCTGGGTGTAGTTGGTGATCGGCATGATCCCGACAATGATCGGGATGGTGATGCCCATCGCCTGCACCCGTTCCATGAAGGCCTCGTAGGCGTCCACGTTGTAAAAATACTGGGTGATCGCGGCGTCGGCGCCGGCATCCACCTTGGTCTTGAAGTTCTCCAGATCCTTCTCGGCATTCGGGGCCTGCGGATGGAATTCCGGATAGGCCGCGACCTCGATCTTGAACTGGTCGCCGAACTCGGCGCGCACGAACTCCACGAGCTCGGAGGCGTAACGGAAATCACCGCCGGAGTTCTTGGTGCCGGATGGCAGATCGCCGCGCAGCGCGACAATGCGGTTAACCCCGATGTCACGGTAGGTCGCCAGCAGGTCATACAGCTCGCCTCGGGTAGAGGAGATGCAGGACACATGCGGGGCGGCCGGGATGCCGTCCTTGTCGATGATGTCCCTGACCGTTTCCAGGGTGCGGTCGCGGGTGGAGCCGCCGGCACCAAAGGTCACGGAGTAGAACTCGGGTTTCAGGGTGCCCAGACGCTTGCGGGCCTTCGCCAGACGCTCGGCCCCGGCCTCGTCCTTGGGCGGGAAGAATTCAACGCTGAAGACGCGTTTTTGGTCAGACATGTTTGTCCTCCAGACAAAAAGAAGGCGGACCGCACGAACATGCGGCCCGCCCCGGCGTTCACATTAACAACGAATTGAAATGTGAGGCTGGCCGATCAGTAGCGGTAGTGTTCCGGCTTGAACGGACCATCCACCGGCAGACCCAGGTACTTGGCCTGATCGTCGGTCAGACGGGTCAGGTTGGCACCCAGCTTCTTCAGGTGCAGCTGCGCGACCTTCTCGTCCAGGTGCTTCGGCAGCACGTAGACGTTCTTGTCGTACTGGTCACCCTTAGTCCACAGCTCGATCTGAGCCAGGGTCTGGTTGGTGAAGGAGTTGGACATCACGAAGCTCGGATGACCGGTGCCGCAGCCCAGGTTCACCAGGCGGCCTTCGGCCAGCATGATGATCCGGTTGCCGTTCGGCAGGATGATGTGGTCAACCTGCGGCTTGATGTTTTCCCACTCGTACTTGCGCATCGCGGCCACGGCGATCTCGGAGTCGAAGTGACCGATGTTGCAGACGATGGCCTGGTCCTTCATGCGGGTCATGTGATCTTCGGTGATCACGTCCTTGTTACCGGTGGCGGTAACGAAGATCTCGGCCTTGTCGGCGGCCTCGTCCATCGTGACCACGCGGAAGCCTTCCATCGAGGCCTGCAGGGCGCAGATCGGGTCGATCTCGGTGATCCACACGGTGGCACCCAGGCCGGCCAGCGACTGGGCGGCACCCTTGCCGACGTCACCATAACCGGCGACCACGGCGATCTTGCCCGCGATCATCACGTCGGTGGCGCGCTTGATGGAGTCCACGGTGGACTCGCGGCAGCCGTACAGGTTGTCGAACTTGGACTTGGTGACCGAGTCGTTGACGTTGATCGCCGGGAAGGCCAGCTCGCCATCCTTCGCCATCTGGTACAGGCGATGGACACCGGTGGTGGTCTCTTCGGTCACGCCCTGGATCTTGGCGAGTTGCTCGGAGTACCAGTTCGGCTGCTTGGCGAGACGATCCTTGATCGAGGCAAACAGGGCGATCTCTTCTTCGTTCTCCGGGTTGGAGATGACGGACTGGTCCTTCTCGGCCTTGGCGCCGATGTGCAGGAGCAGCGTGGCGTCACCACCGTCGTCCAGGATCATGTTGGCGCCGCCGTCGAATTCAAAGATGCGGTGGCAGTAGTCCCAGTACTCTTCCAGGGTCTCGCCCTTCACGGCGAACACGGGGGTGCCGTTGTCGGCGATCGCGGCCGCGGCATGGTCCTGGGTGGAGTAGATGTTGCAGGAGGCCCAGCGCACGTCGGCACCCAGGGCTTCCAGGGTCTGGATCAGGACCGCGGTCTGGATGGTCATGTGCAGGGAACCGGCGATCTTCGCGCCCTTCAGCGGTTTGGAGGCCGCGAACTCTTCGCGCGTCTGGATCAGACCGGGCATTTCGGTCTCGGCGATCGCAATTTCCTTGCGGCCGAACTCGGCAAGGTTAATGTCCTTGACGACGTAATCGGTCGTTTTCTTGTCGTTCATCACAGCATTCATGGATCAACTTCTCCGTCTATCTGGATGAGCGCCGTGTTCACGTTTCAGGGGAACATCCGGCTGAGCCTGACGGTTAAACCGCTGCAGCGCTCCTCAGCCGGATGGGTATTTCGCTTACAAAATGTCGGGTGCTCTTAGAGGCCCGCCATCTTCTTAAGTTCCTCGGCCTTGTCGGTGCGCTCCCAGGGGAGGTCGACGTCTTCGCGGCCGAAGTGACCGTAGGCGGCAGTCGCCTTGTAGATCGGGCGCAGCAGATCCATCATCTGGATCAGGCCCCACGGACGCAGATCAAACACTTCGCGCACGAAGCCTTCGATCTTGCGGTCGTCGACCTTGCCGGTGCCGAAGGTGTCGATGGTGATCGAGGTCGGCTCGGCCACGCCGATGGCGTAGGAGACCTGGATCTCGCACTTGTCGGCCAGGCCGGCGGCCACGACGTTCTTGGCCACGTAGCGGCCGGCGTAGGCAGCGGAACGGTCCACCTTGGACGGGTCCTTGCCGGAGAACGCGCCACCACCGTGACGGGCCATGCCGCCGTAGGTGTCGACGATGATCTTGCGGCCGGTCAGGCCGGCGTCGCCCACGGGGCCGCCGATCTCGAACTTGCCGGTCGGGTTGATGTGGATCTTGTCGTCGGAGACCTGGCTCAGCCATTCGTTCGGCAGCACCTTCTTGAAGATCTCTTCGTAGATCGCTTCCTGCAGGTCCTTCTGCGAGATTTCCGGGCTGTGCTGGGTGGACAGGACCACCGCGTCCAGGCCGGCCGGCTTGCCGTCTTCGTAGCGCAGCGAGACCTGGGACTTGGCGTCCGGGCGCAGCCACGGCAGCTTGCCGCTCTTCATCAGTTCGGACTGGATGCGCACCATCTTGTGGGCGTAGAAGATCGGGGCGGGCATCAGGGTATCGGTTTCGCGCGCGGCGTAGCCGAACATCAGGCCCTGGTCACCGGCACCCTGGGTGGCACGGTCGGAGACGTCGCGGTCCACGCCCATGGCGATGTCCTGGGACTGTTCACCCAGCACGTTCAGCACGGCGCAGGTCTTGCCGTCGAAGCCGACGTCGGAATCGTTGTAGCCGATCTCGACCACCGTCTCGCGCACCAGCTTCTCGTAGTCGATCTGCGCGCCGGTGGTGATCTCGCCCAGCAGCATGACCATGCCGGTCTTGGTGGCGGTCTCGCAGGCGATGCGAGCGTGCGGATCCTGCTCGATGATGGCGTCGACGATGGTGTCGGAAACCAGGTCGGCCATCTTGTCGGGATGGCCCGCGGAAACCGATTCCGAGGTGAAGATGTAATCGTTGGACATTAGCGTTCCTTTGTGGGTCGTTTCGATTTAGTTTTGCGCAAAACGACCAGTACTGTAACGCAACTCGACGAGATTTTCTAAGCCCCCCTCCCGGTGTTTCTGCAGCCCCGGGCAGCGCGAATGACTTCGAGACCGCGTTCTGGTGCGCCCTGGCGTCGACTTGCCCCGATCGCGGAAAGTGGCCAAAATGCATCGCCTTTGCTGGGGCTGCTCGGGCCGTTCCGTGTCTTTGAGCGCCGGCAGGATCTGAGTGCCCTCGATCGGTCGACCTGTCCGGGTCCGGCCGCCGCTGGCGCCCCGCGCCGCTGATCGCCGCCAGCCGACCCAACACTATTTCGAAAGAGCAGGAGTTCAGCATGCCGACCCGTAGAGAGCTTGCCAATGCCATTCGCGCCCTGTCGATGGATGCCGTCCAGAAGGCCAATTCCGGCCATCCGGGCGCGCCGATGGGGATGGCGGACATCGCCGAAGTGCTGTGGAACGACTACATGCAGCACAACCCGGCCAACCCGCACTGGCCCGATCGCGACCGCTTCGTGATGTCCAACGGCCACGGTTCGATGCTGATCTACTCCCTGCTGCACCTGACCGGCTACGATCTGCCGATGGACGAACTCAAGCAGTTCCGTCAGCTGCACTCCCAGACCCCGGGCCACCCGGAGTACGGCTACACCGCGGGTGTGGAGACCACCACCGGTCCGCTGGGTCAGGGGATTTCCAACGCGGTGGGCATGGCGCTGGCCGAAAAGATGATGGCTGCGCACTTCAACCAGCCGGGCCACGACATCGTCGATCACCACACCTACGCCTTCCTCGGCGACGGCTGCATGATGGAAGGGATCTCCCACGAGACCTGCGCGCTGGCCGGCACCCTGGGCCTGGGCAAGCTGGTCGCCTTCTGGGATGACAACGGCATCTCCATCGACGGCGAGGTCGAGGGCTGGTTCACCGACGACACCCCGAGCCGCTTCGAGGCCTACGGCTGGCACGTCGTGCGCGGCGTGGATGGCCATGACGCCGATGCGGTCAAGGCCGCGATCGAAGAGGCACGCAAGGAAACCGGCAAGCCGAGCCTGATCTGCTGTCGCACCGTGATCGGCTTCGGTTCGCCGAACAAGTGTGGCAAGGAAGAGTGCCACGGCGCCGCCCTCGGCGAGGACGAAGTCGCGCTGACCCGCAAGGAGCTGGGCTGGAACCACGCCCCGTTCGAGATCCCGGACGACATCTACGCCGGCTGGAGCGCGAAGGACAAGGGCGCGCAAGCCGAGGCCGAATGGAAGGAGCGCTTTGCCGCCTACAAGCAGGCGCATCCGGAGCTGGCCGCCGAGTTCGAGCGCCGCATGGCCGGCGACCTGCCGTCCGACTGGAGCGAAAAGGCCAACGCCTATATCAAGGAGACCGTCGAGAAGGCCGAGAAGGTCGCCTCGCGCAAGGCCTCGCAGAACGCGATCGCCGGCATGGCCCCGGCCGTCCCGGAACTGCTGGGCGGCTCCGCCGACCTGGCCGGCTCCAACCTGACCATGTACAGCGGCTCCAAGGGCGTCAGCAAGGATGACGCCGCCGGCAACTACGTCTACTACGGCGTGCGCGAGTTCGGCATGGCCGCGATCATGAACGGCATCGCCCTGCACGGCGGCTTCATCCCGTATGGCGGCACCTTCCTGATCTTCTCCGACTACGCCCGTAACGGCATCCGCATGTCCGCGCTGATGAAGCAGCGGGTGATGTACGTGCTGACCCATGACTCCATCGGTCTGGGCGAAGATGGCCCGACCCACCAGCCGATCGAGCAGACCCCGAGCCTGCGCCTGATCCCCAACCTGAACGTCTGGCGCCCCTGCGACGCAGTGGAGACCGCGGTGGCCTGGAAGGCCGGCATCGAGCGTACCGACGGCCCGTCGGCGTTCATCCTGTCGCGTCAGGGTCTGCCGCACATGGAGCGTGATGGCGAGCAGCTCGCCAACATCGCCCGCGGTGGTTACATCCTGAAGGACTGCGACGGCACCCCGGACCTGATCTTCATCGCGACCGGCTCCGAGGTCGAGCTGGCGGTGAAGGCGGCCGAGGAGCTCGCCGGCGAGGGCAAGAAGGCGCGCGTCGTCTCCATGCCCTGCGTCGAGCTGTTCGAACAGCAGGATCCCGCCTACCGGGAGGCCGTACTGCCGGCCGCCGTGCGCAAGCGCGTGGCCGTCGAGGCCGGCGCCACCGCCACCTGGTACAAGTTCACCGGTCTGGACGGCGCCGTGTTCGGCATGGATCGCTTCGGCGAGTCGGCCCCGGGTGGCGCCTTGTTCGACTACTTCGGCTTCAAGCCGGAGAACGTCGCCCAGATCGCCCGTGACGTGCTGAACGGCTAAGCTTACGTCCGCATCGATTTCGCATAAGCAAGAAAGAGAGGAGACATCCCATGTCGATCAAGGTTGGTATTAACGGCTTCGGTCGTATCGGCCGCATGGCCTTCCGCGCCATCGCCAAGGACTTCCCGAACCTGCAGGTGGTCGGTATCAACGACCTGCTGGATCCGGAGTACCTGGCCTACATGCTGCGCTACGACTCCGTGCACGGCCGCTTCGAAGGCGATATCAGCGTCGACGGCGACCACCTGGTGGTGAACGGCAACCGCATCCGCCTGACTGCCGAGAAGGATCCGGCCGCGCTGAAGTGGGGCGATATCGGTGCCGACATCGTGATCGAGTCCACCGGTCTGTTCCTGACCGCCGAGACCGCCCAGAAGCACCTGGACGCCGGCGCCAAGAAGGTCGTGATGTCCGCGCCGTCCAAGGACGACACCCCGATGTTCGTCTATGGCGTGAACCACGGCGACTACTCGGGCCAGAACATGGTCTCCGCCGCCTCCTGCACCACCAACGCCCTGGCGCCTGTGGCCAAGGTCCTGCACGACAACTACGGCATCAAGCGCGGCCTGATGACCACCGTGCACGCCGCCACCGCGACCCAGAAGACCGTTGACGGCCCGTCCATGAAGGACTGGCGCGGCGGCCGCGGCATCCTGGAGAACATCATCCCGTCCTCCACCGGTGCCGCCAAGGCCGTGGGCAAGGTGCTGCCGGACCTGAACGGCAAGCTGACCGGCATGGCCTTCCGCGTGCCGACCTCCGACGTCTCCGTGGTCGACCTGACCGTGGAGCTGAACGGCGAAGCCAAGTACGACGACATCTGCGCGGCCATGAAGAAGGCGGCCGGTGGCGAACTGAAGGGCGTGCTGGACTACACCGACGAGCTGGTCGTATCCACCGACTTCCGTGGCTACACCGCCCCGTCCGTGTTCGATGCCGGTGCCGGCATCCAGCTGGACTCGACCTTCGTCAAGGTCGTCGCCTGGTACGACAACGAGTACGGCTACACCTGCAACATGCTGCGCATGGTGGAGCACGTCGCCAAGTAAGGCCTGACGGCCGGGCCCAGCCGGGGTCCGGCCGTGTTTCTCTTCCCGGGTCCAGAGGCCTGGGGCCAGTCCCCGCGGGGGCTAGCCCGAAGCCTTTTTCCTTTTCAACGAATTTCGAGAGGTACTCCCATGTCTGTCATCAAGATGACCGATCTCGACCTGAACGGCCGCCGCGTACTGGTGCGCCAGGACCTGAACGTGCCGGTGAAGGGCGGCAAGGTCACCTCCGACGCCCGTATCCGTGCGAGCCTCGAGACCGTGCAGAAGGCGCTGGACGGCGGTGCTGCGGTGATGCTGATGTCGCACCTGGGCCGCCCGACCGAGGGCGAGTTCTCCGAGGAGGATTCCCTGGCCCCGGTCGCCGAGCACATGGCCGGCCTGCTGGGCCGCGAAGTGCGCCTGGTGCGGGATTACCTCGATGGTGTGGACGCCCAGCCGGGTGAGGTCATCCTGCTCGAAAACGTCCGCTTCAACGCCGGCGAGAAGAAGGATGACGAGGCGCTCGCCAAGAAGTATGCGGCCCTGTGCGACGTATTCGTGATGGATGCCTTCGGCACCGCCCACCGTGCCCAGGCCTCGACCCATGGCGTGGCGAAGTTTGCGCCGCAGGCCTGCGCCGGCCCGCTGCTGGCCAAGGAGCTGGAGGCCCTGGGCAAGGCGCTGGAGACCCCGAAGCGTCCGCTGGTGGCCATCGTGGGTGGCTCCAAGGTTTCGACCAAGCTGACCGTCCTGGAGTCGCTGTCCAATGTGGTGGACCAGCTGATTGTCGGCGGCGGTATCGCGAACACCTTCATCGCCGCCCAGGGCCACGGGGTCGGCAAGTCCCTGTACGAGGCCGATCTGGTCGACGAGTCCAGGCGCCTGATGGAGGCCGCCCGCGCCAAGGGCGGCGAGATCCCGGTGCCGACCGACGTGACCGTGGGCAAGGAATTCTCCGAGTCGACCCCGGCCGAGACCAAGTCCGTGGATGCGGTGGCCGATGACGACATGATCTTCGACGTCGGCCCCGAGACCGCGGCGACCTATGCCGAGGCCCTGCGCAATGCCGGCACCATCGTCTGGAACGGCCCGGTCGGCGTGTTCGAGTTCGACCAGTTCGCCGCCGGCACCAAGGCCCTGGGTGAGGCGATCGCCGAGAGCAATGCGTTCTCCATCGCCGGTGGTGGTGACACCCTGGCCGCGATCGACAAGTACAACCTGGCCGACCGCATCAGCTATATCTCCACCGGTGGCGGTGCCTTCCTGGAGTTCCTGGAAGGCAAGACCCTGCCGGCCGTCGCCATCCTGGAAGAGCGCGCCCGCGGCTGATGCCCGGCGCGCTCTCCGCTGACGGAGAGCGACGCGGATGAGACGTACCAAGATCGTGGCCACCCTCGGGCCGGCCACGGATACCGACGAGGCCATGGAGGCCATCATTCGGGCCGGCGTGGATGTCGTCCGTCTGAACTTCTCCCATGGCGATCCGGACGACCACCGTGCCCGTCTGAAGCGCCTGCGCGCCGCGGCGGGCCGTGTTGGCCGCTGCGTCGGCGTCCTTGGCGATCTCCAGGGCCCGAAGATCCGTATTGACCGCTTTCGCGAAGGCAAGGTCCTGCTGCAGGAAGGCGCGCCGTTCGCGCTGGACGCGGATCTTGATCGCGATGCGGGGGATGAGACCCAGGTCGGGCTGACCTACAAGGAGCTGCCGCAGGACGTCCGCCCCGATGACGTCCTCTTGCTGGACGACGGGCGTATTGTGCTCAAGGTGAGCGCGGTCAACGGCGGGCGGATCGAAACGACCGTCGTGGTCGGGGGCGAGCTGTCCAACAACAAGGGCATCAACCGCCAGGGCGGTGGCCTCTCCGCTCCGGCCATCACCGACAAGGATCGCGAAGACATCCGCCTGGCGGCCGAGCTGCAGGTGGACTACCTGGCGGTCTCCTTCCCTCGCTCGGCACAGGACCTGCACCTGGCGCGCAGCCTGCTGCAGGATGCCGGCTGGGAGGCCGGGGTCTGCGCGAAGATCGAGCGTTCCGAGGCCCTGGACGTGATCGACGAGATCATCGCCGCATCCGAAGTGATCATGATCGCCCGCGGAGACCTGGGCGTGGAGATCGGAGACGCCGAGCTGCCCGGGGTGCAGAAGACCCTGATCTCGCGGGCGCGTACGCTCAATCGTCTGGTGATTACAGCGACCCAGATGATGGAGACCATGATCCAGAACCCGATCCCGACGCGCGCCGAGGTGTTCGATGTCGCCAATGCGGTGCTCGACGGGACGGATGCGGTGATGCTGTCGGGTGAGACCGCGACCGGTCGCTACCCGGACCGTGTGGTCGAGAGCATGCACCGAATCTGCGAGGCTGCCGAGCGCCAGCGCGCCGCACGCCAGTCGGACCATCGCATGGACTCGACCTTTGGCCGCGTGGACGAGGCCATCGCGATGGCTACGATGTACACCGCGAACCACCTGGACGTTGCGGCGATTGCCGCGTTGACCGAATCCGGCGCCACCGCCCTGTGGATGTCGCGTATCAGTTCCGGCATTCCGATCTACGCGCTGACCCAGCACGAGTCCACCAGCCGCCGCATGACACTTTATCGCGGGGTTTATCCGGTCATCATCAGCACCATGCCCCAGAGCCACGAGAGCGTGAACCGTGAGGCGGTCAACTTGCTCCAGGCCGAGGGCGTCGTGCAGGATGGCGGGCTGGTTATCATTACCAAGGGTGATCTGCAGGGCGAACATGGTGGAACGAACGCCATGAAGATCGTGCGCGTTGGCGACGAGCTGTGAACGCGCGACTCCCCCTGGCAAACCCGAGATTTTTCACTACATCAGTCCGATCCCGTTAAGGAGGAACCCATGGCACTGATCTCCCTTCGCCAGCTACTGGACCATGCCGCCGAGCATGGCTACGGCATGCCGGCCTACAACGCGAACAACATGGAACAGGTCCACTCGATCATGGAAGCGGCCGCCGCGGTCGACTCCCCGGTGATCATTCAGGCCTCCGCCGGTGCGCGCAAGTACGCCGGCGAGCCCTTCCTGCGCCACAACATCATCGCCGCCATCGAGCAGTACCCGGACATCCCGGTCGTGCTGCATCAGGACCACGGTTCCGAGCCGGCGGTCTGCCTGCGCTCCATCCAGTCCGGCTTCAGCTCGGTGATGATGGACGGCTCGCTGATGCCCGACATGAAGACCCCGGCCAGCTACGACTACAACCGTGACGTGACCGCCAAGGTCGCCGAGATGGCGCACTCCTGCGGCGTGTCCGTGGAAGGCGAGCTGGGCTGCCTGGGTTCGCTGGAAACCGGCATGGCCGGCGAGGAAGACGGCTCCGGTGCCGAGGGCAAGCTGTCCCACGATCAGCTGCTGACCGATCCGGACGAGGCCGCCGACTTCGTGAAGAACACCAAGTGCGATGCCCTGGCGATCGCCATCGGTACGTCTCACGGCGCCTACAAGTTCACCCGTCCGCCGACCGGTGACATCCTGGCCATCGAGCGCATCAAGGAGATTCATAACCGCATCCCGGATACGCATCTGGTCATGCACGGTTCTTCCTCGGTGCCGCAGGAGTGGCTGGAAATCATCAACAAGTACGGTGGCGACATGGGCGAGACCTATGGCGTGCCGGTTGAAGAGATCCAGGAAGGCATCAAGCACGGCGTGCGCAAGGTCAACATCGACACCGACCTGCGCATGGCCTCCACCGGCGCGGTGCGCAAGTTCCTCGCGGAAAACCCGAAGGAATTCGACCCGCGCAAATTCCTGAAGGCCTCCACCGCGGCCATGAAGGACATCTGCCAGGCGCGTTACGAGGCCTTCGGTTGCGCCGGCATGGCGTCCAAGATCAAGCCGATCTCGCTGGACGACATGGTCGCTCGCTACAAGAGCGGCGAGCTGGATCCGAAGGTCAACTGATCTGCGGATCGCAGCACGGAAAAGGGGGCTTCGGCCCCCTTTTTTTATGCGATGATGTCGCCCACCGAACCATCCGGAGCGTTCATCCAATGCCGCGACTGATCCACTTTTGTCTGACGGTTCTGGTGGTGGCTGCCCTGTCCGCGACCGCCCACGCAAACCCGTTCAGCCGCGAGGTTGATCCGCAGGACGTTGTCGATCGGGCGAAGGTCACGCTGGAGCGTCTCGCCACACACCCCGAATACGAGCACCTCAAGGAAGACCTGCGCACCGCCCGCGGTGTCGTTATCTTCCCGCGTATCGCTCGTGGTGCCTTCCTGGTGGGCGGCTCCGGAGGCCTGGGGGTGTTCCTGGCCTGGGACGAGGACAAGGGTGACTACTCCCCGGTCGCCTTCTACTCCATGGGGTCCGTGAGCTTCGGCATGCAGTTCGGCGGTGACGCCGCCGAGGTGGTGATGGTCGCGCGTACCCAGGATGCGGTCGACTCGATGTTCGGTTCGGCCATCCGCCTCGGGGCCGATGCCTCCGTCGCCGCCGGGCCGGTAGGGGCCGGGCGCGGGTCCACACCAACCGCGGACTTCCTGTCCTATTCGCGCGCGCGGGGGGCCTATCTGGGCATGAGCTTCTCCGGCTCGCGCCTGACCGTACGCGACGATTTCAACGAGGCGTACTACGGCGAGGCGCAGCGACCGGTGCACATCATCGAGAGCCGCCGCGTGGATCACGCCGGGACGCGCGAGCTGCGTGACCTGCTGGCCTCGTTCCGTCAGTCCGAAGAGGCCGCAGAACCCGGTGCCGGGGACGGTGACATGCGCCCGGATCAGACCCTGGACGAGGTCACGCCGGGCGAGGGCGGCATCCGCCAGGACGACTTCCAGGTCGAGAGCTTCTGAGTCGCATCCTCCGGGGTTATCCCCTCCGGCAGCGAGAGGATGGGCGCGGGGGTGTGCCGGGCCAGTGCGCTCGCGTTGTCCAGCAGGGGGTCGGCATCGGCGCGGCGCCGGTTGAGCACGATCCCGGCCAGTTGCAGGCCACGCCGTTCCAGGGCCTCCAGCGTCAGCAGACAGGTGTTCAGAACGCCCAGCCGGTCCTCGGCGACCAGCAGCACCGGAAGGCCCAGCGCCTGCGCCAGATCGGCGTTCAGGCCATCGCTGCACAGCGGCGAATAGAACCCGCCCGCGCCCTCCACCAGCCGGGGGGCATCGCCCGGTGCCTCGCAGGCCCGGGCCAGTTCTGCGACCGTCAGCTGCACACCCTGGCGCGCAGCGGCCTGATCGGGTGCCAGTGCATCGGGGAACCGCCAGGGCGTCACCTGCTCCACGGCGCTCGCAGAAAGCCCGGCCGCTGCGGTCAGCGCTGCGCCGTCCTCGGGGAACAGCGCGCCGTCGCGTTCCGGACAGCCGGATTCCACCGGCTTGCGCGGCTGTGGAGACAGGCCCTCGGCGCGCCAGGCCGCCAGCAGGGCACAGCCGACAAAGGTCTTGCCGACTGCGGTATCGCTCCCGGTAACAAACAGGCCCTGTGGCACGTCGCTCATGCGTCGCGGGTCAGCCGTTCCAGGGCCTCGCGGTAGCGCGCGGCCGTTTGCTCCGCGACCTCGGGCGGCAGCTCGGGTCCGGGGGCGGTCTTGTCCCAGTCCAGGGTCTCGAGATAATCGCGCACGTACTGCTTGTCGAAGGACTCGGGGCTGCGGCCTGGCGCATATTGATCGGCCGGCCAGAAGCGCGAGGAATCGGGTGTGAGGACCTCGTCGATCAGGTGCAGGGCCCCGTTCGCGTCCACCCCGAACTCGAATTTGGTATCGGCGATGATGATCCCGCGCTCGGCCGCGTAGTCGCGCGCCATCGCGTAGATCGCCAGTGCGGCGTCGCGTACCTGTCGGGCCTGTTTCTCGCCGATCGTCTCCACCACGGTCGCGAAGTCGATGTTCGCGTCATGATCGCCGACCGCCGCCTTGGTGCTCGGGGTGAAGATCGCCTCCGGCAGCTTCGAGGCCAGTTCCAGACCGGCCGGCAGCGGGATGCCGCAGACCGCGCCGCTGGCCTGGTAGTCCTTCCAGCCGGACCCGATCAGGTAGCCGCGCACCACGGCCTCCACCGGCAGCGCCTCGAGCCGGCGAATCACCAGACTGCGGCCCTCCAGTGGCGCCCGGATCGCCGGGTCGGGGACCACCTGCTCCAGCGGGATGTCGGTCAGCTGGTTGGGGATGCCCAGCTCGCGTTCCACCTTGTGCATCCAGAACTCGGTAATCGCGGTCAGCATGCGCCCCTTGCCCGGAATGGGGGTGGGCAGGATCACGTCAAAGGCCGACAGGCGGTCGGTGGTGACCATCAGCCAGTGGTCGGCATCGATCGCGTACAGGTCGCGCACCTTGCCGCGATGGACCAGTTCGAGATCGGGGATTTGGCTTTCCAGCAGGGCGTCGCTCATCAGTGCTTCCGTTCGGTCGGCTTGTGGTCAGTCGTCTGGCAGTTCGGCGATCAGGTCGTGCTCGTCGGTGTCGGTGATCGCGACCTCGATGAAGTCCCCGATATCCACCGACTCCGGGTCGACCCCGGCCACGCGAATCACGCCGTCGATCTCCGGGGCTTCCGCGGCCGAGCGGGCAATCACGGTCCCGTCCGCGTGCACCTCGTCGACCAGCACCACCGGCTGGCTGCCGATCCGGCGGCGCAGACGCTCGGCGCTGATCCGGGCCTGCACGTCCATGAAGCGCGCCAGGCGCTCCTCGCGCACGGCCTCCGGCACCGGGTCCGGCAGGTCGTTGGCCACCGCGCCCTCCACCGGCGAGTAGGCAAAGGCCCCGACGCGGTCGAGCTGCGCCTCGCGCAGGAACTCCAGCAGGGTCTCGAACTCGGCCTCGGTCTCGCCCGGAAAGCCCACGATAAACGTCGAGCGCAGCGTCAGGTCGGGGACCTGCTCGCGCCAGCTCGCAATGCGTTCCAGCACGCGCTCGGCGGCGGCCGGGCGGCGCATCGCCTTGAGTACCCGGGGGTGGCCATGCTGCAGCGGCATGTCCAGGTACGGCAGGATCCCGCCGTCCTCGCCCGAACCCATCAGCGGGATCAGCCGATCCACATGCGGGTAGGGGTAGACATAGTGCAGGCGCACCCAGATGCCGAGCTGGCCCAGCGCCTCGGCCAGGTGGGCGATGTCGGAACGGACCGGGCGCCCGCCATGGAAGCCGGTGCGGTACTTCACGTCCACGCCATAGGCCGAGGTGTCCTGCGAGATCACCAGGATCTCGCGCACGCCGGCCGCGGCCAGGCGTTCCGCTTCGGCCAGTACCTCGCCGATCGGGCGGCTGACCAGGTCGCCACGCAGGCTGGGGATGATGCAGAAGCTGCAGCGGTGGTTGCAGCCCTCGGAGATCTTCAGATAGGCGTAGTGGCGCGGGGTCAGGCGGATGCCCTGCGGCGGCACGAGTGACTCGAACGGGGTCGCCGGCGGCGGCAGGTGTTCGTGCACCGCGCCGACGACTTCCTCGTAGGCATGCGGCCCGGTGACCGCGAGCACACCCGGGTGGGTCTCGTGGATGCGTTCGGCATCCTTGCCCAGACAGCCGGTCACGATTACCCGGCCGTTGGCATCCAGGGCCTCGCCGATCGCGTCCAGGGATTCGGCCACCGCATCGTCGATAAAGCCGCAGGTATTGACCACCACCAGGTCCGCGCCGTCGTAGTCGGCGGCGATCTCGTAGCCCTCGGCGCGCAGGCGCGTGAGGATCTGCTCGGAGTCCACCAGGGCCTTCGGGCAGCCGAGGCTGACAAAGCCCACGCGCTGCGCGCTGTCAGGGGACGGGGTGTTGCTTTTGTTCACAGTGCGTTATCGCCTTCTGGGGGTTGCTCCAGGCGCGCCGAAACCCGGGCGCGCGGGCTGGTTTTTACCCAGATTGTTCTTTTGGTTTAACGGGTTGCGTAGGCCGGTCGCCGATCAAGGGCCGACTCCGGTGTGTCCCGTGGCCCCTTGGTTGGCAGCCGCTGACAATTCGTCCACAAGGTTATCCACAAGCCGCCCTGGGCCCCTCGAAGGGGCGGGGTCTTCAAGGACTTGCGTCCGCGAGACCCGCAAGTCGCCCTCCAGGGCGGACCTTGCAACGCCCCCGGGAAGGCGGCTATGCTATCGCACTTTTCGCCAGAACACGCGTGAGCCGACCATGAAAGCCGACATTCATCCGAACTACCACAACGTCAAGGTCATCTGCAGCTGCGGCTCGCAGTTCGAGACCCGCTCCACCCTCTCGAAGGACGAGATGCATTTGGACGTGTGCTCGCAGTGCCATCCGTTCTACACCGGCAAGCAGAAGATCGTTGACACCGCCGGTCAGGTCGACAAGTTCAACCGCCGCTTCGCATTCTAAAGTGCGTTCGCGCCTGATGGCGCGAGGCGGGTTCTGGCGGGGCGTCCAGTGGATGCTCGCGCCACTCAACGAGGGCGTCCTGCGGGGCGCCCTCGCTTGTTTGGTCGCGCTGTCGGTGTGGCTGTTCGCCCCGGGGGCAGCGGCGCAGTGTGCGCTGGAGGACCACGACTCCCGCGATCTGCAGCGCGTGACGGTCGAGCGCGTCTGGGCGCCGGATGCCCTGGAGCTGGAAGACGGGCGACACATCCGCCTGCTGGGGCTGGCGCCGGCGGCTGCGCGCCCGTCGGTGGCGCCACACCTGCTGCCGGTGGGCTTCGGGCTGGACCTGCATGGCGCGTTGACGGAGCACCTGCGCAGCGCCGAGCACCGCCTGGTGCTGTTGCCGGGGCGTCCGGCCCGCGACGTCTACGGGCATCTGCGCATGCATGCCTGGATCGACGACGGTCCGCTCCTGGCGGCCAGCCTGATCGGGCAGGGCCTGGCGATGCCGCGTCCGGGGCCGGAACCGGGACCCCTGGATGAGTGCTACTACGGGGCCGAGGCCGCGGCGCGCGAGGAATCGCGTGGGCTCTGGCTGGAGCGGCCAGCGGCCTTCCCGGTTGGCTGGCTGGACCCCCCGCGCGAGCGCTCGCAGGGCCGGCTGCGGGTCCAGGGCGAGGTGATCGACGTGCGGGTGCGCGAGCCGCACTGGGTCCTGGTGCTGGACGGCCCGGTGGACCTGCTGATCTCCGGGGGTGATCGTGAGTTTTTCGAGGATCTGGAACCACGCTCACTGCTGGGAAACACCGTGGTCGCCCGCGGTGCGGTGTATCCTTGGAGGGAGCGAGGGCGGATGCGTATCCGCCACCCCCTTGATCTCGAGGTGATCGATCCATGAACGCCCTGTCCCGCCTGTTTCCCCGTCGCTGGGCGGCGCTGGCCCTGACGCTGCTGATCGGCGCGGGCCTGGCCGTCGCGCTGCCGGGGTGCACCACCAACCCGGTCACCGGGCGCTCGCAGCTGATGCTGGTCTCCGAGAATCAGGCGATCGACGCCTCGCGTACCGCCTATGTGGAGATGCTCGCCCCGGCGCGCGAGGAGGGGCGGGTGGATGCCGACCCCGAGATGACTGCGCGCGTGCAGCGGATCACCGAGCGCGTGGTGGCACAGGCGGTCAAGTATCGCCCCGAGACCGCCGACTGGGAGTGGGAGATTCGCGTGATCGAGGCACCGGACACGGTCAACGCCTTCGCCATGGCCGGTGGCAAGATGGCGATCTACTCCGGCATCATCGAGCAGCTGGAGCTGACCGACGACGAGCTGGCGCAGATCATCGGCCACGAGATCGCGCATGCACTGTCCGCGCACACGGCCGAGAAGATGTCGGTGGCCCTGGCCAGCAATCTCGCGGTGGCGGGCTACGCGATGACGGGTGACCGCTCGCCCGTGGCGCTGACCGGCGCCGCCCTGGGGGCCGCGCTCGCGGTGCAGCTGCCGCACAGCCGCCGGATGGAGGCGGAGGCCGACCGCATCGGGATCGAACTGGCGGCGCGGGCCGGTTATGATCCGGACGCAGCCGCGAGCCTGTGGCGCAAGATGGCGGAGCAGGCCAACGGACGCCATCCGGTGTTTCTGAGCACGCACCCGGCGCCCGAGTCGCGTCAGCGCGACCTGACCCGCATGGCCGACGAGTTCCGGCCGCTGTACGAACAGGCCCGGGGCTCCTCGGTCCCAACCCACCCGGTCAACTGACGGGTTACGCGGGCGGCTGGATCGGCCCCGTAACCCCGCTGCATTCTGACAGTCACTGCTTGAAAGGCCCCGCAACTCCATGTCCAACGATTTCACCCAGCGCGCGCTGGATTACCACGAACAGCAGCCGGCCGGGAAACTGGCCATCCATATCACCAAGCCCACGGCGACCCAGGATGACCTCTCCCTGGCGTATTCGCCGGGCGTGGCCGCGCCGGTGCGCGCGATTGCCTCCGATCCGGAGCTGGCCTACCGCTATACCGGCAAGGGCAACCTGGTCGCGGTGATCACCGATGGCACGGCGGTGCTGGGACTGGGCAATGTCGGCGCGCTGGCAGCCAAGCCGGTGATGGAGGGCAAGGGCGTGCTGTTCAAGGCCTTCGCCAATATCGACGTCTACGACATCGAGGTGGATGCGCCGCAGCCGGAGGACTTCATCAACACCGTGGCCCGCATTGCCGGGGGCTTCGGCGGGATCAACCTCGAGGATATCGCCGCGCCGCACTGCTTCGAGATCGAGCGCCGCCTGTCCGAGCGCCTGGATATCCCCGTCTTCCACGACGACCAGCACGGCACGGCGGTCATTACCGCGGCCGGTCTGGTGAACGCCCTGGAGATCCAGGGCAAGAAGCTCAGTGATGCGAAGATCGTCTGTGTTGGTGCCGGTGCGGCCGGCATCGCCTCCATGCAACTGCTGCTGCGCCTGGGGGCGAGCAAGAAGAACCTGTTCATGGTGGACCGCAAGGGCGTGATCCACAGCCAGCGCAACGACCTGAACGAATACAAGCAGATCTTCGCCGTCGATACCGAGGCACGCACGCTGGAGGACGCCTGCGAGGGTGCGGATGTCTTCATTGGGCTGTCGGGCCCCGATCTGCTGACGCCCGAGATGCTGAAGTCCATGGCGCCGAAGCCGGTGATCTTCGCGCTGTCCAACCCGGACCCGGAGATCCGTCCGGAACTCGCGCACGAGACGCGCGACGACCTGATCATGGCGACAGGCCGCTCGGACTACCCCAACCAGGTCAACAACGTACTGGGCTTTCCGTTCATCTTCCGCGGTGCGCTGGATGTGCGCGCGCGCCGGATCAACGACGAGATGCTGGTCGCGGCCGTGCATGCGCTGGCCGCGCTCGCCCGCGAGCCGATCCCGCAGGCCGTGCTGGACGCCTATGGCCTGGAGGCACTCGAGTTCGGCCCGCACTACATCCTGCCGACCCCGTTCGACCCGCGCCTGATCGATACCGTGCCGCAGGCGGTCGCACAGGCCGCGCGCGACAGCGGGGTGGCGCGTCGCTAAGGAAACGCTGATTGATCAGCGTTTCTCCAAACTCCACCTCCGTCAGACGAGGGAAGCATGCAGAAAATCGCCATCATCGGAGCCGGACGCGTCGGCGAATCCACCGCCCAGTTCCTGGCCCGGCGCGATGTCGCCCGCGAGATCGCGTTGCTGGACGTGCGCGAGGGGGCGGCGGCCGGTGCGGCGCTGGACATCCAGGAGACCGCACCCCTGCTGCGCTTCGATACGCGCCTGAGCGGCAGTCACGAACCCTCGGTGATCGCCGGGGCGGAACTGGTGATCGTCACGGCCGGGCTCCCGCGCAAGCCGGGCATGTCGCGCTCCGACGTCCTGGACAAGAACGTCGAGATCCTCGACCAGATTCTGCAGGACATCCTCGTCCACGCGCCGCAAAGCCGCATCCTGGTGGTGTCCAACCCGGTGGACGTGCTGACCTACCGTGCCTGGCAGAAGACCGGCTGGAGCCGCGATCGCGTCTTCGGGCAGGCCGGGGTACTGGATACCTCGCGCATGGAGGCCTTCATCGCGCTTGAGACGGGGCTGTCCACCCACGACATCCAGGCGCTGGTGCTGGGTGGTCATGGTGACGCGATGGTGCCACTGCTGCGCTATTCCAGTGTCAACGGGGTGCCGCTGAACCACTTCATGGACCAGGCGACACTCGACAGCATCGTCGAGCGTACACGCCATGGGGGTGCCGAGATCCTCGCCCTGAAACAGACCTCCAGCGCCTATGGCGCGCCAGCCGCGGCCATTGCCGCGATGGTGGAGGCGATTGCCCTGGATCGCCGGCGCGTCCTGCCGACCGTGGCCCTGCTGGAGGGCGAGTACGGGGAGCGCGACGTGGCCATGGGTGTGCCCTGTATCCTCGGCCAGAGAGGCATGGAACGGGTGATCGAGCTGGAACTGGACGCGGATGAACGCGCGGCCTTCGACCAGTCCATCGCCGGGGTGCGCAAGGACCTTGAACGCCTGCACTGAGTCGCACCCGGGGCCGCCGCGCCCGACCCTGACGCTGGTCGACTCCAGCATCTTTGTCTTTCGTGCCTGGTTCGCGCGCGGACTGGACCCGGATCCGCTCGGGCGGCCGGGCGGGGCCGTGCACGGGCTGGTGCATTCGCTCTGCCAGTGGCTGTCCGCCTGCGCCCCCGGTCCGATCGCCTTTTGTTTCGACGAGAGCCTGCGCAAGGGCTTTCGCCACCGGCTCGACCCTGCCTACAAGGCCCATCGCCCGCCGGCACCACCGGAGCTGCGCGAGCAGTTCGCGCGTATCCGGGAGCTGCTCGGTCAGCTCGGCTTCCGGACCCTGGCCCACCCCGAGTACGAGGCCGATGACCTGATCGCCAGCCTGGCGCGGGCCGGACGGGCCGCGGGCTATCGCATCGAGGTCAAGAGCGCGGACAAGGACCTGACCCAGGTCATCCTCGGTGATCAGGACCGGATGCATGATCCGGAACGCGGGACCGTGCTGGATCGCCGCGCGATCGAGAAGCGCTTTCGCATCCGGCCAGAACAGGTTGCGGACATGCTCGCCCTGGCGGGCGATGCCAGCGATAACATCCCGGGTATCGAGGGCGTGGGCCCCAGGACTGCGGCGCGGATCCTGCGGCGCCTGGGCGATCTGGAGACGGTGCTGGCCGAACCGCAGGCCGTGGCGCGCTGCAATATCCGCCGGGCCGACGCGGTGGCCGCGCGCATCGCCGAGCAGTCGGAGCGGCTGCGCCTGTCGCGCCGGCTGACCGGGCTGGCGGACCGCATCCCCGACCTGCCGGTGCTCGAGGCCCTGCACCCCACCGGACCGAAACCCGATGCCGCGCGCTGGCTCGCGGAACTCGGGGTGGCGCGCGATTATCATGGTCGCCTGCTGGCGGCCGCCGGTGCCTGGCGGTCCACGACCCCGGAGATTGCATGAGGCCACGTTCTCTTCTCTACGCCATCCTTGCCGCGGGCCTGGTGTGGTTGCTGCTGGTCAGTGCGCCGGTACAGGCGCATCCGCATGCCTGGATCGACCTGGAGATCACGCTGGAGCGCGATGGCGAGGGGCGCATTACCCACATGCTGCATCGCTGGCGCTTCGACCCAACCTACGGGCAGTACCTCTACGAGGATGCCCTGGCGCATCAGGAGGGCGCGACCGAAGAGGAGAAGCTGCAGGCGCTCGCCCGCGAGATCCTCGACAACCTCGAGGAATACGAGTGGTACAGCCATGTCGAGGCCGGCGGGCGCGAGATGGGCGTCGCTGCCGAGCCCGATCCCTCGATGCGCATGGATGGCGGGCTGCTGTTCTTCCGTTTCCGACTGGCGCTGGACGAGCCAGTCGATGTGGGTTCCGAGACCCTGGCGTACAAGGTCTACGACCCGACCTATTTCATCGAGCTCCTGCACGAGGAGCCGGCCGGTACGCGCATCGTCGAGGCCGACGGGCTCGCGGCCGCGGGCTGCAGCGCGGAGCTGGAGCGTCCCCGGCCGGATCCTCAGCTCGTCGCCAAGGCCATGATGCTCGATTACGGCGCCACGGTAGACTACGACCTGGGCCGCCATTTCGCCGAGCGCGTGACCGTGCGCTGCGATTGATGCACCGAATCGTTTTGTTCCACAAGCCTTGGGGTGTGCTGCCGCAGTTCACCGACCCGGAAGGGCGCCCCACGCTGGCGGATTACATCGACATCCCCGGGGTCTACCCGGCCGGGCGCCTGGATCGCGACAGCGAGGGGCTGATGGTGCTGACCGACGACGGGCGCCTGAATGCGCGGCTGACCCAGCCGCGCCACAAGACCAGCAAGACCTACTGGGTACAGGTGGAGGGCGAGCCCGATGACGCCGCGCTGGAGGCCCTGCGCACCGGGGTGGAGCTGAAGGACGGCCGCACGCAGCCGGCGAAGGTCGAGCGCATGGCCCCGCCCGACCTGCCGGAGCGCGATCCGCCTGTACGCTTTCGCAAGTCCGTCCCGACCACCTGGCTCGCGCTGACCCTGCACGAGGGCCGCAACCGCCAGGTGCGGCGCATGACCGCCGCGGTGGGGCATCCGACCCTGCGCCTGGTGCGCTACCGGGTGGCCTCCTGGACCCTGGATGGCCTGGAACGCGGCGCCTTTTCCGTGATCGAACGCGGGTGATGCCGACTGCCGGTGGCCTGTCGGCGGACCCGGGGATTATCTGGGAATGCGGCCGGTACGGTGCGAAATCACCACAAGGCCATTGCGCCTGCTACAGGTCGTGCGGAATATGAACGGATCAGACAAGCGAGAACGCAATCCGATGCGCCTGCCCAGGATACTCACCACGGGTCTGACCGGTCTGGTCATGGCCTTCGCCGCCGGGGCCCCGGCGGCTAACCCGGCCCCGACGGGGATGGTCTTCGAACGCAGCCTGTTCCTGCATGCCGAACGCGCCCTGAGCCGCGGCGACATGACGGCCTATCGCAATGCCCGCAGCACGCTCGAGGGTTATCCGCTGACGCCCTACCTGGATCATCGCGAATTGGCGCGCGACCTGGGGCGCGCGGACCCCGATGCCGTGCGTGCCTTTATCGAAGAGCACGACGACACCCCGCTGGCCGGCCAGTTGCGCAGCAACTACCTCTCGTATCTGGCTCGCGAAGAGGAGTGGTCACGGTATATCGACTTTGCCGACGATGGCCGCGACCTCTCCGTTACGCAGGACTGCCAGCGGCGCAAGGCACTGATCGAGACCGGCAACACCTCGGCGGCGATCGAGGATATGGACTCGATCTGGCTGCACGGCCAGTCCCGCCCCAGTGCCTGTGATCCGGCGCTTAAGGCCTGGCGCGATGCCGGCGGGTTGACGGACGAACTGGCCTGGGAGCGTTTCGCCCTGGCGATGCAGGCGCGCCAGACCGGGCTCGCGAGCTACCTGCGCCGCTACCTGGCCAGCGCCGATCGCGACTGGGCGGAGCGCTGGCTGGAGCTCGAGTCGCGGCCGTCACGGGTGGTCGAGGTCGACTTCCGCGCGGACGATCACCGCTCGGCCGAGGCCATGCTGGAACAGGCGTTCAAGCGCTGGATTCCGCAGGACCTGGATGCGGCCCTGAAGGGCTGGGAGGAGCGTGGCGAGCGCCTGGGATTCCCGGCCGAGACGGCCCGCGAGATCGAACATGCGCTTGCGCTGCGTCTCGCCCTGCGTTTCCGCTCCGAGACGCTGGAGTTCATGGAGGGCCTGGACACCGAGGTCTTCGACGACCAGCTGCGCCAGTGGCAGGTACGCGCCGCACTCCATGATGGCGATTGGGAGACGGTCAAAAGCGCGATCCGCTCCATGGGCCGCGATGCCCGCGACGAAACCGCCTGGCAGTACTGGTACGCGCGGGCGCTGGAGCAGCTGGGCGATGCCGAGGAGGCGCGCTTTTTCTACGAGCGGGCGGCGCGCGAGCGCAATTTCCACGGGTTCCTGGCCGCCGATCGTCTGGGCCAGCCTTACCGCATTGCGCACCAGCCCCTGCAACTGGCTAATGGCGCGCGCGAATCGATCATGGAGCGCCCGTCCATGCAGCGCATGCGCGAACTGGTGGCGCTGGATCGCTACGCCGAGGCGCGCCGCGAGTGGACCCGCACGGTGGCCAACATGGAACCGCCCGAGCTCGAGGCTGCGGCTGCCGAGTTCGCCGACTGGAACTGGTACGACCGGGCGATCTTCACCATCGCGCGGGCCCGCAACTGGGACGATATCGAGCTGCGCTTCCCGCTGGCCTTCGATTCCGTGATCGTCCCGGGCGCGGAAAAACAGGGCATCGACCCGGCCTGGGCGATGGCGATCGCCCGCCAGGAGAGCGCCTTTTTGCACGACGTGCGCTCCGGGGCCGGTGCGCTGGGGGTCATGCAGATCATGCCGGCGACCGGGCGCTCGATCGCCTCCAGCGCCGGGGTCCGGGTCAACTCCGATTGGGACATCCTCGACCCAGCGACCAATGCGACGCTGGGGACCTATTACCTGCGGCGCAACCTGGATCGCTTTGGCGGGCACAGCCTGCTGTCCACGGCGGCCTACAACGCCGGGGCGCATCGCGTGCGCTCCTGGCTGCCGGACGACGGCGAGATGGACGCCGATATCTGGGCCGAGCTGATCCCGTTCTCGGAGACCCGCGATTATGTGCGCCGGGTATATGCCTACCAGATCGTCTATGCGGTGCGTCTGGGGCAGGACCCGCCGTCGCTGTCGCAGCTGCTGTTTCCGGTGACGCCAGAGTCCAAACTCGCGGCGAGCCGCGAGGATCACCTCCGGGCACTGCGCAACATGCGCGAGGACCTCGCGCTCGGCCGCGCCTTCTGCGACGCGCCCGGTTACACTGAAAACGCCTGCTGACGGGCTGGGGCATCTTCACACGCTGAGGCTGGGCCTGGTTCGCCCTTCGGTGTTTACGGTGGCTTCGGCTGGCCGCCTGCCAAGCGCTCACTCGCGAGCGCGCCGCGAGGTACTTCTTTGCTCGTGCAAAGAAGTACCCAAGAAACACGCCCGACTGCCGCGACCCCGGCC
>NZ_ARQK01000039.1 GCF_000385215.1 Thioalkalivibrio thiocyanoxidans ARh2
CAACTCCGGGTACTGGTCCTGGCGGTTCGGGAATACCTTCGGCTTGACCTTGCCCGCCTCCAGATCCCGGACCCACATGCAGTCGAGCTTGTTCTTGCTGACATCAATGCCAATATGAGCCATCTCGTCCTCTCACCTTGTCCGTACAGCCTCACCCGCCCCTCACGGGGAGCTTGGATACCGTTCAAACTTCGAGATGAAAAAGGACTCGGGGGCCCATCTACGGCACAGGTTCGTGACCTCAGGATGCGATCGGGTTACCCCGAGTCCGGTGCGGTCCATGGTAGCGATCCGTGAACCGCAAGACACAAGGATGTGATGAGCGCAGCGAATCGCATCAGGGTTGCGCCGACGCTGGGATGGTGCGTTTCGCTTCGCTCAACGCACCCTACAACTTGGGACTCAGGACAGGTGCGGGAACACCGTCGGTTTTGACCTACCCTCCCGATATGAGCCCCTTGTGGAGGGCGTGACAGGCCGGAGAAAAGGCGCTGACTGTCTGAGCGCAGCGAGTTTCAGCGCCGCCGGCCTGGCGCGCCCGGAGCAAGGTCCCCGGGCGAATCCCGGGCGTGTTTCTTGGTTACTTCTTTGCACGAGCAAAGAAGTAACTCGAGGCGCGCTGGCGAAACAGCGCTTGGCAGGCGGTGGACCGAAGCCACCGTAAACTCCTGAGGCAAAACTAGGGCCAGCCCTGAAGCGCAGACGGCTAGCGAGGGTCGTCGTCGGAGTCGGGGGCGGGCTCGAGGCGGAGCTGGCCATTGGCGTCGTCCTCGGGCGGTGCGAGGGTGAAGCCCGCGTCGGAGGCGACATCCGCCAGGTCGCGGATCGCGTCCAGCGGTGGCAGCTCTTCCAGCCGTTTCAGCCCCAGGTCGTCGAGGAACGTCCGCGTCGTCGCGAACAGCGCAGGACGCCCCGGCACCTCCTTGTGCCCCACCACGCGTACCCATTCGCGTTCCTGCAGGGTGCGCATGATCCCGGAGCTGACCGCGACGCCGCGTACCGCCTCGATCTCGGCGCGCGTCACCGGCTGGCGATAGGCAATGATCGCCAGTGTCTCCAGTAGCGCACGCGACAGCCGCGCGGGGCGCTCGGGCTGCGCCGCCTGCACCGTGGCGGAGAAGCGGGCCCGCACGCGGAAGCGGTACCCGCCAGCCGTGCGCACCAGTTCGATGGCGCGATCCGCATAGCGCTCCTGCAGACGGCCAATCGCCTGGTCCAGTGTCGGCTGATCGATCTCGCCCAGGTCCTCGCAGGCGGCCTTCAGGTCGCGCGGCGCGACCGGCTCGGCGGCCGCAAACAGGACCGCCTCGATCGCGAGTTCGATGGCACCGAGCGTATCGGCTTCGATCTCGGTGGCGGCTTGCGGGGCCTCAGGGCTGGTGACGTCGTTCATGCATCCTCCGTGTCCGGCCGGCCACCCCGGCGGCGCAGCCGAATCGGGCTGTAGGGTTCGCTCTGGCCCCACTCCACCAGGCCGGACTTGGTCAGCTCCAGCACGGCGAGAAACGATACCACCACGCCCTGACGCCCTTCGGAGGCGAGCAGGAGCGTGACGAAGTCGGTAAAGCGCTCCGGGTGCAGGACCTCGAGGATACTGCTCATGCGTTCGCGCACCGACAACTGCTCGGTGGAGATGTGATGGTGCGCGGAGAGGCTGGCCCGATGCATCACGGCGGCCAGGGCCTCCATCAGCTCGTCCATCGTGGGGGCCGGGGGTGGCGGCCCCTCCAGCGCCTCGACACTGGCGCCGGCGGCATACACGTCGCGGTCCATGCGCGGGAGTTCGTCCAGCCGCTCGGCCGCGGTCTTGAACTGTTCGTATTCCTGCAGCTGACGGATCAGTGCCATGCGCGGATCGGTGTCCTCGTCCGCGGCGGCCTCCACCGGGCGCGGCAGCAGCATGCGCGACTTGATCTCGGCGAGCAGCGCCGCCATCACCAGGTACTCGCCGGCCAGCTCCAGCCGCAGCGCACGCATCACCTCGATATAGGCCATGTACTGACGCGTGATCTCGGCGATCGGGATGGCGAGGATGTCGAGGTTCTGCCGCCGGATCAGGTACAGCAACAGGTCCAGCGGTCCCTCGAACGATTCAAGGAAGACCTCCAGCGCATCCGGGGGGATATACAGATCGGCCGGCAGTTCCGCCACCGGCTCGCCATGCACGCGATAGACAAACTCGCCTTCCGCTCCGGTCTCGACCGTCGCGGGATTGTCCAGGTCCGTCAGCTCATCGCGCGGGTCCATGGCTCATCTCGGTGGGAGCATTCCGAAACCGCTCATCGCAGGTAGTCCAGGCCCATCACGCGGCGCACCTCTTCCAGGGTCTCGCGCGCCTCTTCGCGCGCGGCCTCGGAGCCCTCGACGATGATCGAACGCACCAGGGCCGGGTCCTCGGCGTACTCCTTTGCGCGCTGCTGGATCGGCTCGAGCTCCGCCTGAACCTCTTCGATCAGCGGGCGCTTGCAGTCGATACAGCCAATCCCGGCCGAGGTGCAGCCCTCGTGCAGCTCGGCCCGTTTGGCCTCGTCGGTATAGACCAGGTGCAGATCCCAGACCGGACACTTCTCCGGCGTGCCGGGATCGGTGCGACGCACACGCGCCGGGTCCGTCGGCATGGTCCGGATCAGTTTTTCCACTTCGGCCGGCTCGGTGCGCAGGCTGATGGTGTTGCCGTAGCTCTTGGACATCTTGCGCCCATCCAGACCCGGCATCTTCGCGGTAGGCGTGAGCTTGGAATGGGGCTCGGGCAGGATGATCTTGCCACCACCTTCAAGGTAGCCGAACAGGCGTTCGCGATCGCCCAGCGAGATGTTCTGCTGCGATTCGAGCATCGCCCGGGCCACTTCCAGCGCCTCGTCCTCGCCGTGCTCCTGAAAGCGCTTGCGCAGGTCGCGATAACGCTTGGCGGCCTTCTTGCCCATCTTGTCGATCGCCGCCTCGGCCTTTTCCGCAAACCCCGGCTCGCGGCCATAGAGATGGTTGAAGCGGCGAGCGATCTCGCGCGTGACTTCCAGGTGCGACACCTGATCCTCGCCAACCGGAACCATGCCGGCACGGTAGGCGAGCACGTCCGCGCTTTGCAGCACGGGGTAGCCCAGAAAGCCGTAGGTGGCCAGGTCCTTCTCGCGCAGCTGCTCCTGCTGATCCTTGTACGTGGGCACACGCTCCAGCCAGCCCAGCGGGGTAATCATCGACAGCAGCAGGTGCAGCTCCGCGTGCTCCGGCACGCGCGACTGCACGAACAGCGTGGCGGAACCGGGGCTCACCCCGGCCGCCAGCCAGTCGATCACCATCTCGGTGACATGCTGCTGCAGGTCGCCCGGGTCTTCATAGTGTGTGGTCAGCGCATGCCAGTCGGCAACGAAGAAGAAGCACTCGTAGTTGTGCTGCAGCTCGATCCAGTTTTTCAGGACGCCGTGATAATGGCCCAGATGCAGGTGCCCGGTCGGGCGCATGCCCGAGATCACGCGCTGGTTCGTTCCCTGGGTGCTGGTCACGAGTGGTTCCTTCTCCGTTATTCGTGGGGTTCGTTGGGGATGATACTCAGAACATGCCGCCCGAAAGGGCAAACAGCATGCCCAACAGGGCCGCCGTGCGATCGCGTTCGTTCACGTACACGCGACCGTCCTCCATATTCAGGTGTCCGCGCCAGAGTTCGGCATCGGCGTCGCGCTGCAGCCAGCCTTGGGCCGCCAGGGTATGAAGACGCTCGTCCAAATCCGCGTCCGGGTACGCGGACTCGAATTCCCGCACCCATTCCAGCCCGAGCCGCAGCTCGCTGTCCAGTACCAGGGTCTCCAGCGGCCGGGTACGGAAACCGCGCGCGTCGCCGCGCAGGCCCAGCTCGGTCTCCAGGGCCACCTGGCGTGCGGGGGATTCGTTGAACGAGGCCTTCAACTCGGCCGCCGGGCTGTGTTCGATCATGCGCTCGATCGCGTCGGTAATCACCGACCCGCCAAGCGCCAGGCGCTGACCGCGTTCCAGATCACGCTCCTGCAGCGCCTCCAGGTCCTGAATCATCTGCAACAGTGCCGGGCGATCCCAGCGCAGCAGCGCAAACTGGAGATCCACGGTCTCGAGCTCCAGCACGTCGGCGTCCGCCTCGCGCAGGCGAACCTCGTCGATCTCCAGGCGCAGGCGGCTGTCCAGGCGATCATTGCTGGTCTTCTGGAAGGCATTCACTCGCGGCCGGGTCAGCTCCATCTCGCCCTGCTCGTCGCGAACGTGCAGGTGCGCGGCCGCCAGGCCCCCCTCGTAATCCGGCAGGCGGCCGTAGACACCATCCTCGTCCGGTTCGAATACGGTCGCGAAACGGGCCTGCTCGACCCGCAGGTCCGCCTCGTCGTCATGCAGACGCAGCGCGGGCAGATCCAGGCTCAGCAGCAGTTGCTCCGCCGACCAGGCAAAGCGCCCCTGGCCCGCATCCAGCTCGAGCCAGAGCGGCCCATCGCCATCAACACGGTCGGCCACATCCGGAACCTCCATCAGGTCCAGCGTCAGGGGCTCGAACTGCACGCGCGTGGTCAGACGACCGCCCATGCCGGCATGCGTCTGCACGACCAGATCGAGCTCGTGCAGCAGATGGGCCGCGAGCGAGCCCTCCGGGGCTTCGAGGGCGTCCAGGTCCACATTCGACTCGCCGCGCGCGCCGAGCACACCGTGGCGCACCCGGTGCTCCAGCGGGATGACCAGCTCGGTCTCGCCGTCGTCGAGGGTCAGCTCGCTGCGCGCGCTCGCGGTTCGGTAGCTGCGCCGGTATTCGACCATCTCGTGGCGCAGATCCACCTCGCCGATGCGTGCCTGCTGCGTCTCGGTCACGTTGCGCTCGACCTGCCCGCCGACAAACACCGGCCAGGCGGCGACCACGATCAGCAGCACCAGTAGCAGCACAATCCACTTACGCATCACGCATCTCCCCTGGCCTCCATGCCCTTACGACTCATCAAGGAACGCCACATCGCCGACACCGTGACGGATGATCTCCGGCACATCACCGGTCAGGTCGATCACGCTCGTCGGCTCCAGGGTGCCGGCCCCGCCATCGACGACCTCGTCCACGACCTTCGACAGCCGCTCGTCGATCACCCAGGGTTCGCTCAGCGGCAGCTCCTCGCCCGGGAGCTGAAGGGTCGCGGTCATCAGCGGCGAGCCCAGTGCCTCCAGCAATGCCGACACGATACGGCTGTCCGGCACGCGCAGACCGATAGTGCGACGCTTGGGGTGCTGCAGGCGGCGCGGCACCTCGCGCGTGGCCGGCAGGATGAAGGTATAGGGCCCGGGTGTCAGACCCTTCATCAGGCGGAAGGCCGTGTTGTCCACCTTGGCGTAGACGCCGAGTTCCGAGAGGTCACGACACAGCAGCGTGAGGTGATGGGTATCGTCGACCTGCCGGATGCGGCGGATACGGTCAGCGCCCGCCTTGTCGCCCGGCAGACAGGCCAGGGCATAACAGGCGTCGGTCGGGATTGCGATCACCGCGCCCTCGTGCAGCCGCTCCAGGACCTGCCGGATCAGCCGGGGCTGCGGGTTTTCGGGGTGTATCGCGATCATGAACTCGGCCATTGATGACAAGGCGCGCAGTGTAGCGCATGGTGGGCGGTGCTCATAAGGCGCCCCGCCCGCGCTAGAATGAATTCCTCGACCCACGGAGAACCCCGATTGATGCTCTACATGATCCAGGGCCAGGATGCCCCCGACTCGCTGGATGCACGGCTGGCCGCGCGGCCGGAACACGTCGCCCGGCTGCAGGCCCTGCACGAGGCCGGCCGCCTGATCCTGGCCGGTCCGCTGCCGGCGATCGACAGCAACGACCCGGGCCCCGCCGGCTTCACCGGCAGCCTGATCGTGGCCGAGTTTCCGTCGCTGGAGGCCGCCCACGAGTGGGCCGATGCCGATCCGTATGTCGCCGCGGGGGTCTATGCCTCGGTGGATGTTCGTCCTTTCAAGCAGGTGTTTTGATCATGCGTACCCGTCCCGCCGCGCTCGTTGCCACTCTCGCCCTCGCGGGCCTTCTGGCCGCCTGCGGGAATGGCGACGAGGGTCTGCCGCTGCCCGACGAAGAGGCTAGCGAGCTCGACACGGTCATCACCGATACCGACGACGAGGACACGGTCGCCATCGTCAATGATCGCGCGATCACCCGCGCCGATCTGTTCACCTATGCCGGCATGGACGAGGATCCGGGGGTGGCCGCGCAGGGCGAAGGGGTACTGGACGAGGTCATCAGCCTGGAACTGCTGCGCCAGGAGGCCCTGAAACGCGGACTGGGTGACGACCCCGAGATCCAGCGCATCCTGAAAATGGTCGAGACCAATCTGCTGGCATCCACGCTGATGGAGCGCATCGCCGAGGAACTCGAGATCAGCGAAGAAGAGGTGGAGGCGGAATACGAACGCCAGGTCGAATACCTGCGCGGCACCGAGTACCGCGCGCGTCACATCCTGGTCGGGGACGAGGACAGCGCGCGCGAGCTGCTGGCACAGCTGGACGACGGAGCCGATTTCGCGGAGCTGGCCGAGGAACACTCCATCGACCCGGGATCCGCCGCTCGAGGCGGGGACCTGGGATGGTTCACGCCCGATGGCATGGTGCCGGAATTCGCCGCTGCCACCGAGGCCCTGGAACCCGGCGAGACCACCGACGCGCCCGTGCAGTCACAGTTTGGCTGGCACCTGATCCGTCTGGACGACACCCGCGAGGTGGAAGTCCCGCCGCTGGACGAGGTGCGCGCCGAGATCATCGAGATCCTGGAAAGCCGCGCCATCCAGGAAAAGCTGGAGGACCTGCGCGCCAAGGCGACGATCGAGATCCCGAACCGGCCGGAGAACTGATCCCGCGCCGTTCGGGCGGGCACGTCAGTGCCCGTGACCGCCGTGCCCGTGGCTCGCGTCGTCGCGCTCCATGTGGTCGTGCCCGGTACCCTCCTCGGCCTCGCCGCGGCGCACCTGCATGTGCAGATCCATGGTCTCGCCGTCCTCGAAGGTCACCCGCACGGCGACCCAGTCACCGGCCGTCAGCGGCTCGTGCAGGCCGATGAACATCAGATGCAGGCCACCCGGCTCCAGCACCAGGGTCTCGCCCGCGGGCAGGTCCAGGTGATCGACCTCGCGCATGCGCATCACGCCATCTTCATGGGTGTGCTCGTGCAATTCGGTGGTCTTCGCGATTGGCGACTCGGCGGCCACGATACGGCGATCGGACTCGCCGGTATTGCGCAGCTCCAGATAGCCGGCAGTGGTATCCCCCGGCACCAGGCGCACCCAAGGCGTGCCTTCCATCTCCAGCCCTTCCAGGCATTCGCACACCTCCGGGGCCTCCCCGGCCACCGCGGTACCCGCGGTGCCCGCGGTGCCCGCGGTGCCCGCGCCCAGGCTCAGGACCAGGGCGGCGGCCGCAAGAGATCGTAATACGGCGAGATTGATCATCAGTTTCTCCACGGTTCGCTGTGACGCATCCTAACCTAGGGGAACGCGACGCGTGCGATTCGATCCGCGTCTCCCTAGAATGTCGCGCCGGGAAGGAACCCTCTGGCCCTTACGGGCTCCAACCGAGCGACCGGCCCTGCCCCATCCGACCGAGAACATAATGCCGCGCCTTCTCCGACGTGCCCTGCCCCCCCTTCTGATCCTCGCCGCCGCGGTCGTGGGCTTTCTTGTACTGCGTGCGACAGGTCCCGAGGCGCCTGCGCCCGAGGCCACCGAGCGCACCTGGCCCGTGCAGGGACTGGTGGCCGAACTGGGCGAGCACCACCCTGGCATCCTGCTGAACGGGCGCAGCGCATCGGCCCAGACGGCCACCCTGCGCGCGGCCGTCGAGGGCGAGATCGAGGCCGTCCCGGCCCGCATCGGGGCCCGCATGGAGGCGGGCGAAACCCTGGTGCGCATCGACCCGCGCGAGGCGGAACTGCTGCTGGCCCAGCGCACGGCCGAACGCCGCGAACTGGAAGGCGCAAAAGAGAGCGAAGAGATTCGGGCCCGTTTCGATCGCGAAGCCCTGGTGCGTGAGCGCGAACTCCTGGAAATCGCCGAACGCGGCCTGCGCCGCGCCCAGAACCTGCGCGAACGTGACCTCGGCTCCGAAACCGACGTGGACACGGCCCGGGAGGCCCTGGAACAGGCCAGCCTGACCGTGGACAACCGCGAGCAAGCAATCGTCGATGCCCCGATGCGCAAGGCCCAGGCGGAAGCCCGGCTGGAGCGCGCGCGGGCGGCCGAGGATCAGGCGCGCATCGATCTCGAGCGCACCACGATCGCCGCGCCCTTCGATGCCCGCGTGGTCGAGGTCGAGGTGGCGTCTGGCGAGCGCGCCCGCGCTGGAGACCCGTTAGTACGCCTGTTCGCACTCGATGACCTGGAGATTCGCGCCAGCATCCCCGATTACATCCTCCCGCGCATCGAGGAGCTGCTGGACGCAGGCGAAGCTCTGACCGCTCATGCGCAGGTGGGTGGACGCACGGTGCGTACCGAACTGACACGCCTGGAGGGCGAGACGCGTGCGGGCGAAGCCGGTACGCGCGGCATCTTCGAGGTCCGCGAGGGCCATTCTGCGTTGAATCTCAATCGCTTTGTTGAACTAACCCTGCGCCTGCCGGCCGAGCCCGACAGCCTGGCCGTACCCTACGAGGCCCTCTATGGCCGGGATCAGGTCTTCCGCGTCGTGGACGGCCGCATGCAGTCGCTGCGGGTCGAGCGCCTCGGCGAATTCATGACCGATGCCGGGGACGCCCGTGCCCTGATCCGTCACCCGGACCTGCAGACGGGCGACATCCTGGTCGCCACCCGCCTGCCCAATGCCGTGGACGGGCTGAAGGTCGAGGTCGAGGAGCCCGGCGAACGCCCGGATCGCGATGCCGCGATCCCGCGCGCTTTCGACACCAACGCGGATCAGGACCCGAACGATGGCTGATGCCGATCCCGGCCAGCGTGCCGGCGACGGCCCGGACGAGCGCCCGATGCCCGGCGGGGGGACGCGCGACAACGGCCAGCCACCGCGCGGCCCGATCCAGATCTTCCTGGAACACCGCCTGGCCGCGAATCTGCTGATCGCGCTGATGCTGCTGGCCGGGGCATTCGCGCTGACCAAGCTGAACACCCAGTTCTTCCCGAACTTCGAGCTGGACTTCATGACCGTGGAAGTGGTCTGGAGCGGGGCCAGCGCTGAGGACGTGGAACAGGCGATCATCGATCCCCTGGAACAGGACCTGCGCACCATCGACGGCCTGCGCAACATGACCTCGACCTCCGCGCTGGGGGTCGGCGTGGTGACCCTCGAGTTCGAGGCGGGCACGGACATGACGCGGGCCGCCGAGCAGGTCAATGACCGCGTCGACCAGCAGCGCAATCTGCCGGAGGACGCCGAAACCCCGGTGGTCAAGCGAATCATCCGCTACGAGCCCGTGGCCCGGCTGCTGATTACCGGCCCGGAAGACCCGCAGCAGCTGCGCCGGCTGGCGCGGCAGTTCGAGCGGGAGCTGCTGGATGCCGGCATCGCCCAGATCGAGTTCACCGGGCTGACCGAGGACGAGATGGCCATCCAGGTGCCGTCGCGGGATCTCTATCGCCTGGACATGACCCTGGAGGAGATCGGCACCCAGATCCGCGAAATGGCGCAGGACTTCCCCGCCGGCTCGGTCGGGCGCGACGATACCGCCCGCCAGATTCGCAGCCTGGAGCAGGCCCGCGATGTCGTCGGCTTCGAGCGGCTGATCCTGCGCGGCGACACCGATCTGGGGCGAATCAGGCTGGGCGATATCGCCGACATCGAACTGCGCCCGCGCGATGGCGAGGTACGCAGTCGCGCCAACGGCAAACCCGCCATCGAGATGCAGCTCATGCGTTCGGAGACAGGGGACTCGCTGGAGGCCGCGCGCGTCCTCGAGGACTGGCTGGAGGCGACCAGGCCCACCCTGCCACCGGGTGTGGATGTCCAGGTAATGGATGCCTTCTGGGAGCTCCTGGCCGAGCGCATCAATATGCTGCTCAAGAACGGCCTCGGCGGCCTGATGCTGGTGCTGGGCATCCTGTTCCTGTTCCTCAACCGGCATGTCGCACTGCGTGTGGCACTGGGCATCCCGATCGCATTTACCGCCGCCTTTGTCGTGCTGTGGGTCGTGGGTGGCTCGATCAACATGATCTCGCTGTTCGGCTTCATCATGTCGCTGGGGATCATCGTCGACAACGCGATCGTGGTCTCCGAACACGCCTACAGCCTGCACCAGCGCGGGCTGGACGCAGGGAGGGCCGCACGCGACGGCGCGCGGCGCATGCTCGGACCGGTGATCGCCGCCTCGCTGACCACGGTCGCCGCCTTCATGCCACTGATGCTGATTGGCGGGATGATCGGCAATATCCTGTTCGATATCCCGCTGGTGGTGATCTGCGTGATCGTGGCTACCCTGCTGATCGCCTTCCTGATCCTGCCGGCCCATCTGAAGGGGGTGATGCACCGGCTCGAGGAACCGCCACAGGGCAGTCTGCGGGCGCGCTTCGACGCCGGCTTCGAACGCCTGCGCAACGGCCCGTTCCGGCGCGCGGTCACGCGCTCGGTGGATCACGCGGGCGTCACCCTGGCGCTGGCCGTGGGCGCGCTGATTCTCGCCATTGGGCTGGCCGCCAGCGGCCGCATCGGCTTCACCTTCTTCCCCTCGCCCGAGGGCACCATCGTCAACGCAGGGGTGAACTTCGTCGCCGGCACGCCGCCCGAGCGCGTCGAGTCGTTCCTGATCCACGCCGAACGCGCCCTCGAGGAGACGGAGGAGGCGCTGGGCGGCAATCTGGTACGCACCTCCGTGACCCGCCTCGGCCAGGGGATCGACCCCGGCGATGGCAATGCACCCAAGGGGGAACAGTTCGGCAACATCCAGGTGGAGCTGGTCTCGCCGGAAGAACGAACCGTACGCAACCGCGAGTTCATCCGTGAATGGGATGACCGCATCCGCCAGGCCCCGGGCATCGAGAACTTCTCCATCGATGAACGCCAGACCGGGCCGCCGGGGCGGGATCTCGATATCCGCCTGACCGGTGACGACCCGCATGTACTGAAAGAGGCCGCACTGGAACTGGCCGACATGCTGGACGACTTCCCCGGGACCTTCGCCACCAGCGACGACACCCCGTTCGGTCGCGAGCAGTTCGTGTTCCAGGTGAAACCCGAGGGTCGCGCGGTCGGGCTGAGTACCGAATCGGTCGGCGGGCAGTTGCGCAACGCCTTTGATGGATACCTCGCCCAGCTCTATCAGGACGGACTGGAGGAGGTCGAGGTCCGCGTGCGCCTCCCGGACAGCGAGCGCCACCGGACGGAGAGTCTGGAGCGGCTGAACCTGCGCCTGCCGGACGGGGCCTTCGTGCCACTGGACGACGTGGTGGATCTCCGTTCGCGCCAGGGGTTCGAGACCCTGCGCCATGCCGACACGCGGCTGGCCATCCAGGTATCGACCGAGGTGGACCGAGCGGTGAACAACGCCGCGCGCATCCGGGCGGCACTCGAGGACGGACCACTGGACGAGCTGTCGGACCGACACGGCATCGAATATTCCTTCGAAGGGCGTGCGGCGGACCAGGAAGAGACGTTCGCCGACATGCAGATGGGCCTCGTGCTGGCGCTGGGGCTGATGTACATCGTGCTCGCCTGGGTGTTCGGCTCCTGGGGCTGGCCGCTGATCGTCATGGCGATCATTCCCTTCGGGATTCTCGGTGCGCTGTTCGGGCACTGGGTGATGGGCGTGGAGCTCACCATCCTTTCGCTGTTCGGCCTGTTCGGGCTGACCGGGATCGTGGTCAACAACTCGATCATCCTGGTGAGCTTCTACCAGGGGCTGCGCGAGACCGGACTCGCCCTGCGCGAGGCGATCGTGGAGGCGGCCTGCCAGCGCCTGCGCGCGGTGATCCTGACCTCCGTCACCACGATCGCCGGCCTCACGCCGCTGCTGTTCGAGCGCTCGGTGCAGGCCCAGTTCCTGATCCCGATGGCAATCTCGATCGTGTTCGGGCTGGCCTTCGCCACCCTGCTGGTGCTGTTCGTGATCCCCGCCCTGCTGCGTCTGTACGAGGGACGCTTCGGGCGCGCGGAGACCGCCGAGGCACCTGTTTCTTGATTCTCGCTCGCCAGCGAGTAAACTTCCGGCGCCACAAATTCCTTTTACCGGGGCCCGGCCCCGGCAATCCCAACGTCTCAGGAGACAGGCATGGCTGGACATTTCCCGTTTGCTGGCAAGCGCGGCACGCGCTACGGCCTCGCCCCGCGCGGCAACATCGCCGCCTTTTTCGAGAAACACGGATTCAACGACGACCTGCAGGAGAAGTACTACAAGTGGTGGTACGACTGGGCCAAGGACTTCGTCGAGAAGGACGCCGACCTCTCCTACACCATGATCACCAAGTTCGACAGCTACCCGATGGGCACCCATGCCCATCACGCGTTCCACCTGAACGACAAGTACTGGCCGAGCTGCCTGGACGAGCTGGGCTCGTTCATCCGCGATGTCATCTTCCCGAAGATGGACGAAAAGGCGATGCATGATCTGGAAGAGAAGCACGCCAAGCTGATCAAGGATCTGGAGAAGGAAGCCGAGTCCAACCCGCGCGAAGCGGCCCCGGACGTCGGTCTTTTCCGCCACGTCTGACCGGCAACCTTGCGGCAGCATCCGGCCCCGCCCTGCGGGGCCGGTTTGCGTTGCGGCCCCGGGAGATACCGCCACATGAACGCGGCCAAGCGTGAAGCCATCTTCGAACGCCTGAAGGCGGCAAATCCCGAGCCGACCACCGAGCTCGAGTACAACACCCCGTTCGAGCTGCTGATCGCGGTTATCCTGTCGGCCCAGGCCACGGATGTCGGCGTGAACAAGGCCACGCGCCGCCTCTACGCCGTCGCCAACACCCCCGAGGCCATCCTCGATCTGGGGCTGGACGGGCTGAAGGAACACATCAAGACCATCGGGCTGTACAACGCCAAGGCCGAGAACATCCTCAAGACCTGTCGCATCCTGGTCGAGCAGCACGGCGGCGAGGTCCCGCGCGACCGCAAGTCGCTCGAGGCCCTGCCGGGTGTGGGGCGCAAGACCGCCAACGTAATCCTGAACACCGCCTTCGGCGTACCCACCATCGCGGTGGACACCCACATCTTCCGAGTCGCCAACCGCACCGGACTGGCCCCCGGCAAGAACGTGCTGGAGGTCGAGAAGCGGCTGATGCGGCTGACCCCGAAGCCCTATTTGCAGGACGCCCATCACTGGCTGATCCTGCACGGGCGTTATGTCTGCAAGGCGCGCAAGCCCGAGTGCTGGCGCTGCCCGATCGAGGACCTGTGCGAATACAGGGCCAAGACTCCACCCCCGGCCGCCGCCTGAACCCCGCGACGCCACCCCGAGGACACAGCATGTACGGCAACCGAGACCAGATCCGCACCCAGTTCGTCGACGCCTGGCAGAAGGCGCAGGCCGGCGAAACGCTGACCGACCTGGAACAGCAGCTGGTGGACGTGATCTCGGAACACCCCGAGTACCACGACTATCTCAAGGACCGCGAGACCGCGCTGACCGGCGAATTCCCGCCGGAGCTGGGCACCTCCAATCCGTTCCTGCACATGGCGATGCACCTGAGCCTGCGTGACCAGGCCCGCACCGACCGCCCCGAGGGCATCCGCGCCCTGCACCAAGGCCTGTGCGCCCGCTTCGGGGTGATGGACGCCGAGCACCGGATGATGGAGTGCCTGGGGCAGGCCCTGTGGGAGGCGCAGCGCAACAACGCGGCGCCGGACCAGAACGCCTACATGGAGTGCCTGCGCCAGCTCGCCGGGCGCTGACTCAGGCGCGCTGCGGCTCCGGCGTGGGCCGTCGGTCCAGCCCCAGCCGATCCAGCAGCACCAGCATCGCGGGCGTGAACAACAGGGTCAGCGGCGTGGCGACGAACAGCCCCCCGGCGATCGCGGTCGCGAGCTGCACCCAGAAACCGGTCACCGGCGCCCCGACGTAGAAGTCCCTTCCGGCAAAGTCGACGGTCCAGGCCAGCACCATGGGCATCAGGCCGAGGATCGTGGTGATCGCGGTCAGCAGCACCGGCCGCATGCGCTGGGCGGCGGCCCGCAGGGCCGCCTCCAGCGCATCCAGGCCGCGTCGACGCTGTTCGTTGTAGGTGTCGATCAACACGATGTTGTTGTTCACCACGATCCCGGCCAGCGCCAGCACCCCGATCCCGCTCATCACGATCCCGAACGGCTCGCCGCGCACCAGCAGGGCCAGCAGCACCCCGGCGGTGGAGAACACGATCGCCGACATCACCAGCAGCGCCTGCGAGAAGCGGTTGAACTGGGTGACCATCATCGCGAGCATCAGGAACAGCGACAGCGCGAAGGCCGCAAGCAGGAAGCGCGCCGCCTCGGCCTGCTCCTCGGCCTGGCCACGAAACCGCAGCTGCACCTCCGGGTCCAGCTCCATTTCGGCGATGCGCGCCTCGAGGGCCCGCTGGCGCTCGTCCACCAGGTAGCCACTGGCGGCATCCGCCTCCAGGGTGTAGGCGCGGTCGCCGTCGCGCCGCTTGATCAGCCCGGTGGCCGGCACCGGCACCAGCTCGGCGAAGTGCGCCAGGGGGACGAGTCCGGTCGCGCCCGGCAGGTTCAGGGTGGCCAGTTGCTGCAAGTGGCGCTGATCCGCCGGCAGGCGCAGGCGGATGTCGACCTCCTCGTCACTGTAGTCCGGGCGGTAGCTGCCAAGCTGGATGCCGCGGGTCAGGAGCTGGACGCCCTCGCCCAGCAGCGGAACATCCACGCCGAAGCGCGCCGCCTGCTCGCGGTCGAAGCGGACCTCCAGCTCGATCCCGGGCAGTGGCAGGTCGTCGGTCACGTCCTCGAAGCCACCCAGATCGTCCATCGCGCTGCGGATCTCGCGAATCACCGGCGCGATGCGGTCGGCATCGCGACTCGAGGCCTCGACCACGATCGGCCGCCCCTCGCGCGGCCCGCGTTCCTGGGCGCGAAACTGGAGGCGGATCCCGGGCAAGTCGGCGGTGCGCTCGCGCAGTTCCTCGATAATCGATGCCGCCGGCGGGCGATCCCGCCAGGAGATCAGTTCCAGCTGGATCAGCCCGATGACATCCTCCGGGTAGTCGCCCTGAAGCCGCCCGAGCTGGGTACCGATAGTCCGCGCATAGACATGATGAATCTGGGGCACTCCCTGCAGGCGGTCCTCCACCTGCCGCACCAGGGCGTCCGCCTCCCACACCGACAGGTCGCCGCGCGCCTGCACCTGCACCTGCACGAAGTCCGGTTCCACCTGCGGGAAGAACTCCACCCCGCGCCCCTGCTGGGCATACAGCGCATATGCGGCAGCGACCAGCGCCAGCGTGCCCGCGAGCGTCCAGACGGGATGGCGCACCAGCGGCTGCAGCAGCCGGATATACGAACGGGTCAGGCCCTGCAGTTCGTCATAGCGGCCCTCCTCGGCCGCGCGTACGTAGCGGGTCTGGGCCGGGTTGATCGGACGGCTCTGGCCGATCACTGCGCCCAGCGCCGGGATGAACACCAGCGCCATCGCCAGCGAGGCGATCAGGGTCACGATCACCGTGGCCGGCAGATAGACGATGAACTCGCCCACCATGCCGGGCCACAGCAGCATCGGCGCGAACACCGCAAGCGTGGTCCCGATCGCGGTGGTGATCGGCCAGGACATGCGCTGGGCCGCGGCACGGAAGGCCTCCCGCCGCGGCATGCCCTCGGCCACATAGCGGTCGGCCAGTTCCACGACCACCACCGCGCCATCCACCAGCATGCCAACCACCAGGATCAGCGCGAACAGCACCACCACATTGAGGGTGAACCCCATCAGATAGATCGCCAGGATGCCGCCGAGGAAGGCCCCGGGTATGGCCAGCCCCACCAGCAGGGCCGCGCGCGCCCCCATCATCGCCAGGATCACCAGGGCGACGATCAGCACCGCCGTGATCACGTTGTTCTCGAGATCGCCCAGCAGGTCGTCGACATCGCGCGCCATGTCCTGCAGGTAGGTCACCTCGACCGTCTCCGGCCAGTCGGCCCGCGCCGCCTCGATGGTCGCGCGCGCGGCGGCCACCACCTCCAGGATGTTGGCCTCCGAGGCCTTGCGGATCTCCAGTGACACCGAGGGCTGGCCGTCGATGCGGGTGAAACCTTCCGGGTCCAGATAGCTCTGGCGGACCTCGGCGACATCGCGCACCCGCACCACCGCGTCGCCCTCGACCCGGATGGCGGTATCCAGCACATCGTCGACGTCGTCGATGGTACCCGGCACCCGCAGAGGAATGCGCCCGGCCCCGGTATCCAGCGCCCCGGCCGCGATCAGGCGGTTGTTGCGCTCGATCGCGCGGGTCAGTTCATCGAATGACAGCTCAAAGGTCTCCAGCACCAGCGGATCGACCAGGACCTCCATCTGTTCCTCGCGGTCTCCACCGACATCCGCCTCCAGCACCCCCGGAATCGCCTCCACGCGGTCGCGCAGGTCCCGCGCCAGGCGCACCAGCGTGCGCTCGTCCAGCGGACCGGACAGATTCAGCGTGAGCACCGGGAACATGGACAGGTCGACTTCGGAGACGCTGGGCTCGTCCGCCCCGGCGGGCAGTTCGGGGCGGACCTGGTCGACCTCCTCGCGCAGGTCCGACAGGGCCCGGCGATTGTCCCAGCCGGGCTCGAAGTCCAGCCGCACCAGGGCGAAGCCCTCGCCCGCCCAGGACTGCATCTCGTCCACCCCGGGGAGGGTCTGCAGCTCGCGCTCCAGCGGGCGCAGCATCAGACGCTCCGCATCCTCCGGACTGACCCCGGGATAGGGCACGGACACAAAGAAGATGGGGATGTCGATCTCGGGAGCCGCCTCCTTGGGCACCACCTGGTAGGCGGTCGCACCCAGTACCAGGATCAGCAGCAGGAACAGCAGCACCGTCCGGGCGTGTTCTACCGCCCAGGCGATCAGGGCCTTCACGGCAGCGCCCCGCCCACCGGTTGGGGCGCGCCCGCCTCGGCGTCTGGCGGCTCCCCTCCGGGATGCGGTCGCACCGTCTCGCCCGGGGTCACGAAGCCGTGGCCGATGGTGATCACCCGCGCGCGCTCCGGCAACCCGGTGACCCAGACGCCATCGGTGGCGGCGCGAATCACCTCGACCGCATGGAAGACCACCCGGTCCTCGTCATCCACCGTCTTCACCCCGACCCGGCCGTTGTCGTCCAGTCCCATCCAGGCCGGCGAGAGCTTGTGCGCCGCGACCGTCTCGGTCGGGATCTCGACCCCGGCGCTGATCCCGGAGGGCAACGCCTCGTCGGCATTCGGGACCTCGACCTCCACGCGGAAGGTCTGGGTGCCGACCTCGGCCACCCGCGAGACGAACCGGACCTCGCCCTCGGCGCGACGCCCGTCGAGGAAGCGGATGCGTGCCGCCTGGCCCGGCTCCACGCGCCCGATCTGGTGCTGCGGCACATGCACCACCGCCAGCAGCGGGTCGTTGTCCACGATCTCCGCCACCGGGTCGCCACGTGCCACGAAGTCGCCCCGCTCCGCCAGGCGCTGATTCACCACCCCGGCCACCGGCGCGACGATGCGCGTGTTGCGGATATCCAGCTCGATCGCCTCCAGCTCCGCCCGGGCGGCCTCGCGCTCGGCCTCGCGGGCCTCCAGCTGGGTGCGCGACACATGGCCCTGATCGTGCAGGCGCTGGGCGGCCTCGTATTCGCTCTCGGCGCCGCGCAGCCGCGCGATCGCCTGGCGCCGGCGTGCCTCGCGGTCGTCCATGCGCAGCCGCGCCAGGGGCTCGTCGGCGGCGACGCGCGCCCCGCGGGCCACCTCCCACTCGGCCACCTGGCCGGCGGTCTCGGCACGCACCATCACGCGCAGATCCGGCTCCACCCGGCCCTGCAGGACCAGCAGGCGCTCTACCGGCTCTGCTTCCAGTTCGGTTACCGCCACCGCCAGCGGTTGTCGATCCATGGCAGGCGGGGCATCGTCCACTTCCCGGCCGAGCATCCCGGAGGCAATCCAGAGGATCACCAGCACCAGCACGCCCAGCGCGACCAGCACGCGCGACTGCCCGCGCAGGCGCTGCCACCAGGCATCAGCCATCAACCCACCTTCCCTGTGTGTCGGGTGTGTTCATCGTGCCCCGCCGAACAGGCGCTGCCACCAGCGCCGGCGACTGCCGGTCGGCGGCATCGCGGCCTCCAAATCCACCGGTGGCACCTGCGAGAGTACCCAGCCAGGCAATACCCGCAGCCCGGAGGACCCGCAGCTGGAGCCCAGGTTGTTGGGATCGAAGATCTTCACGAAACTCGGGGCCTCGCGATCATCGACATAGACGATGCCACAGTAATCCTCGTCGTGATCCTGCCGCAGCAGGCGATCGACCTCCTCCAGGAAGCGCCGGAAGTCCTCCGCCGAGACCGGCGCCTGCGGCACCGCATCACCCACGGCATAGACATACCAGTGCTCATCCGCCCGTTCGCGCAGGCGCGCCCACAGCGCGTCCAGATCGGACCAGTACAGCATGCCCGTACTCCCCGCCTGGAAGCGCTGGAGAAACTCGGGCTCGGAGGCGGGCTGGGCGGACATCGCAATAACCGGTCGGGGCTGATCCGTCATCGTAGCCCGGCGCGGGTCCGGTTGCATGGAACCCCCGGCCTGCGCGAGCCTCTCAACAGCAAGTGCCGCTCAACCTTCCCGGCGTCTCGACAATGCGTCAGCTGACCCATAAAACCTCCCTTCGCGCGGAGCCGGAGCAGGTCTTCGACCTGCTGAGCCACGTGCCCAACTTTGTCGATCTTTGCGACAACGTGGAGCATATCGAGCCGCTGGGGGACGACCGCTACCGCTGGACGATTCGCGCGGCCGGCATGAAGCTGCATTTCGATGTCGAGGTCTGCGAGGCCGCGCGCCCCGAGTACTTCGCCTGGCGCTCGATCCGCGGCATCCAGAATCGGGGCAGCTACCGGCTGAGCCCGGGCGAACCCGGCCACACGCAGGTGGAGTTCGAGCTGCAATACCGCCTGGGCAGCCCACTGCTCGAGGCTGCGGTGCGGCGTGCCGCGCATTCGCTGGTCGAACGCGTCTCCGGCCAGCTGATGAACCGCGTGCAACGCCGGCTCGACACCGACAACGGGCGTGCCTGACAGCCCGGAGGAGCGGCCTAAAGCGTGCGGACCGGCGTCTTGTGCCGCCATTCCCCGTATACCGACGCCAGCACGCCGGCAGCCGCCAGAAATGCCGCGAACACGTAGACCGAGGCCGGGCTGATGCCGTCCCACAGATACCCCGCGACCAGGCTTCCGGCAGCGCCCCCGAGCCCGAAGCTCAGCGAGGAGTACAGGGCCTGTCCGCGCCCCTGGAGGCGGCCGGGAAAGAAATAATGAATCAGCGAGATGGCGGCGGCGTGATAGACGCCATAGCTGGCCGCGTGCAGGGCCTGGATGAACAAAAGCATGGGCAGGGAATCGGGGATGGCGGCCAGAAGCCCCCAGCGCAGGGTGGTCAGCACCAGTGCCACCGATACCAGGAACCACGCCCCGAAGCGCAGGATCAGCTTCGGCAGCAGCAGGAACAGGACCACCTCCGCCGCCACTCCGAGCGCCCACAACTGCCCGGCCACCGCCCGCGAGAACCCGGCCTCCTCCAGATACAGCGTAAAGAACGCGTAATAGGGACCGTGGCTCGCCTGCATGAAAAAGCAGGCCAGAAACAGCGCGATCACCTCCGGCCGCTTGAGTACCGCGACCAGCGCCGGGACGTTGTTGTCCTGCTCCATGTCGCGCACCGGCTCGCGCACCCAGAGCGTCACCAGCCAGAGAGCCGCGAAGATGCCGAGCACGATCCAGGGCAGCCAGGCAATGTCGATATGGTCGAAGGCCCAGCCCAGAAGCGCGACCGCGACAATGAACCCGACGGAGCCCCACAGGCGGACCAGCGCGTAGCGATGGGCATCGCGACCCAGCGTACGCATGGTGGTCGCCTCGAACTGCGGGAGGATCGCATTCCAGAAGAAGCTGAACGCGGCCATCACCACCGCCAGCCACCAGTAGCCGGTGTACAGCAGCACCCCGGCAAAGGCGACCACACCGCCAAACGCTCCCCAGCGGGTGATCGGCATGTGCGCGCCGGCGCGATCCGCGAGCCAGCCCCAGACGTTGGGTGCAATGATCTTGGTGGCGAGCACGATCGCCATCAGCTCGCCGATCTGCGATCCGCTAAAGCCGGCCTCGGACAGATACGGGCCCCAGAACGGCATGAACGCGCCGAGGCTCGCGAAATAGAAGAAGTAGACCGTGGACAGGCGCGCGCTGGGAATCACCGGAACGGACCTCCGGCACGGCCGACACGACGGAGCGTGCCCATATCAGTCGTGTGGGAGGTCGCGCAGTTCCGGCAGGCCGGTGTCGCCGACGTCGGCGTTTTGTCCGCGATGGCGCAGAGCATGGTCCATCAGTACCAGCGCCATCATCGCCTCCGCGATCGGGGTCGCGCGGATCCCCACGCAGGGGTCATGGCGGCCCTTGGTGACCACCTCCACCGGTTCGCCGGCGGTGTTGATGCTGCGTCCGGGCAGACGGATGCTCGAGGTCGGCTTGAGCGCGATGCTCGCGCGCACGGCCTGGCCGGTGCTGATCCCGCCCAGCACGCCGCCGGCGTGGTTCGACAGGAAACCCTCGGGGGTAATCTCGTCGCGGTGCTCGGTGCCCCGCTGGGTCACCGACTCGAAGCCGGCCCCGATCTCCACGCCCTTGACCGCGTTGATGCTCATCAGCGCATGCGCCAGCTCCGCGTCCAGGCGGTCGAACACCGGCTCGCCCCAGCCCGCCGGCACACCGACAGCCTCGACAGTCACCCGCGCGCCGATCGAATCGCCGGACTTGCGCAGGGCATCCATGTATTCCTCCAGCTCCGCGACCTTGTCCGGGTCGGGGCAGAAGAACGGGTTGTCGTTGACGATCTCCGGCTGCTTCGCCTCCAGCTCGATTGGGCCCAGCTGTGACAGCCAGCCACGGATCTCGATCCCGTAGCGCTGCTGGAGGTAGCGCCGGGCGATGCCACCCGCCGCGACACGCAGCGCGGTCTCGCGCGCGGAGCTGCGCCCGCCGCCGCGGTAATCGCGCGAGCCGTATTTGCGGTGATAGGTGTAGTCCGCATGCCCCGGACGGAAGCGATCCATGATCTCGCTGTAGTCCTTGGAGCGCTGATCGACGTTCTCGATCAGCAGGCCGATCGGAGTGCCGGTCGTGCGGCCCTCGAACACCCCGGACAGGATGCGTACCTGGTCCGGCTCGCGGCGCTGGGTGGTGTGGCGCGACTGTCCCGGCCGGCGGCGATCCAGATCAAACTGCAGGTCCGCCTCGCAAAGCTCCAGACCGGGCGGACAGCCGTCCACCACCGCGCCCAGGGCCGGCCCGTGACTCTCACCAAAGGTACTGACGACGAACAGTCGCCCAAAGCTGTTTCCCGACATGCGCGATAGTGTATCCATGCCGCGCGGTGCTGTCGCCTGTTGCCGCCCCGCCCGAGCGGCAAGACCACGATGTTTCTGCCATGATCGGGGTCGCAGAACCCATAACAAAGGACAGGAGATGGATATGACGCGTTCGATCAAGCGACTGGCTGCCGGTACCGCCGCCGCGGCCTGCCTGGGACTGGCCAGCGTGGCCCAGGCCGACGTGTTCAACCAGCGCATGATGAGCATGGAGCTGGCCAACGACATCGCCGAGGCCGCGGTGCTGGCCTGCCGCGAGAAGGGGCACCAGACCAGCGCCGTGGTCGTCGACCGTGCCGGCAACGACCGCGCCGTGCTGCGCGACAATCTGGCCGCCGTGCAGACCATCCAGATCGCCGGCGACAAGGCGCGCGCTACGGTCATGTCCGGCACCAGCTCCGGCAGCTTCCGGGCGAACCGCGAGGAAATCCGCATGGAGATGAACCACGTCGACGGCATCATCATGCTGGAGGGCGGGCTGCCGATCGAGGTCGCCGGCAGCATGATCGGCGCGGTGGGCGTGTCTGGAGCCCCTGGTGGCGACCTGGATGAAGAATGCGCCCAGGCCGCGCTAGACTCGGTTCAGGAACGACTCGACTTCGCGATGTAAGTGGCGCACGGCCAGGGACGGCCGACGGCCCACGCCCGGAGCCTTAATGGAAGACCCACTCGCCAACCAGAAGACGGTCCCCGCGCCCGGTGTGCGCCGGATCAGTCCGCAGGAGGCCCATCAGCGGCTTCAGCAGCGCCCGCGCGACCTGCTGATCGACATCCGCTCCACTATGGAATTCCTGTTCGTCGGGCACCCGCAGGGCGCCATCCATATCCCGTGGATCGACGAGCCCGACTGGACCGTGAACCCCCACTTCGTGCCCCAGGTACGCAAACTGCTGCTGGGCGGGGCCGAGGACCACAGCGAGGATGCCCCCGCGCTCTACCTGATCTGCCGCAGCGGCAAGCGCACGCTGTCCGCCGGCCAGGCCCTGGTCGATGCCGGTATCGAGAATGTCTATTCAGTGGAGGAAGGCTTCGAGGGGCCGCTGGACGAACACCACCAGCGTTCCACCCGCGGCGGCTGGCGCTACCACGGGCTGCCCTGGGAACAGTGCTGATCGGTCACGCCTGGCGCAACCGAGTTTGCTAGCGGTGATACTCGCCGGCGCGCTCCGGCTGGTACTCGACGGCCTCAATGCGCACATGCATCTTCCCGCCACCCGGGCGCGGCCATTCGATCTCGTCCCCCTCGGACAGCCCCAGCAGCGCACTGCCCACCGGCGCCAGAATCGACAGCGTGCCACCGCTCTCGTCCACGTCGCGCGGGTAGACCAGCGTCAGCGAGAACTCCTCGCCGGACTCGATCACCCGGAAACGGACCCTGGAATTCATCGTGACCACCGAACCCGGGATCTCGCGCGAATCGACGACATCCGCACGATCCAGCTCGGCCTCCAGGTCGGCCTTGCCGGGAAAGCTGTCGTCCGGCAGCGATTCCAGCAGCTTGTCCAGGCGCTCCATGTCCGTGTTGGAGACGACGATCTTCGGATTACTCACCTTTACACACTCCAATAAAGCAGAACGCGCCCCCACGGGAGGCGCGCTGAATAAAACGGGGACAAATCCCAAATCGGAGAATCAGACCCGAGAGTAGCCAAGCCCCGGCCAAAAAGCCATATCAGCCGCGACTGGCATTTCTGCGATCAAGCCTGCGTGTCGCGCCACGCCGAGTAGCCACCACGCAGGACACGGGCATCAATTCCCATCGCGCGCAGACTGTCCGCCACCAGCTGGGACCGGCCACGGTACCCGCAGTACACCACGACGGGCTGCTGGGGGTCCTGCATGTGGGATTCGATGCTGGCCTCCAGCTTGGGCCGCGGGATATTCACCGCGCCGTCGATGCTGCCTTCGGCCGCTTCCTCCGGCTGGCGAACATCCACCAGCAGGAACGAGCGCCCCGCCTGGCGCCAGTCGACCAGGTCCGCCGGCTCCAGATGCGGCAGCTCTTCTTCCAGCTCCGCGATGCGCTTCTCGAACAGGCTCACTGTCGGCGACTCCGCTGTCTGCACATACGCAACAGTCTACCGTCTCGACAGGCGCTGGGCACTCTCACACGGACGCGCGCAGCAGGAGCGGCGCGATGCGCAGCGTAAACAGCAGTAGCGCGACGAACGCGGCTAGCGCACCGACCGCGGTCAGCATTGGCACGCCCAGCAGCCAGCCGAAGCCCATACCCAGCACAGCCAGATGTACCAGAATCTGCGGTGTCCAGGCCCACAGCCAGCCACCCGCAATCGGGTGCCCAGTAAAGCGCGGCAGCATGTGCTCGCCCAGCCCCATGATCAGCAGCAGCAGGAACCCGAGGGTAAAGCCGTGCAATGCGGCGGGGCGCGCGGCCCCATCCAGAAAGAAGCCGCCCAGCGGCAAGGCGGCACCCGCGACCAGCAGCCAGATCATCGCGCCCAGTACCGAGGCACGGCTGGAGGCCGAAAGCCCCAGCCCGACATGACGTGCAGCCTTCTGCGTGCGCTCCGGCGCCTCGGCGACCAGCGCGGTCGCGGCCGTGCGGTCCAGCAGCCCGATGTGCTTGAGTTCGCCGTCCACGACCACGGCCGGGATGGAACGTATGCGCAACCGGGTCGCCAGTTGACGCCCCTCCGGCTGCCCCATGTCGACCACCGCAAAATCGATCTGCTTCTTCTCCGCCACCTCGCGCCAGATGCGCTCGGCATCGTGGCAGGAGGCACACCATTCGGACACCAGCAGTTCCACCTTCATGAGTCCGTCTCCTCAGTCCGCGCAGCGCATGCAGTGGATGTCGTAGCGGTCGATCCACTGCTTGAGCCCGTCGACGGCTTCGGGCCCTGTATGCAGACGCTCCAGCGCCTTTTGCGGGTCGTCCGGGCGCATCGCCACCACCCAGGCATCGGTATAGGGGGCGACATTCACCAGCCCCGGGTCGGCCTCCACGGCCGGGTTGATGCGCTCGATGGTGCCGTCGAAGGGTGTGGGGATGCCCCCCGCCCACTTGCCGGACTCCAGCCGCGCGACCGGCTTGCCCGCGGCCCGGTGCGAACCCGGCTTGCGAAAGCGGAAGTACTGCACACGCCCCGCCATCGTCTGGGCGGGATCGGTGATGCCCAGGGTGAAGGTACCGTCGTCCTCCGGACGGACCCAGACATAGTCGAGATCGTAGAACAGGTCGTCCGGCAGTTCGCAGCCGTTGTATTCGGTATGGCTCATCACGCCCCCTTCGGACCGTAGTGGCGCACGGTGAGTGCGATATTCAGCGCAAACAGGATCATCGCCCCCCAGGCCATCGCCCCGCCGATCGCAACCGTCGGGTTATGGACGATCAACCACCCAGCGATCATCACCCAGAGGCCAAGATTCGCCAGCACGAACTGCACATGCCCGAGCCGTTCCGAGAACAACGAGCGGCCGGAGAAACGCGGCAGCACATGCAGACCCACGCCGTAGATCATCATGGTCACAAAGCCCAGCAGCATCAGGTGGCCGTGCATGCGCGGCACATTGCCGGGCACCAGCCCCGGGTGGGCCAGCCAGACGATGCCGAGCAGCCCGCCCAGCAGCGCATAGATCAGCGCGGCCAGGATGAACATCCGGTTGCGTGGATGCATATCGCGTTCGCTCCCTTTCTTGTTTGTTCTGCAGCGACGCTAGACTAATATAATATGTATTGTAAATGCATTGATCGAGATCAACACGGAGCCGGGCGCCTTCAGAGACAGTAGCGCCGTCCATGATCCGAACACACGCCGATCGCCTGTCATCCGAGCCTATTGATGAAACTGCAGCTTCACGAACCCGCCCCCGGCTTCCACCGCCCGATCGACTTCCTGCGGGCGTGTCATCGGCGAATCACGAACTGCCTCGACACGCTGGAGCGGCTGCCGACGCATATTGAGCAGCACGGGGCCGACGCCGAGGCCCAGTCCGCGGCGCGGCGGGTGCTGGCCTATTTCGAGCAAGCCGCCCCGCAACACCATGCCGATGAAGACGAAGACCTGTTCCCGATCCTTCATGCCTACCGCGACGATCCCGGGGCCCACCCGCAGCTGGGTGAATGGGTAGATCGCCTGAGTGCCGAGCACCCCCGCCTTGAGGCCGCCTGGGACACCCTGGAACCGTCCCTCCAGGACATCGCGGCCGGGCGCGCGGACCTGCTGCAGGGCGCGGAAGAATGGGTCCGGCTCTACCGGGCGCACCTCGAACTGGAGGACAACGCGGTGCTGCCCCTGGCCGATCACCTGCTCAGCCCCGAGGAACGTACCCGGTTGGGCCGCTCCATGGCGCGCCGTCGGGGTATCCCGGATGCGTATGCGGAACAAGCCGATGAGTGACTTCCTGCTGGACCTGCGGGGACTGGGCGACCACGCCCACACGCGCGCCTACTACACCCTCCGCGAGTTGCAGCCGGGCCAGGTCTTCGACGTCTGGCTGGATCAGGAGCCGCAATTGCTGATGGATGCGGTCAGCCTGCAACTGCGCCACGCCATCCACTGGCAGGTGCAGGAGAACGGCCCGCCCCTGTGGAAGCTGCGCGTCCAGCGGCGCGAGGACGTCGCGCCCGTGGACCTTGTCGATCTGCTGCAGCGCGACCATCTGCGCATCGACCGGCTGTTCGCCAGCGCCCTGCACAAGGTCAATGCCGGCGATCTCGAAGGTGCGGCACCCGACTTCCAGGCCTATGTGGAAGGCCTGCGCCGGCACGTTCATGTGGAGAACGAACTGATCGTCCCGACCCTGGCGGCTGCACGCGGGGCCAGCGGCCAGGACCCGGTCACGGTCATGCTGCGCGAGCATGACGAGATCCTGGAACAAACCGCGCTGCTGGAACACGAGTTCCAGGAAGGCGTCGAGGAGGCCTGGATGGTGGCCCCGTTCTTCGCCCTGATCTCCGGGGCCCTCGCCAAGCACGAAAGCCGCGAGGAACAGAACGTCTTCCCGGACTGGGGACGCCGTCTGCGCAACGACCCCGAACTGGCGGCGGAGCTGCTTGCGAAGGCCAGCCGGCATCTTGGGACTCGCTGATCGCGGCAGGGGTCGGCAACGGGGAAGCGCTGTGTCAGGATAGCGCATCGCCCCAGCCCGGCCACGATGTGACCCAAGCCCGCCTCGATACTGGCTCCCTCCGGCCCCTGAAGTGGTTCTGCGAGTGGCTCGCGGCATGGCCGGCCGGCGTGCTGGCCGCGGGCCTCCTGCTCCTTTGCAGCGCCAGCCTTCAGGCCGATGAACCATCGGAACCCCTGATCGTATCCCAGGACCATGCCTGGCCCCCCTTCGCCTTCGCCGGCAACGGCGGCGAGCCGCGGGGTTTGCTGGTCGACCTCTGGCAGGAACTCGCAGAGGAACTCGACCGCCCGGTGGAGTTCCGCCTGGTCGACTGGCCGCGGACTCTTGAACTGGTGCGCGACGGCGAGGCCGATATCCACGGCGGGTTGATCCAGTCACCCGAGCGCGAACAAACGCTGATCTTCAGCGACGTGCTGCTCCCCTTGCGGACCTTCGCCTTCGTGCGCACCGGCGCCCCCGTGGCCCGACTGGACGAACTCGCGGACGAACCGACAGGCGTGGTGGACGGCAGCTTCGAGCTCGAGTTCATGCAGCGCGAACATCCCGAACAGCCCCTGCAGATCTTCGACAACAACGAGCAGATGGTGCGCGCCGCAGTGGACGGCACCATCGATGTCTTTGTGGGCGACTACCCGGTCGCCATGTATCTGCTGGACCGCCATGGCGAAGCAGGCATGTTCCACCCGCTCGAGCTGCTCTACGAGCAGCCCCTGCGCGCTGCTGTCGCCCCTGGTGACGAGGCACTGCTGGACGAGATCAACGAGGCCATCGCTCGGCTGGACGACGAGTTGCTGCGCCAGATCACGCAGCGCTGGATTCATTCGGACACCATCGAGGTCATCCCGGCCTGGCTGACACCCACTGTCATTGGTGCGGCCCTGCTGGCCACGCTGCTGTACATGGCGCTGCTACTGCGCCAGCGGCGCACGCTGGAGACACGGGTGCGCCAGCGCACCACGGAACTCGAGGAGGAGCGCGAGCTGTTCCGCACCCTGACCGAACACGCCGCGGCAGGCGTATTCATCCTCCAGAATGACCGCTTCCAGACCGTCAATCCGGCCCTCTCGCGCATCCTTGGGCGTCCCGAATCCTGGCTGCTGACTCAGCCTTTCTATGAGGTTATCCACCCGGAACAACGCGACGCCATTACCCGACGGGCCCGCGACCGGATCGCGGGCAAGGAGGTACCGGATCACTACGAGATGAAGGTCATCACCGGCGAAGGCGAGACCCGCTGGGTGGATCTAACTGCCGGCCGCGTGGAACTGCAAAACGGTCCGGCCAGTATCGGCACGATGTACGACATCACCGACCGACGGCTGCTGGAGGATCAGCTGCGTGCGAGCGAGGCCCAGTACCGTCAGCTGGTCGAGAACATCGGCGACATCATCTACACCCTCACGCCGGACGGCATCCTCTCCTATGTCTCCCCCCAATGGACGCGCGTGCTGGGTTATGCCGCCAGGGACGTGACCGGCACGCCCATTATCGACTACGTCCACCGCGACGACCGCGGCGAGTGCGGCCGCTTTCTGCAACGCACCATCCGCTCGGAGAATGATGGCCAGGAAATCGAGTACCGCATCCGCCACCACAACGGGGAGTGGCGCTGGCACGTCTCCAGCGGCGCCCCGATCCGCGACTCGAACGGCAGGATCACCGGATATGTGGGTGTGGCCCGGGACATCACCGATCGCCGCCGAATGCACGACGAGCTTCAGTATCAGGCGCGCTTCAACGCCATGCTCGCGCGCCTGTCCTCGGACTTCGTGACCGCCAGCACCGATCTGATGGACCAACGTCTGGACGCCGCCCTGGCCGACATCGGGCGCTTTTTCGAGAGCGACCGCTGCTACCTGTTCGAGCTGTCACCGGACGGCGAACACATGGACAACACCCACGAGTGGTGCGCCCCCGGCGTGTTCTCGGTGATGAACCAGTTGCGCCACGTGGACCTCGTCAAGCTGCCCTGGTGGCGCACACGCATGCTGGAGGTGTTCGAACACCGCACACCGGTGATGATCGCCTCGGTGGACGACCTTCCCGAGGAGGCCGCCATCGAGCGCGAACTGTTCCGCCGGCAGGGGATCAGGACCCTGATCTGCGTGCCGATCCTGACCGGCCACCAGGTGACCGGCTTTCTCGGCATGGACATGCTCCGCCCCCGCACCTGGCGCGAGGACCAGACGGAGCTGCTACTGGTCCTGGGCAACGTGATCTCGGAGGCGCTTCAGCGCAACCACCTGGAAGTCCAGCTGCGCGACCTGGGGATTACGGACCCGCTGACCGGTCTCTACAATCGACGCTACCTGATGGAACGCCTGCGCGAGCAGATCGAGGCCTGGCGCCGCCATGGCGACAACTTTGCCCTCGTCATACTGGACCTGGACCATTTCAAGGCACTCAACGACACCCATGGGCACCTGGCCGGCGACGAGGTCCTGCGCAATTTCTCCGATGTGCTGCGACGCGAGCACCGGGCCTTCGACATCGTCGCGCGCTTCGGTGGCGAGGAGTTTATCGTGGTACTCACCCACGTGGATCACGAGGCCGCCACCATCGCGATCGAACGACTGCTGCAGGCCACCCGCGAACTCGACATACACTTCGAGGGCGAATCGCTGCCATTCACCGTCAGTGCCGGGCTGGCATGGTCCAAGGAGTGCGACCCCGCGCACCTGACACCCGAGGTATTGATCGATCTGGCCGACGAGCGCCTGTATCGCGCAAAGGAACAGGGACGCGACCGGCTCGTGGCCGGGGACGCTTGATCACTGGCTCGCCACACGCCCCGGGCAGACGTCGCTCAGGGGACAGTCCTGGCAGACGGGCTTGGGTCGGCAGCGCTGCTTGCCGTGTTCCACGATCAGGGCATGCAGATCATTGAAGGCCTGCGCATCCGGCCCCAGTTCCGACTCCACCCAGGCCCGCAGGTCGTCGTAGGCGCCGCGGGCATGCGGCAGGCCCAGCCGTTCGAACAGCCGCCGGGTATAGGCATCAACCACGAACACCGGCCGTTCGAACGCATACAGCACGATGTCGTCCGCCGTCTCCGGCCCGACCCCCTTCACACCCAGAAGGGCCGAGCGCAGGGCCTCGGTCTCCATGCGGGCCAGGGCTTCCACCCCGCCCTGCTGTTCCAGAAAGCGCAGCAGGTGCCGCAGGCGCTCGGCCTTCACGTTGAAGTAGCCGCTCGGGCGGATGTGCTCGGCCAGCGTCTCGTGCGGGAGCTCCAACAGGGACTCCGGGTCCAGCACATCGGCCGCGCGCAGATTGGCGATTGCGCGTTCGACATTGGTCCAGCTGGTGTTCTGCGTGAGCACCGCGCCCACCATGACCTCGAACGCCGACTCCGCCGGCCACCACTGCAGGTCGCCGTAGGCGCCCTGCAGGCGCTGCCGGACCTCGGACACCCGCAACGCCATCAGGAACGCGCCCGACCACCCGGCTTGCGCGGCCCGCCCTTGCGCCCGGAACGCCCCGGCCCCGAACGTCCGGTCTTGCCGCCCTTGCCGGGGCCGCTCCCCGGCTTGGTGGAGGTCCAGCGATCCGCTTCGCGTACGCGCCCCCCCGACTTGGCCCGCTTGCCGCGCGCGGGCCGGGTGTTGCGGCCCGGCCCGCGGCGCCGCCCCCGCTCGCGAATGGACTCCGGCACGGGCAACTCGACCGCCTCGTACAGGGCCTCGACCTCGCGCACCTCCAGATCTCGCGAAGCGCCCGTCTTCAGACCACGCCCGAGCACCACCGGCCCGTAGCGCACCCGGATCAGTCGGCTGACGGTCACCCCGACCGCATCCCACAGGCGGCGCACCAGGCGGTTGCGGCCTTCGCTGACCACGACATGAAACCAGTGGTTGGCGCCGTCGCCGCCGCGCTCTTCCAGGACATCGAAGCGCGCGGGACCATCCTCCAGCTCGACCCCTTCCAGCAGCATGCGCCGCGTATCGTCGGGGACCTCGCCCAGCACCCGCACCGCATACTCGCGCTCCAGCGAGTGGCTGGGGTGCATCAGGCGATTGGCCAGTTCGCCATCGGTGGTGAAAAGCAAAAGACCCGAGGTGTTCAGGTCGAGACGCCCGACCGCCACCCAGCGCTGCCCCTTCAGGCGCGGCAGGCTGGCGAACACCGGCTTGCGGCCCTCGGGGTCGCTGCGACTGCAGATCTCGCCGACCGGCTTGTGATACACGAGCCAGCGATGGGCATGCTCCGCCATGTGGATCACGCGCCCGCGCACGCGGATCACGTCATTCGGCCCGACCTGGTCGCCCAGCTTGGCCGTGCGCTGGTTGACCTTCACCTCTCCGCGCTCGATCCAGCCCTCGATCTCGCGCCGCGAACCGAGGCCGCGCGCCGCCAGGACCTTTTGTACCCGCTCCGACATTCCTGCTGACTCCAGACGTCTCGACCCGGCCGCATTGCCGCGACCGGACCCGCATTCATTATGATGGGCGCTCACGATACACCAACAGGACGTTGCCCATGACCGCCCAGAGCCCGGAAACCACCCCCGTCCAGACCCCGCTGAACATCGCCGTCCTCACGGTATCGGACAGCCGAACGCTGGCCGAGGACCGCTCCGGCGATGCCCTGGTGGAGCGACTGGAGGGCGCAGGGCACCGGCTGGCCGAGCGCCGCGTGGTCCGGGACGACATCTACGCGATCCGCGCCGAACTCTCCCGCTGGATTGCCGACCCGGAGATCGACGCGGTGCTGACCACCGGCGGCACCGGCATCACCGGCCGCGACGGCACCCCGGAGGCCGCCTCGGTGCTGCTGGACAAGACCATCGAGGGCTTCGGCGAGCTGTTCCGCATGCTGTCCTATGAAGAGATCGGTACCTCCAGCCTGCAGTCCCGCGCCCTGTCGGGCGTGGCCAACGGCACTTATGTCTTCGTGCTGCCCGGCTCCACCGGCGCCTGCCGCACCGCCTGGGACCGCATCATCCAGGCCCAACTGGACGACCGCACCATGCCCTGCAACCTGACCATGCTGATGCCGCGCCTGAAGGAGTCCTGAGCCACGGCTGGGACGCCAGCGGTTACTGGTCCACGTGGGTCTGCAGCCAGTATTCGAGCAGGGCCGCGTGCCAGAGCTTGGAGCCCTGGATGCGGGTGAAGTACTGGTCCGGGGCGTCCAGCAGCTTGTCGATGTAGGCCGGCTGGTACAGCCCGCGCTCGCGGGAGGCGCGCGCGGTGAGGATGTCGCGCATAAACTCGAGGAAATCGCCGCGCACGTACTTCAGGGCCGGCACCGGGAAGTACCCCTTGGGCCGGTCCAGCACGGCGTCCGGCAGGCGGCCGCGGGCGATGCGGCGCAGCACGTCCTTGCCTCCGTCACCGAGCTTCAGGTGCGGCGGCATCGCGGCGGCGGTCTCCACCAGTTCGTGATCCAGGAACGGGACCCGTGCCTCCAGGCCGAAGGCCATGGTCATGTTGTCCACGCGCTTGACCGGGTCGTCCACGATCAGCGTGGTCACATCCAGCGCCAGCACCGCGTCGATGAAGGAATCGGCACGGTCGGTCTCGAGCTCGGCGAACTGCTCGCGCAGCCAGTCGCCGGTGACGTCGTTCGCCGGCGGGTGGCGCAGCATCTCGGCCATCTCGGGGTGGTCGCGGTCGAAGTAGTGGCGGCGGAAACGTTCGACCCAGTCGCCGTGGCGGTCCTCGGCCATCTGCGGGTACCAGAAGTAGCCGCCGAACACCTCGTCCGCGCCCTGGCCGGACTGCACCACCTTCACATGCTGCGAGACCTGCTCCGAGAGCAGGTAGAAGGCCACCGCGTCCTGGCCGAACATCGGCTCGGCCATCGCTCCTACCGCCTCCGGCAGCCGGGCCAGCACCTGATCGTTGGGGATCAGGGTCGCCTGGTGGTCGGTGGCGTAGCGCTCGGCGACCGGATCGGAGTACTCGAACTCCGATCCCTTCTCCTCCGGCTGGTCCTCGAAACCGACGGTGAAGGTGCGCAGGTCCTGCGCCCCCTCCTCCATCGCCAGCGCGACCAGCAGCGAGGAATCCAGCCCGCCGGAGAGCAGCACGCCCACCGGCACGTCGGCCACCTCCAGGCGCTTGCGCACCGCGCTGCGCAGATCGTGCTCGATACGCTCCTGCCACTCGGCGTCGGACACGGCCTCGTCCGGGCGGTGGGCATACAGTGTCCAGTAACGGTGCAACCGCTCCTGGCCGCGCGCATCGATGCTCAGGTAATGCCCCGGCTCCAGCTTGCGGATGCCGCGCAGCACGGTGCGCGGCGCGGGCACCACCGCGTGCAGCGAGAACAGCATGTGCAGCGCCTCGGCATCCAGCTCGGTGTCCACGTCGCCCGCCGCCAGCAGCGCCTGGGTATTCGAGGCGAAGCGGATGCCGTCGCCGCTGCGCGCCAGGTACAGCGGCTTGATGCCCATGCGGTCGCGCGCCAGCAGCAGGCGCTGGGCATGGCCGTCATACAGTGCAAAGGCGAACATGCCGTGCAGCCGGGCGACGATGCCCTCGCCCCACTCGGCGTAGCCGCGCAGGATGACCTCGGTATCGCCGGTGGAGAAGAAGCGGTGGCCGCGGCCCTCCAGCTCCGTGCGCAACGCGCGGAAGTTGTAGATCGCGCCGTTGAACACCAGCGCGAGCCCCGTCTCCGGGTCGAACATCGGCTGATGCGCGCGCTGCGACAGGTCCAGGATCGACAGACGCCGGTGCCCCAGGGCGACCCGCCCGGAGGCCCACAGCCCGTCGGCATCCGGCCCGCGCCGTTCCAGGCAGGGCAGCATGCGCGCCACGGCCTCGCCGCTGGCGCGCCGTTCACCCCAGACGAATTCTCCCGCGATCCCGCACATCGATTCTTTCCTTGCTGGTTGGGTGGCTTGGGTTTGGAGCCGGCCTGTCCCTGCCCGGCGCGGGCAGGGGCTTCGCCTGCAAGCAGGCTCCTACCGTTCAGAGGGCTCTGACGAGCTTCCGCCAAAGGCGGCCTCCAGGGCCTCCATCAGGGCCTGGCTGGCGGCCCCGGCGCGGTCGCGATCCGCGTGCGCCATGTAGAACGGCACCTCGTGTCGCGTGCCCGCCTCCAGGTTCAGTTCGACCAGTCGCCCCTGCGCAAGATCCTCCGCGATGCGATCCAGCGGCAGCCAGGCGAAGCCGATCCCGGAGCACAGAATTTCGCGCGCGGTACCCATGTGCGAGACGGTCCAGCGCTGGTCGGCGTCGACCCAGCCCCCCTCCCCGGCCTGCTGTTCGCCGGAATCACGAACCACGATCTGGCGCTGGGCCTGCAGGTCCCGCCGCGTCAGCCCTGGGCGACCCGCTAGCGGGTGTTCCGGATGTGCCACGCAGACCATGACCTGGTCCGCCAGCCAGGTACCCAGATAGCCACCCGGCAGTTCCGGCGCGATCAGGATATCCACCCGGCCTTCACGCAGGAGTTCCGGTCCACCAGTCAGGACGACCTCCTCCAGCTGGACACGGGTCGACGGATAGGCACGGGAAAAGCGCTCCAGCGCCTGGATCACCGGTTCCCGCGGCAGGATCTGATCCACCGCCAGCCGGACCTCGGACTCCACGCCGGCCGCGAGCGCGCCGGCCAGGGCCTCGATCTCGGCCGCCTCCTCCAGCAGGTGCTCGGCACGGCGCAGCAGCGCCTCGCCCGCCGGGGTCAGGACCGCCTTGCGGCCCTGCACCTCGAAAACCTCGACACCCAGGCGCTCCTCCAGCTTCTGCACCGCATGGTTCACGCTGGAGGGGCTCTTGTGTACCTGTTCCGCGGCACGGGCAAAACCACCGGCGGCCACCACCGCCTGCAGCATGCGCCACTGTTCCAGGGAGACGCGGATCAATGGACCCGCCTGCGTCGACACCCGGGATTTCGCAATCCGCCGCGGCGTTCCCGTGCCGGCAAAAGGCTGAACGACGGAGGCCGTGTCTTGTCCGCCAGCAACATCGATCCGAGCACGATCGGGTACATTAATCAGTGTTTCCCTAATGTTCCCCGGGGCACCCGCAGCCGGGCTTGTGCATGCGCCGATGCCACTCCTCGCGGATGCGCGCGTAGGCTGTCGTGGTCATCAGCAACACATGAACGGTGGAGGGATAGATCCGGCCATCCAGACGCAGGGTCTCGGTCAGCTCCGGGTCCTTGCCCTCGGGGATGTAGAAAAAGTCCTGCCCCTCGCGCAACTGATCCTTTTGTGCCTTGAACAGGCGAAACGCCGTGCCCTTGGGCACACCGTTCCATTCGTCGATCTGGCGCAGGCTCAGGGTGGCGTATCCCGCGTGGATGATCGGGTCCGGCGGGGTGGCACTGGCGGAACCCTCGCGCCCGAGAAACAGTCCTGCACTACGGGGGTCTTCGTCGCTTTCGATCCTCATGCTGGCATTATGGCATGCCGGAAGCCGGCCGACGGAACAGGACGACACGGATGGAACTGCTGCAGGAGTACGGACTTTTTCTCGCCAAGGTGGTTACCGCAGTCGTTGCGCTGCTGGTACTCATGGGGGCCTTTGCCGGCGTACTCGCCCGCAGCCGCGAAAAACGGCCCGACCGCCTGACGGTGCGCAAACTGAACGATCGCTACCGACGCATGGAGAAGACCATTCGGCACGCGGTCGAGGGAAGTGCGAACTGGCGAGCGCGGCTGCGCAAGAAGCTTGGATGGCCCCGTGGTGACTCCTCGTCCGGCAAGGACGCGTCCAGCGAAACCCCGAAGCCGGATACCCCGACCGAACACCCCGGCGAGGATTCCGACGACCAGGAACGGCCCAGGGTGTATGTGCTGCACTTCACCGGCGACATCCGCGCCTCCAGCGTCGACAGCCTGCGCGAGGAGGTGACCGCAATCCTGACCCTGGCCCGCCCCGAACAGGACCGGGTGATCGTATGCCTGGAAAGCCCGGGCGGGCTCGTCCCGTCGTACGGCCTGGCCGCCTCGCAACTGGCCCGTCTGCGCGAAGCCGGGCTGGACCTGACCGTCGCTGTGGATCGGGTCGCGGCCAGCGGCGGGTACATGATGGCCGCGGTGGCGCACCGGATCGTGGCCGCGCCCTTCGCGGTGCTGGGCTCGATCGGGGTCGTGGCCCAGATTCCGAACCTGCACCGCTGGCTGGAGCGCCACGACATCGATGTCGAGCTGCTGACCGCAGGTGAACACAAGCGCACCCTGACCGTACTCGGAGAAAACACGGACGAGGGCCGGCGCAAGTTCCGCGAACAGCTGGAAGAGGCCCACGACCTGTTCAAGACGTTTCTTTCCCGCTACCGCCCGTCCCTGGACCTGGAAAAAGTGGCGACCGGCGAGCACTGGTACGGCGAACAGGCGCACGAGATGGGCCTGGCCGACGAGCTGCGAACCAGCGATGATCTGCTGTTGGAGATCAGCCGCGAGGCCGACCTGTTCGAGATTACCTATACCCGGCCGCAGCGTCTGAGCCGGCGCATCACGCTGGCGATGGAGTCCATCGTCGAGCGTGTGCTGCGCGCTCAGGGCCCCGAGGCACGCCTATGAGCCGGACAGACTCGACCTTCGGGGAAGAAGTCCCCCTCACCAGCCGTCCACCCTGCAAAGAACCGATTCGGAGGATATGACCATGCGAGACCGTTCCCGCACCCCTGCGTTGCTGTTGTGTCTGCTCGCCAGCCTGGCCTTCTTGGCCCTGCCGCTGAAGGCGGCCGCCGATGACCAGATGCCCTGGGGCTCGGCCGAGATGATGGACCGCGAATACGAACCGAGGAAGGTGGTCTACGACGTCTACGTGGATACCGAAGACGAGCTGAACAGCGTACTCGACCGCGTCAGCATGCTGAACAACGTCTACGAGTCCGATCCGTTCGAGGCCCACATCGTGCTGGTCCTGCATGGCCGGGAGGTCCCGTTCTTCACCCGCGACGAGTTTGCCGAACGCGAGGAAACCATGCGCCGGGCCAAGTCCCTCACCGAAGGTGGCGTGGTGGAGTTCCGGATGTGCGAGGCCTCCGCCCGGCTGCGCGGCATTGATCACGATGACGTCCATGGCTTCGTGAACCTGGTGCCCATGGCCGACGCCGAGATCATCGAACTGCAGCACGAGGGCTACCTGCTGATGCAGTAAGGCCCGCCTGGCGAGCGCATCACCCCGGGCTGATACCCGACCCTCTGGCTGGTCATGGCCGACGCACGGTGGGCCGGTGACCGCACCCCGGACCAGTCAGCTCGACCCGGATTGTGCCGAGCATCCCTGCGCGGGAGGAAACAGGCGCGGCATCCAGCGCAGGTAGACGAGCATGCCAAACAGTTCGACCAGCGACTGCAGCACGATGACCATGACCGCCGCGTGCAGCACCTCCGGCAGTGCAAGGGCGACCGGCAGCACGACAAACGAGTTGCGCGTACCCAGGCTGAAGGCCAGCGTGCGCCCCTGCTCGCCGGGCAGGGCGAAGGCCCGGGCCAGTCCCCAGGCCAGCGCTGCCGCCCCGAGCAGGTACAGCGCGTACACCGGGATCACGCCCAGCAGATCCCGCCCACCCGCAAACACCAGCGGGGCCTCCACCAGCGCGATCAGCCCCACCACCAGCGCCAGCAGCGGAACGGTGGCAATCGCGAAGCGGTTCTGCCAGACCTCCACGCGACCCCGCATCCTGAGCGCCTGCTCCAGCAAGACGGCCGCCAGCAGCGGCAGCCCGATCAGCAGCGCCGCCGCGGCGAACACGGTCGCCGACATCAGGCCCAGGGCCTCGCCCGGCCCTAGGATGATAGTCAGGTACACCGGCAGCATCAGGAACTGCGCCGCAAGACTCACCGGCGTGAACGCCGCGGCACGCGCACCATCGCCCCCGCCCTGTCGGGAAAAGGTAATGAACCAGTCGGTGCAGGGCATCAGCAGCACGAGCAGGATGCCCAGCCGTATCGCCGGGTCGTCGGGCGCCAGCGGCAGCAGCGCGAGCAATACCAGAGGCACCAGCACGAAATTCCCCACCAGCGCGGCAGCCAGGAAGCGACGGTCGTTAAAGGCGAGTCGTATCGCCTCCCACGGGATTTGCGCAAAGGTGACAAACAGCAACAGCCCGAGCACGGCCCAAACCCAGGCGGTCAGCCCCTCGCCAAACCCCGGCCAGAGGCCGGCCAGCACCAGCCCCATCAAAATGGCGGCGAGATAGATCCAGACCTGAAGGCGCTCCAGCATCGAGCCACGGTACCAGAACCCCACCCGGCATCCGGCTTCGTTGCCCGGGGCACCGGGACGGTTCAGGCTTGGAGATACTCGTTGTACCAATACAGCCCCAGCCGGCAGCCGATGTCATGTCCCAGCAAGAGCCCCTGATTGCCTACCACGATTTCCCTGCCGTGACGCGCACCCGGCTGGAGACCCTGCAAGCCAACCTCGGCTATGTCTGCAACCAGACCTGCTTTCACTGCCATGTGAACGCCGGGCCGAACCGGCGCGAGGTCATGCCGCCGGAGGTGATCGACGAACTGCTCGCCTGCTGCGATCGCTGTGACATCCCGACCCTCGACCTGACCGGCGGCGCCCCGGAACTGAATCCCGGTTTCCGCCACCTGGTCCGCGCCGCGCGCCAGCGCGGGATACACGTGATGGATCGCTGCAACCTGACTGTCCTCGGCGAGCCCGGGCAGGAGGACCTGGCGGCCTTTCTGGCCGAGCAGGGCGTCGAGATTGTGGCCTCGCTGCCCTGCTATCTGGAAGAGAACGTCGATGCCCAGCGCGGCGACGGCGTGTTCGAACGCAGTATCGCGGGCCTCAGGCAGCTCAATGCCCTGGGCTATGGCCTGCCCGACAGTGGTCTCACCCTCAACCTGGTCTACAACCCGCAGGGCCCCAGTCTGCCGCCCCCGCAGGCCGAACTGGAGGCCGCCTACCACGAGCATCTCGAGCGCGAGTACGGCATCCGCTTCAACGCGCTGTTCACGATCACCAACATGCCGATCCATCGCTTTGCCAAAACACTTGCGCGTGAAGGCCGTTACAACACGTACATGCAGACACTGCGCAGCGCCCATCAGTCGTCCAACCTTGCAGCCGTCATGTGTCGGACACTCGTTTCGGTCGACTGGCAAGGCTATGTGCACGACTGTGATTTCAACCAGATGCTGAATATCCCTCTGGGCGCCGGCGATGGCCACCCCGTACACATCAGCGAGCTGACGCCCTCATACCTGTCACAGGCACCGATCGCGGTGGGCGACCACTGCTACGGCTGCACGGCCGGCCAGGGCTCCAGTTGCGGCGGGGCGCTATAAGGGAACGGATCGGGAGGCACCGGGCGTCAGCATCCCGCGGGCGATTCGTTATAGTGGGGGCCGGACCCAATTCAGCCGGGGGACTCATGGATCGCCCGCCTCATTTCAATCCCTCGGCGCGTGCCGAAGATGTGCTCGGCTGGCGCGAGTGGGTCGGCCTGCCGGATCTGGGCCTCGGGGCCATCAAGTGCAAGGTGGATACCGGCGCACGCAGTTCCGCGCTGCATGCCTTCTATGTCGAGAGTTTTTCCCAAGCGGGGCGCGAGTGGGTGCGCTTCGGCATCCACCCGTATCAGCACGACGACCAGACCGAAGTCTGGTGCGAGGCCCCGGTGCTGGATGTCCGCAATGTCACGGACTCCGGCGGCCATACCGGCGAGCGTTACTTCATCGCGACCCGGGCAAAAATCGGTGATCGAGTGGTTCCTCTGGAACTCTCCCTGACCAGCCGCGATACCATGCGCTTTCGTATGCTGCTCGGGCGCGAGGCCATGCGGGGGCGCTTCCTGGTGGACCCTCAGGCCTCGTTCCTGCTCGGCCGTCCCGCTCCACATCTTGCAACACCGGAATCCACGCCCGAATGAAGCTCGGAATCCTCTCGCGCAACAGCAAGCTCTACTCCACCCGGCGTCTTGTGGAGGCGGCCCAGCAACGCGGCCACGAAATCCGCGTGGTGGACCCGCTGCGCTGCTACATGAACATCACCGCGCACAAGCCCCAGATCCACTACAAGGGCGATGTGCTCGACCAGTTCAACGCGGTGATCCCGCGTATCGGCGCCTCCATCACCTTCTACGGCAGCGCCGTGCTGCGCCAATTCGAGATGATGAGCGTCTATCCGCTGAACGAGTCGGTGGCCATTTCACGCTCGCGCGACAAGCTGCGCAGCCTGCAGCTGCTCTCGCGCCGCGGCATCGGGCTCCCGGTGACCGGGTTTGCCCACTCCCCCGACGATATCGACGACCTGCTCGCCACCGTCGGCGGCGCACCCTGCGTGATCAAGCTTCTGGAAGGCACCCAGGGCCTGGGGGTCGTGCTGGCCGAGACCAAGCAGGCAGCCGAGAGCGTAATCCAGGCCTTCATGGGCCTGAAGCAGCACATCCTGGTGCAGGAGTACATCAAGGAGGCCAAGGGCTCCGACATCCGCTGCTTCGTGATCGGCGAGAAGGTCGTCGCCTCGATGAAGCGCCAGGCGAAGGAAGGCGAATTTCGCTCCAACCTGCATCGCGGCGGCAGTGCCAGCCTGTGCCGTATCACCCCCGAGGAACGGGCCACGGCGGTGCGCGCGGCCAAGGTGATGGGGCTGAACGTCTGCGGCGTCGACCTCCTGCGCTCGAACCACGGCGCGGTGGTGATGGAGGTCAACTCCTCGCCGGGCCTGGAGGGGATCGAAAACGCCTCCGGGAAGGACGTCGCCGGCATGATCATCGAATTCATCGAGAAGAACGCCAAGCCCAACCGCACCAAGACCAAGGGCCGCGGCTGATGGCCACACCCCGGGCCGACCGCAACGACGCGATCACCATCGGCGGGACGACCGTCCGTCCCGGTGAGCGGCGCACGGTGGAGTTGCAGCTCAGCGCCCTGTATACCCACACCCCGACCAACATGCCCGTGCAGGTACTGTGCGGCCGGCGCAAGGGGCCGGTGCTGTTCGTCAGCGCCGCCATCCATGGCGACGAGATCAACGGCGTGGAGATCATCCGCCGCCTGCTGAAGATCCCGGCGCTGCGTCGCATGCGCGGCACGCTGCTGGCCATTCCCGTGGTCAACATGCACGGTTTCATCAACCAGAGCCGTTACCTGCCCGACCGCCGCGACCTGAACCGCTGTTTCCCCGGCTCGCCCAAGGGCTCGCTGGGGGCCCGGGTCGCGCGGCTGTTCATGCGCGAGATCGTCCACCGCAGCACCCATGGCATCGACCTGCACACCGGGGCGATCCATCGCTCCAATCTGCCGCAGATCCGCGCCAACCTCGATCACTCGGAGACGCAGGCGCTGGCACGCGCATTTGGCGCGCCGGTGATCCTGAATTCCGCGCTGCGCGACGGCTCCCTGCGCGAGGCCGCGGCGGAGCGGGATACCCCGATCCTGCTGTACGAGGCCGGCGAGGCATTGCGCTTCGACGAGCTGTCCATCCGCGGCGGTGTGCACGGCATCATCGAAGTGATGCGGCATCTCGGCATGCTGCCGGCAAGCCGGCGCCGCACCCCGCGCGAGCCGATCATGGCCCGCACCAGCGGCTGGGTGCGCGCCCCGCAAAGCGGCATCCTGCGCAGCTTCGTGCGCCAGGGCGAACGCGTGGTCCGCGACCAGACCCGCCTGGCGATCGTCTCCGATCCCTTCGGCGAGACGGAGACCGAGGTCCTCGCCCCGGCCTCGGGGATCATCATCGGCGAGCTCAATCTGCCCCTGATCAACGAGGGCGACGCCCTGTTTCATATCGCGCAGTTCAACCGGACCGACCTGGCGGTGGAGCGCCTGGAGACCTTCCAGGAGAACCTCGAGGCCAGCGACTACCCCTACGCCGACGCCCCGCGCCCGGAAACGCCCTGACGTTCACGCTCGCGGGGGATCAAAACCCGCTGTCACCACGTCTACAGCTCGAACTCATTCAACCAGACCTCTCTCCATGACCCGTTTGCCCCTGTGGCTCCATGCCCTGCTCCTGACGGGCGCCCTGTGTGCCAGCCCCGCCCTGGCCCAGGAGATTGCCGAAGAGACCCCGGACGACGCCCAGACCGGCGCGGTCTCGGCTGCCGTCAGCATCGATGCGGGCGGGGCCGAGATCCCGGTCGAGCGCTACTCCGCGGATGGCGATGCCGTACTGCTGTGGTTCCCGTCCGAGTACGGACTGCTGGACGGCCACCGGCAGCAGGCCCTGGCACTGCAGGCCGCGGGCATCGAGGTCTGGCTGGCGGACCCGTTCGCCGGGCATTTCCTGCCGGAGGCCGCCTCCAGCTTCAACGAGATGCCGACCGAGACCGTAGGCGACCTGGTCGAGGCCGCACACGCGGAGGACGAACGCGCGGTGTTCGTGTTCGGCAATGACCGCGCCCTGCCCTGGCTGCTCACGGGCCTGTACCACTGGCAGGAGGAGCACCCCGAGGCAGAGCACCTCGCGGGGCTGATCATGATGAGCCCGTACCTGCATACCGGCGTGGACACCGACGAGGCCGAGATGCAGCCCATCGTCGGCGTCACCAACCTGCCGATCTACATCATCCAGCCCATGCTGTCCCCGCAATTCCAGCACCTGGGGCTGATCCGCTCGACCCTGAGCGACGGGGGCAGCTCCGTCGGGGCGCGCCTGCTCCCCGAGCTGCGGGACCGCTTCTTCTTCCGGCCCGATGCAATGGAGGCCGAACTCCTGGCACGCGAGATCTTTCACCAGGAGCTCGTCTACGGCATGGACCTGTTGCGCCGCCTGCCGGCCGCGCGCACCGCCGCCGCATCCGACGACCTGGACCTGAGCGTGAACACGCCCACCGGCAGCGACGTCCAGCTGGATGCGCTGGACGAACCGGTCGCGGCCCCCGAGCTGGTCCGCCCGGATCTGGAAGGCGACGAACACCGTCTGGAGGACTATCGCGGCGAGGTCGTGCTGATCAACTTCTGGGCCAGCTGGTGCCCGCCCTGTGTCCACGAAATGCCGTCGATGCAGCTGCTGGAAGACGAGCTGCGCGAAGAGGGCTTTCGTATCCTCGCGGTGAATCTTGGCGAGGACGAAGAGACCATCCGTGACTTCATCGAGAACGAGGTGCAAACGGAGTTCACCATCCTGCTCGATCCGGACCAGGAGTCCCTGAACGACTGGCGCGCGATGGCCTATCCCACCAGCTATGTCGTCGACCGCCAGGGCAACCTGCGCTACTACCTGTTCGGCGCGATCGAGTGGACCGAGCCCGGCGTCGTCGACCAGATGCGCGAGCTGCTCGAGGAAGACTACGGAGCCCCGGAAGGCGTAGATTAGTCCGAACCGGGCGGCGTCCCGAACGCCTCGCGCAGCCAGTCGCGCAGGGCGTCAAAACCGTGTTCCGCCCGCTCCGAGGGCGGCTGCATGCCCGGGACGAACCCGTACTGGCGAAACGGCTCCAGCAAGGCCGGATCGCCACTGATGATGTGCACGGGCACTGCCCAGCTGGCGTCCTGCCCGGTTACCAGGGCCGCCGGCTGGTGATCGCCCAGCATGAAAAACAGCGTGTCCTCGTCCGCATACCGCGCCGCATAGCCCCCGGTCACCTCCAGCGAATAGCGCACCGACTCCGCGTAGTACTCGCGCACGCGATCGAAGTCCCGCCACAGCGCCTCCGGGCTCGGCCCCTTGCCCGCCCACTCGTCGAAGACCGCGCCGTCCCCGATCGCCTCCCAGTCCTCCAGCACCGGCAGGATCGGCGTCCACGGCGCATGCGAACTGATCAGGGCCAGCATCGCGAATACCGGGCGCTCCGAGGGCCCGCGGATCTCGCGCTCGAAGAACGACCAGGTGTACTGATCCGGCATGGTCACCCAGAAAAACGGCGGCCCGGCGTAGTCGAACCCGTGCTTGTCGACGATCCGGTCCCAGCGAAACCACTGCCCCTCCGGCCAGTCGAGCTGGATCGCCGGCGCCAGCATGGTGGTCTCGTGCCCGGTCGCCTGAAAGTCCTGCACCAGGGTGTCGCGGGTCTGCGCCTGCAACGCATCGTAATGCCCGGCGTAACGCACCTGCAGACCCGTCAGCAGCGAGGCCTGGGCCAGCCAGGACTGCCCCCCGGCGATCGGGGCCTCCAGTACGCCGGTCACCACATGCAGGTCCGCGTCCTCGAGTGCCTCGCCGATGGACTCGAGGCTCGGCACGATCCCCGGCGCATAGCGCTCGTCGAACACGGCCGAGACCCCGTAGGACTCCACCAGCCCCACGATCATGTCCACGTCAGCCAGACCCGGCAGGGGACGCCCCTCGGCCTGTTCGCGGGTCTGTTCCAGGCGCTCGCGAAACGTGCGGTTCTCCACCAGCGCCCCCTGCCCGGCCACGATCTGCTCGTGGACCGAGACGAGCCCGGGGGCGGCCGTGCCCGGCAATGCCGCGCCCCGTGCGGAGACGACCGCCCCCACCAGCCCGAGCGTGAACAGCCCGACCGCGACAGACAGGGGTATCCGATGTCCTTGCGCCGGCTGCACGGTCAACGCGAACAGGCCGCGAGCGGCGCCCGCGATCACCGCGACCAGCCCCGCGATCAGGACGGCGACCAGCCCCACGGTGACCCAGGCATCCAGATTGCCGGTCACCAGCCGCCAGACCGCATCCAGCAGGATCCAGTCCTGCATCACGTTCAGGGGGCGCACCAGGCTGACGCGGGTCAGGGCGTCGAACAGCGCCAGCACCACCAGCGCCAGCAGAACGAAACCCGCCCCCCAGGCCAGGACGCGCGCCAGCCGCCCGGCGGGCAGCAGCGCGAACAGGCCAACCAGCAAGACCGCCTCCCAGGCCAGCCAGTAGGGCCCGATCCCCGCGTACCGGGGCACGGCCAGCCCCAGCAGCACGACGTTGAGCGCTGCGAGGGTCAGCAGCAGTCGGATCACGGACAGACGCGCATCAGCGCCGCGGGGAACCGAACGTCATCCGCTGCAGGACACCATCCCGACGGACACGCCAGTGGTACAGGGCCGCCGAGATATGACCCAGCGCCAGCACCAGAATGGTGATCCCCAGGATCTGGTGCCATGCGAACAGGGTCTCCGACAGCGCCTCGTTTTCCGGGAACAGGCCCGGCAGGATCAACGGACCCAGCTGCACCGGGTAACCGCCGGCCGCCGTCGCCCACCAGCCGATCACCGGCATCACGATCAGCAGCAGATACAGCAGCCCGTGGACCGACTCGGCCGCGATGCGCTGGGCGGGCGGCAACGCAACCGCGTAGGGCGGCTTGCCGTGACGCAGCCGCAGGCCCACACGCACCAGCATCAGCAGCAAAACCAGCACCCCGAAGCTCTTGTGCCAGGTGTAGATAGTGTCGGTCGTGCCCTCGCCAAAGCGCTCCTGCAGCCCCTCGAAGCCATACCAGCCGATGGTCCCACCCAGCGCCAGCGCACCCAGCACCAGCACGGCGACCGCCCAGTGCACGATCCGCTGGCTCAGGGCGTAACGCGGCCACACTCCGGCATTGTCCGTCTCCATGTCGCGCTCCCGTTCGTGTATGCCCCCCAACATGCCGCCCGCAGGGGATGCCCGCAACCCCAGCCTGGCTGACGATATCCCGCATTGGCCGTACCGGGCCATTATGCTTTGAGGATGCGATCCTCCACCCCCAACCCGACGTCACTGACCGGCGTACGCTGCCTGACGTTCGACCTCGACGACACGCTGTGGCCGGTGATGCCGGTGATCCACCATGCGGAGGCGCGCTTCTACGCCTGGCTGCGCGAGCATGCGCCGATGGTCTGCGAGCGCTTTGATCCGCAGGCCCTGGTCACGGAGCGTGCCGCCTTCATGCGCGCGGCCCCGCAAAACGAGCGCCACGACCTGACCGGCCTGCGCAAGCGCTGGCTCCGCGAGCTGGCCACGGATTGCGGCTGCTGTCCCGATCTGCTGTCCGAAGAGGGATTCGAGGTGTTCTGGCATGCGCGCAACGAGGTGACCCCGTTCCCCGAGGCCGACGGCGTACTCGCCACGCTGTCGCGTCACTTCCGACTGGGCGCCATCAGCAACGGCAATGCCGATGTCTTTCGCACCCCCCTGGGGCGCCACTTCGACTTTGCGATCGCGGCGGGCGAGGCCGGCGCGGCCAAGCCCGACCCGGTGATCTTCGCCCAGGCCCGCGAGCAGGCCAGCGTCGAGGCCGAGCAGATCCTGCATGTGGGGGATGACAGCACCAGCGACGTCCTGGGAGCCCTGAACGCGGGGTTTCAGGCCGCCTGGTTCAATCCCGACGCGCTGCCCTGGGAACACGGGCGGCCCCGGCCGGTGCTGACACTGGGCCGGCTGGGACAGCTGCCGCGGCATCTCGGGATCGACTAGGGAGACGCTGATTTAATCGCACGTCCGCGTTGGTGCCCCCTGTTTTCCGAGACAAGGCGCGTCGTGCAGCGGGTAGTGGTTCTACCCGCCCGTTTTTGATGAATGCGGGGCGCAACGCAGGATCGGGGAACAGGGGGCACCAACCCCACAATCCATTTAAAGCAGGGGCTCGGCCGCCCGTTGTTGATCAAAAACGGGCGCGCGCACAGCGTTGCGGTTCCCTTGTGCAGAACGACTGCACCGCAGTCACCGCGCCTTGTTCGCACGCAAAAGCGACTCGAGCGCGGACGTGCGATTAAATCAGCGTCTCCCTAGGCGTCTATCGCCGCAGCCCACCCCCTCAATCGGGATCGACCCGGCCGCGCAGGGCCTTCTTGCGGCCACGGTGGGTCTTGCCCTCGAGGCGGCGCAGCTTGGACGCGCGGGTGGGACGGGTCGGCTTGCGTGTCTTGATCGGACGACCGGCCTCGCGCAGGAGTTCGGCCAGGCGATCCAGCGCATCCTCGCGGTTGGCCTCCTGGGTGCGGTACTGCTGCGCCTTGATTACCACCACGCCATCCTTGCTGATGCGCTGGTCACGACGGCGCAGCAGGCGCTGCTTGTAAACGTCAGGCAGGCTGGAGGCGCGGATGTCGAAGCGCAGATGGATGGCCGAGGCGACCTTGTTCACGTTCTGCCCACCCGCGCCCCGGGCTCGGATCGCGGTCAACTCGACCTCGTCCTCGGGCACCGCGACGCTGTTGGAGATGCGCAGGGCCATGGCTTAGCGAAAGTCGCCGTCCTTGATTCGGCCCTCGTCGTCCAGCTCGGCGAAAAAGCGCGAGTTGTCCTGGCGGTACTCGTGGGTCGCGATCTCGCCCGGCAGTACGAGCGTCACGTCCGGATAGACGCGTTCGAACTCCTCGGGGCTTGGCCGGGTCTCCAGGAAATGCAGAAACGGGTTCATCTGCTTGACCGTCCCCGGGCGCGGCTCCGGTCCATCGGCTCGCGTCTCGGTCTTGTGCACCGCGCAACCGCTTGTACCCAGCGCCAGCATCACCGCCACTACGGGCATCCATCGAAGTATTCGTGCCATGCAGCCCTCCGGCGTCAGTCGTATGCACCTTTATTGCGAGGCGCCGCAGCAGTCGCAAGCTGGCGTCAAGCCACGAACCACTGGTTTCGGACGGAGGTCGCCACGTCGCTACGCTCCTCGCGATGACGGTGCCAACGCAGGGCCCCGGGGTCGCCCCTACTCCGTTGGCTGGCCGTGCTCGCGGGTGGCCTCGAAGCGGATCTCCGGCCATTTCTCCTGCGCCATCTGCAGGTTCACCCGCGTGGGGGCGATATAGACCAGATCGCCGCCGTGGTCGATGGCCAGGTTGGCCGCGGCCTTCGCCTTGAACTCCTCGAGCTTCTTCGGATCGTCACATTCGACCCAGCGCGCGGTCTGGACGTTCACGTTCTCGAACTGCGCCTCGACCTTGTACTCGGTACGCAGGCGCTCGGCGACCACGTCGAACTGCAGCACGCCGACCGCGCCGAGGATCAGGTCGTTGTTGGTCAGCGGGCGGTACAGCTGGGTCGCCCCCTCCTCGCACAGCTCCTGCAGCCCCTTGGCCAGCTGCTTCATCTTCAGCGGGTCCTTCAGCTGGGCGCGACGGAACAGCTCCGGGGCGAAGTTGGGCACGCCGGTGAAGGTCAGCTCCTCGCCCTGGGTGAAGGTGTCGCCGATGCGGATGGTGCCGTGGTTGTGGATGCCGATGATGTCGCCCGGGTAGGCGGTCTCCACATGTTCGCGGTCGGAGGCCATGAAGGTCAGGGCGTCGGGGATCTTCACGTCGCGCCCGATACGCACATGGCGCAGCTTCGCGCCCTTGTCGAAGGTGCCGGAGCAGATGCGCATGAAGGCGATGCGGTCGCGGTGCTTCGGGTCCATGTTCGCCTGGATCTTGAACACGAAGCCGGTGAACTTCTCCTCGGTGGGCTCGACCCGGCGCGAATGGGTCGGCCGCGGCAGCGGACCCGGGGCATATTCGACGAAGTCGTCCAGCAGTTCCTCGATGCCGAAGTTGTTGATCGCGGAGCCGAAGAACACCGGGGTCTGTTCGCCGCGCAGGTAGGCCTCGGGGTCGAACTCGTGCGAGGCCCCCTGCACCAGTTCCATTTCGTCACGCAGTTCCTGCGCCTGGTCGCCGAGCACCTCGTCCAAGCGCGGGTTGTCGAGGCCGTCGATGATCTCGCCGGTGGACTTCTTCCCGCCCTCTTCCGGATCGTACAGGTGCACCGCGTCGCGGCGGATGTGATAGACGCCGCGGAAGCGCTTGCCGGAACCGATCGGCCAGGTCACCGGCGCGCACTGGATCTTCAGTACCTCCTCGACCTCGTCGAGCAGCTCGATTGGGTCGCGGCCCTCGCGGTCCATCTTGTTGACGAAGGTCATGATCGGCGTGTCGCGCAGCCGGCAGACCTCCATCAGCTTGATAGTGCGCTCCTCCACGCCCTTGGCGGCGTCGATCACCATCAGCGCGGAGTCCACCGCGGTCAGCGTGCGGTAGGTGTCCTCGGAGAAGTCCGCATGCCCCGGCGTATCCAGCAGGTTCACGATGCGGCCCTTGTAGGGATACTGCATCACCGAGGAGGTCACCGAGATGCCGCGCTGCTTTTCCATCTCCATCCAGTCGGAGGTGGCGTGGCGCGAGGCCTTGCGCCCCTTGACCGTACCGGCGAGCTGGATCGCGCCGCCGTACAGCAGGAGCTTTTCGGTCATGGTGGTCTTGCCCGCGTCCGGATGCGAGATGATCGCAAAGGTCCGGCGCCGGGCGGTTTCCTCGAGAAAGGTCATGGTCTTGGGCCGCATGAATGAAGCGCGGCAGTTTAACGCGAAACCGTACGGCGTTCGCGTTTCCCCCTGCCCCCAATGCAGATGGCCCCGGAGAAGATCCGGGGCCATCTTTCACCTGCGCCCTGAGGACTCGTACGAAGGCCAGGGAAACACTGATTAATGTACACGCTCGCTGCTTCGTCGCTTTTGCGTGCGAACAAGGCGCAGTGACTGCCGTGCAGTCATTCTGCACAAGGGAACCGCAACGCCGTTCCCGCGCCCGTTGTTATCAAAAACGGGCGGCCGAGCCCCTTGGGGTTGGCACCCCAGGTTCCCCGATCCTGCGTTGCGCCGCTTGCGGGTAGAACCACTACCCGCTGCACGGCGCGCCTTGTCTCGGAAAACCTGG
>NZ_ARQK01000040.1 GCF_000385215.1 Thioalkalivibrio thiocyanoxidans ARh2
GTTTCAGCGCCGCCGGCCCGAGGGCCCTGGAGCAAGGTCCCCGGGCGGAATCCGGGTGCCCTTCTTTGGGTACTTTCTTGGGCAAGCAAGAAAGTGCCTCGCGGCGCGCTCGCGAGTGAGCGCACGGCAGGCGGCCGGACGAAGCCACCGTAAACTCCAGAGGACGAACCAGGCCCCGCCCCAGCAGGGCAGGCGGCCCGGCAACGGGAAATCAGGGTTCGGCGCGTGGGGCGGATGAGGCGCGGGCGCCGCGGCGTTCGCCGTCGACGTCGGTGACTTCGGCGTCGAGGTCGTGCAGGCGGCGGGTAGTCGCCAGCGGCGAGGTGGTGCCGCGCGCGACCAGGCTGTAGGCCGCCGGGATCACGAACAGCGTGAACAGCGTGGCGAACAGCACGCCGGAGAACACCGCCACCCCGATCACGAAGCGCGTCTCCTCGCCCGGCCCGGAGGCCAGGATCAGCGGGATCGACCCGGCTACGGTGGTCAGCGCGGTCATCAGCACCGGCCGCAGGCGCATACGCGCCGCCTCGACCACGGCGGTGTCGAAGTCGCGCCCGCGGTCTCGCAGCTGGTTGGCGAACTCGACAATCAGGATGCCGTTCTTCGCCGCCAGCCCGATCAGCATGACCATTCCGATCTGGCTGTAGATATTCAGGGTCTGGCCGGTCAGGTGCAGCCCGAGCAATGCCCCGACCACCGCGAGCGGTACGGTCAGCATGATCACGAACGGGTGCACGAAGCTCTCGAACTGTGCGGCCAGCACCAGGAACACAACCAGCAACGCCAGCGCAAAGACGAACAGGATCGCCTCGGATCCCGTGCGCAGGTCCAGCGACTCGCCCTTGTAGTCGATCCCGGCCTCGTCGGGCAGCAACTCCGCCGCCTTGGCATCCAGGGCATCCAGCGCCTGACCGAGCGTCATCCCGTCCTGCAGGCCGGCGGTCAGGGTGACCGAGCGGGAGCGGTTGTAGCGCTCCAGCGACGAGGGACCGGCGAACTCCTCGTAGGTGACCAGACTCGACAGCGGCACCATGGAGCCGGCCGCCGAACGCACGTAGAGGTTGTCGATATCCCCCGGGGTGCGGCGTTGGTCCGTCAGCCCCTCGATGATCACGTCGTACTCCTCGCCACGATCGACAAAGGTGGTCACATCGCGGCCGCCGAGCACGATGTCCAGCGTGCGCCCGACATCGCGCATGGATACGCCGAGGTCGCCTGCGCGATCGCGGTCCAGGCGTACATTGATCTGCGGCTGCGTGGGCTCGTAGTCGAGATCCACGCGTGTGAGGCCGTCAATGCCCTCGGCCGCCTCGCGCATGATCTCGCCCCACTCCTCGAGGGTGTCGTAGTCCGGCCCGGAGATCACGAACTGTACGGGTGGACCGATACGTCCGCGCGAGAGGCCCTGGCGCATGACCACGCGCGCCTCGACCCCCGGCATCTCTTCGACGATTTCCCTCACCTCGTCGATCACCTCCTGCCCCGACATGTCGCGGTCATCCCAGTGCTCGAGGATCGCGATCACAAAGCCGTTGTTCATCAGCTCCGAGCCACCGAAGCCGCGCGGCGTACGCACCAGGGCCCGGCGAATGGGACCATCCTCGATCAAGGGCTGGATGCGCGTCTCGATCTCGGCCATCTGGCGGCTCATGTAGTCGAAATTGGCCCCCTCCGGGCCGTCCACCATTACGAAGAAGGCACCACGATCCTCGTGCGGTGCGAACTCCTCGGGCAGGGTGTCGAACAGATACCAGGCCGCCGCGAGCACCAGGGCAAGGATCGGCACGATCAGCCAGGCGCCCTTCAGGCCGGTCTGCAGCGCCCGCCCGTAACCGCGTTCCAGGTAGGAAAAGCCACGGCTGATGAAGCGCGCCGCACCGGTGTCGTCGTCGCCCTTGTGCATCAAGCGCCCGGACAGCACCGGCGCGAGGGTGAGCGCGACAATACTGGAGAAGAACACGGCGATCGCCATCGCGATCGCGAACTCCGTAAACAGGCGTCCGACCGTACCCTCGAGGAAGGCCAGCGGCACGAATACCGCGATCAGTACCGAGGTGGTTGCCACGATCGCGAAGCCCACCTGCCCGGCGCCGCGATAAGCGGCCAGCAGGCCGGGCTCGCCACGCTCGATGCGGCGATGGATGTTCTCCAGCATCACGATGGAATCATCCACCACCAACCCGACCGCAAGCACCAGCGCCAGCAGGGTCAGCAGGTTGACCGAGAAACCGAACAGGTTGATGCCGATAAAGGCCGCCGTGATCGCCACGGGTACCGTGACCGCCGGGATGATGGTCGCCCGCCAGCTGCCCAGGAACAGCCAGATCACGAACACCACCGCCGCGGTTGCCACGGCCAGTGTGATGTAGACCTCGCGGATCGCCCCCTCGATGAACACCGACTCGTCGTAGGTGGTCACCAGCGAGGTGCCCTCCGGCAGGCTGTCCTGCAGATCGGCCGCCAGGGCCTTCACCCCGTTGGCGACATCCAGCACGTTTGCGTTCGACTGGCGGATGATCCCCAGCCCGATCATGTCCTCGCGGTTGCCCCGGAACTCGCTGCGTTCGGTGTCCGCGCCGATATTGACCTCGGCGACGTCGCTCAGCCGCACCAGCTGCCCTTCCTCGCCACGCTTGAGCACGAGGTTGGAGAAGTCCTCCGGGGTGCGGTACTGGCGATCGACCCGCACCGTGAACTCGCGCTCGACCGACTCCAGACGCCCGGCCGGGAGCTCGACGTTCTCCTGTTCCAGGGCATCGGCGATGTCCGTTACGGTCAGCTCGCGCGCAGCCAGGGCCTCGCGGTCCACCCAGATCCGCATCGCATAGCTGCGCGCACCGCCGCGGCGCACCAGCGCGACACCATCCACCACCGAGATGCGGTCGATCAGGTGACGCTCCGCGTAGTCCGCCAGCTCCAGCTGATCCATCGTGGTACTGGACAGGTTCAGCCAGAGGATCGGGTTGGCGTCGGCATCCGCCTTGGTGACCTCCGGCGGGTCAATATCCTCGGGCAGGTCGCGCATCGCGCGGCTGACGGCCTCGCGCACGTCGTTGGCCGCCGCGTCCAGGTCGCGATTCAGGTTGAATTCGATGGTAATGCGGGACTGGCCGTCCTCGCTGGTGGACTCCACATAGCGGATGCCCTCGATCCCCGCGACCCGGTCTTCCAGCCGCTGGGTCACCTCGCGCTCGATGATGTCGCCGCTGGCGCCAGGGTAGACGGTGTCGATCGTGACCACGGGCGGGTCCACGTCGGGGTATTCACGTAGCGGCAGGTTGTCGTAGGCGATCAGGCCGAAGGTAATCAGCAGCAGGTTGAAGACAATCGCCAGGACCGGACGGCGATTGGCGACATCCGAGATAATCATTGCGCGTCACCGGCCTCGCCGGTTTCCAGGAACTCGGGCACGCGCGGCGGCAGTACGCGCACGGACTGCCCGTCACGCACCCGGGACACGCCCTCGGAGACGACCACATCCCCGGTTTCCAGCCCGGAGAGGATCTCGGCAAAGCCCGGCATGCGCCGCCCGATGCGGATCCGTACGCGCTCTACCGTGCCGTCATCCAGATGGCGGAAGGTGAAGTGCTGATCGGCCACCTGCTGAACCGCGCCCTCGGGGATAGCGACCCGTTCGACCGGATCCAGCGCCAGGCGAATATTGACCAGCATCCCCGGGCGCAGGATGAAGTCGGGGTTGTCCACCGTCGCGCGCACCGTCAGCGTCCGGGTCGACACATCGAGGCGGTTGCTCACCGCAGAGACCTGCCCCTCGAACGCGCCGATCGCGCTGCGGCCCATTACCGTGCTGCCCAGTGGAATCGCGGCCGCGTGCCGCTCGGGCACCGCGAAATCGACCCTCACCCGTTCGATATCGTCCAGCTCCGCGATCGGGGTGCCGGGGCTTACCAGCGAACCGGGACTGACCTGACGCAGACCCAGCCGGCCGGAGAACGGGGCACGGATGGTGCGATTGGCCACACGCGCCTGGGCGGCCGCCAGCCGGGCCTCGGCCTCGCTCAGGCGCGAGCGCTGCTGGTCCACCTGCTGCTGTGTCACGACGCCATCGGCCACGCGATCACGCACGCGTTCCAGTTCGCGCCGGGCCTCCTCCACCTGGACCCGGGCCTCGCGCAGGGCCGCCTCGGCCTCGTCCGCATCCAGGCGCACCAGGACCTGCCCGGCCTCGACCTCGTCACCGTCGTCGAACAGGACCTCGACCACGCGCTCGGTCACGTTTGCCGTGACCAGTACCGACTCGTTGGCGCGGACCGTGCCCAGGGACTCGACGATGGTTTCGAAGGTGCGCGGCTGCACGATGGAGGTCCGTACCGGGGTGCGACGATCCGCCTCCTCGGGGGCTTCATCAGTGGCCTGGCCCTCTCCGTTGGCCTCCGGACGTTCACCCTCGACCCCGTACCAGACGGCCACGCCAAGCGCCACCACGGCCAACAACCCCAGCAACCAGCCAATCGCCTTCACCCAGCCAACCCCTCGATACAAGGATGGCCCGGGCAAGCCCGGGCCAGCGTAGTCCCCGCCAATAGTGTAACGACCGTCACATCTCCGCGGCGTTCCGAAGCTCGGCCGGGAGATCCCCCAGCGGCCGACCGTGCGGCGCACTGTAATCGATCACCGGGCCCTTCGGCACGATGCCACTGGGATTCAGCATCGGGTGGCTGCCGTAGTAGTGCGACTTGATGTGATCCATGCGCACGGTCTCGGCCACGCCGGGGCGCTGGTAGAGCATGCGCAGGTAGGCCGACAGTGCCGGGAAGTCGATAATGCGCTGGCGGTTGCACTTGAAGTGGTTGTAGTAGACCGGGTCGAAGCGCACCAGCGTGGTGAACAGCCGCCAGTCGGCCTCGGTGATCCGGTCACCCACCAGGAACGGCTGGCGCGCCAGGCGCTCTTCCAGCCAGTCCAGGGTCTCGAACAGGCGGTCCCAGGCGGCATCGTAGGCCTTCTGGGAGGTCGCGAAGCCGGAGCGGTAGACCCCGTTGTTCACGTTCTCGTAGACACGCTCGTTGACCGCGTGGATCTCCTCGCGCAGGTCCTCCGGGTAGAAATCCAGGGTGTTGCCGGTGATGCCGTCGAAGGCGCTGTTGAACATGCGCACCAGGTCTTCCGACTCGTTGTTCACGATCCGGTCGGTCTGGGTGTCGAACAGCACCGGGACGGTCACGATGCCCGTGTACTTCGGATCGGTGCGGGTGTAGAGCTCGTGCATGTAGCGTGAGCCGTGCACCCGGTCGCCGGTGCAGCCGTCACAGTCATCGAAGGACCAGCCGGCATCGCCCATGTAGTGATGCACGACCGACAGCCCGATGTGCGGCTCCAGACCCTTGAGCCTGCGCAGGATCAACGCGCGGTGTGCCCAGGGGCAGGCATAGGAGACGTACAGGTGATAGCGCCCGGACTCGGCCGGGTAGCCGCCCTCGCCCAGCGGGCCCGCGGAGCCGTCGGCAGTCACGTAGTTGCGGTACTGCTGGTCCTGGCGCACGAACTCGCCGTTCTCGTCGGACTCCTCTTCCAGCCAGCCCTCGCGCAGTTCGCCGTTGATCAGAAGACTCATGGGATTCCCTCGGAGACGGTCCGGCCGCCACGGTTACGGATGATGAGCCCCGATTATCCTGTCGATAAACCCGAAAATAAATTGCGTAATTTGCGCTTGATAATTCGAAAATGTCGAACTCAAACTCAGGAGGCGCGCAGGGTCCCGTCGAAGTAGCGCTGCAGGAAGGTGTCGAAATCCAGGGTATCGGCCACCTCGATCGCCGCCTGCTCCGCCAGGCTCTGGCGCGCCAGGGCCTCCAGGGTCTCCGCGCGCGGCAATGGGCCGTTAAAGCGAAACGCCTCGCGGTGCTGCGCGGACAGACGGCGCGCATAGCGGTAGAAGCCTTCCTCCCGCGCCATCATGTCTTCAAGCATGCGTGCCGAGGGGGTCAGGTCGGCCTGTTCGACCTTGCCCCACTGCTCGCTGAGGGCGCGGCGGTACGGGTCGCCCGGCAGCTCCTGGTCAAGGATCGCGGCGACCGGGCGCATCACGGCCAGCAGCTTCCGGGCCCAGTCCTGCAGCGCGATCTCGCCGTCGGGGCGGCGCAGTTTCAACCCGGGCCGGCGGCCGTAGTGCGCCACATCCAGCAGGTTGGCGTCGATCGCATCCAGCTCACCCGGCTCCAGCTGCGGCCCCGGATGCAGCAGGCAGGTCAGGGCGAACACCTCGAGAAAGCGCAGCTGGGTCTCGTCCACCCCCAACGGGTGCTGGGCATTGATATCCACCGAGCGCAGCTCGACATACTCGATCCCGCGTGCCTCCAGCGCATCGGTGGGCTTCTCGAAGCGCTCCAGCGGCTGCTTCGGGCGCACGGTGGAGTAGTACTCGTTCTCGATCTGCAGGATGTTGGCGTTGAGCTGGCGGTATTCGCCATCGACTTTCACGCCGATGCGCTCCCACTCCGGACTGGGCGTGTTGATTGCGCAGCGCAGCGAGTCGACATAGCCGGCCAGCGAGTTGTAGTCCGCCTTGATGCCGGTGTCCGCCTCCTTGCGGTTGGTGTAGCCGATGTCGCCCATGCGCAGGCTGGTGGCATGCGGGAGGTAGGAGGTGTCGTCGTCGAAGTCCTCCAGCACCGCCCCGTGGCCCTCGAGAAAGGAATTGCAAACGGCCGGCGAGGCCCCGAACAGGTACGGCACCAGCCAGCCGAAGCGCAGCAGGTTGCGGATCATGCCCATCATGCGCTCGTCGCGGAAGGCGCGGTCGTCCTGCTCGCCCAGCACCTGCGCGAGCGCCGGCCAGAACTCGGGGCGCGGGGAATAGTTGAAGTGCACCCCGGCGATCACCTGCATCTTGCGCCCGTAGCGGTGCCCCAGTCCGATACGGTAAACGGTCTTCATGCGCCCGGCGTTGGACGTGCCGTACTGCGCGACCGGGATGGCGCTGTCATCGGCGGTCACGCAGGGCATGGAGGTGGACCACAGGGTCTCGTCGCCGACATTGGCGGCGGCGAAGGCCTGCAGGTCGTGCAGGAAACCCAGCGTCTCGCGCACATCGTCGAACGGCGGGGTGACCAGCTCCAGCAGGGCCTCGGAGTAGTCGGTCGTGATATTCGGATGGGTCAGGGCCGAGCCCAGCGCCGTCGGGTGCGGGGTCAGGGCCGGCGACCCTTGCGGGCCAACGCGCAGGGTCTCCTTCTCCAGGCCAATGCGCCCGTGCAGGCCGGTGCCCGCCAGGCGCTCCGCCAGCTGCGCGACCAGTCCCTGCAGATTGCGTTCGTCGGTTCCCACGGGGCTGCGTTTCCTGCCTGTCTGCAAACCCGGCGAACATACCGGAATGCGCCCCCGGGGTCACATGCAACCGGCACGGGGTTGCGGGAAGCCCGGCGCCCGCGCAACCTTCCCGGCAACCGATTGCGCTGACCGGAAGCCGCCGCGATGCCCAGTAACAAGCTGCCCCCTGAATTAATGGAACGCCTGAATGCGCGCGCCCGCCGCGAGGACCTGGACCCGCAGGCCCTGCTCGAGCGCTGGCTGGAGACGCCGGCGGCCCCCGCCAGCCTGTACGTCTCGGCACCGGTGAACGCCCTGGTCGAAGGACTTTATCGCGAGGACACGACGATCGCCGACATCCTTGATCGCGGCGATTTCGGGCTGGGTACCTTCAACGACCTCGACGGCGAGATGGTGGTCCTGGATGGCGAGGTCTTCCAGCTGCGCTCGGACGGCCGCGCCTACGCGGTCGTGCCGGAGACGCGCACGCCCTTCGCCTGCGTCACGCGCTTTCGCCCGTGGAGCGAGGAAACCATCAATACCCCGATGGACTACGACGGGCTGCTCGCCCTGTTCGACCGTCTGATCCCGTCACACAACATGGTCTACGCGATTCGGCTGGACGGCGTTTTCGACTACGTGCGCACCCGCTCGGTCCCGCGCCAGGATGCCTACCGGCCGCTGGTGGAGGTCGCCCGCGAGCAGCCGGAATACGAATTCGAGGGCATCGAGGGTTCGATGGCCGGCTTCTGGACCCCCGCGTTCATGCAGTCGGTCGCGGTGCCCGGCTACCACCTGCACTTTATCGATGCCGACCGCCGCTGCGGCGGTCACCTGCTCGAGGCCCGCCCGCGATCCATCCGGATCACCCTGCAGCACCTCCCGCGCGTGGATCTGGGCCTGCCCATGACGCTGGACTACCTGACCGCGGACCTGTCGCGGGACACATCCGAGGACCTGGACGAGGCCGAACACTGAGCTGACCATTCATACGCGCCTTTGCCTGCGCCCGCGCTGTATATTAGTCTTTTCTTATTTTTGGTAATCGGGGGCGCCAGTGGACCAGGAAAGACAACGCCGCAGCTGGGACGAGATCGTGGTGGATGCCCTGCGCACGCCCGCCGCCTGGCTGTTCCTGCTCGGGCTGGCCGCGGGCGCGGCACTGGTGCACTGGGGCGTCGAGCCGGGGCCGCCCGAGGGGGTCCTGATGGTCACCCTGCACAACGACAGCGAGGTCCCCATCCGCGCGGTCCACTTCGACTTCGGACACGACCTGTCCGAGTCGTCGCTGCGCGAGGGCGAGATCGGCCCCGGAGAACGCCGCCGTGTGGCCCTGAACCACCCGCCCGGGGCCGGTTTCAACGTGGAGATCCGCTACGCCGACGGCCATGAACAGGAGTTCTGCGCCAACCGCGGCGTGGAGGGCCGGGAACAGGAAGTCCGGGTCTATCGCTGACACCCCTGTCGCGGGAATCCCGTCACAAGTGGATCGACGGCTCGCCATGGCCTATAAGCCAGGTTGCGGGGTGCAGACGATGCCACAACGATCGACCAGTATGCTCGACTTCTTTGCGCGGGGGCGCGACGCGCCGTTCCTGCAGGAGGTCCGCGCGCGGGGAAACCCGCCGATCCCGATGCTCGAGAACGCCCACCCGCCGGGGCGCATGAGCACCCCGCCGGTGCGCGAGCTGATGATCAGCGACACCTGCGGGGCGCCCTTTCGCTTTCGTTGCGACATCGGTGCCGGGGCTTTTTCCGGCTGGGCAGACCCGAAGGAGTTCGTGGTGATCCCACCGAACGTTCCTACTTACTGCCAGATGCACGACCCTGCCAGGATGCGTTTTGTCGGTATACCAGCGGGACTCGCCCGCGCCTGCCTGGAACGCGACCCCGATGACCCACTGGACTTTGGCCCCCTTCATACCCGCACACAGGCCGACCCGCTGGTGAGTCAGGCCCTGGCGTGCCTTTGGCAGGAGATGGGGCGGCAGGACCCGGCCGCACGTCTGTTCGTGGAAAGCATGATCGCGGTGCTGGTCGTGCGCCTCGCCCGCCTCGCGGATCAGCACCAGGAACTGGCGTCGCGCCGAGCGAGTCTCGCGCCGCACCAGTCGGCACGGGTCATCGAATACATGCGCGGCCATCTGGATCACCGTGTCACACTGGGCGACCTGGCCGCCCTGACCGGTCTGTCACCCTGGCACTTCGCGCGCGCCTTCCGCGAGACGCATGGCCTGCCACCACATCGGTACCTCACGCGCCTGCGCCTGGAGCGGGCCCGCGACCTGCTGGTCCGCACCCCCCTGAGCGTTACCGAGATCGCCAGCGCCACCGGGTACTCGTCGCAGCAGCTGGCCCGACACTTCCGCCGCGCCTTCGGTGTTGCCCCGGCGGCCTACCGGCGCATCCACGCGGGCAGCGCCGCATAGGGCCACACGGTTTTTTCGAGCCTTCCTCGCTCGACCCGCACCCGCCTCGGGGTGGCCGGCCAGCGGCGGACGCCCCCGGCGGGACATTTGCCGCAAGAAAGCGCCGCCCGGCGCAAGTTTCTGACAGCGCAGGGCGCCCCCGCCCCCTAGGCTCGAGACAAAGCCATCCGCCACCCCCGAGGCCGGCCCATGTCTTCTGTCTCGCAAACCAGAGCAACGCCACGGACTGCCGAGGCCTTCGGCGAGCACCTGATCGAGGTCCTCAACCACGGCGCGGTGTGCCTGATGCTCTCGGTCGGACACCGCACCGGGCTGTTCGACCAGATGCGCGACCGACCCGCCGCGACCGCGGAGGCGATCGCCACGGCCGCGGGCCTTAACCCGCGCTACGTGCGCGAATGGCTGGGCGCGATGGCCACCGGCGGCTTCGTCACCGTGGAGCCGGAGGGCCCGCGCTTCGCCCTGCCCCCGGCACACGCCGCCTGCCTGACCCGGGCCGCCGCGGCTGACAACCTGGCCGTCTTCGCCCAGTACATCGGCCTGCTGGGCGGCGTGGAGGACCGGATCGTGGACGCCTTCCATACCGGCGAAGGCGTCGGATACGAACACTATGCCCGCTTCCACGAGGTGATGGCCGAGGACAGCGGCCAGTCCGTCCTGTCGTCGCTGGAAAGCGACATCCTGCCGCTGGTGCCGGGCCTGACCGACCACCTCGAGCGCGGCATCCGCGTACTGGATGTCGGCTGCGGCAGGGGCCGTATCCTCAACCGGCTGGCGACGCTCTACCCGCGCAGCGAGTTCACGGGGCTCGACCTGTCGGCAGAGGCCATCGAGCAGGCCCGAGCCGAGACGCAGACCCTCGGGCTGGACAACGCGGTATTCATTGAGGCGGATGCCGCAACGCTCGATCGCCACGTGCCGGCACGCCAGTTCGAGCTGATTACCACCTTCGACGCCATCCACGACCAGGCCGACCCGCTGGCCACCCTGGAGGGCATCCACCGCGCACTCGCGCCCGAAGGGATCTACCTGATGCAGGACATCCGCGGTTCCGGCGCGATCCGCGACGATCTCGATCATCCCCTGGGCCCCTTTCTCTACACCGTGTCCTGCATGCACTGCATGCCGGTATCACTCGCTCAGGGCGGCCCGGGACTGGGCGCGATGTGGGGCGAGCCCCGGGCCCGCGAATACCTGGCGCGCGCCGGCTTTCACGACATCCAGGTCCATCAACTGGCCCATGACCCGCAGAACAACTGGTACGTGGCCACCCGATAACCCCCGCGAGGAGGATTCATCATGACCGACACAAATCTCTACGAACGCCTGGGCGGCGAGACGCGCATCCGCGAACTCGCCACCACCATCTTCGACAAGCACACGCAGAACGCCACCATCCGCAACCGCTACGCCAATACGGATCGCGATGACGTGATTCGCCTGGTGACCGAATTCATCTGCAACGGCACCGGCGGCCCGCAGGCCTACAGCGGACGCGACATGCTGACCACCCATCGCGGCATGAACATCAGCGAAGAGGAATTCGTCGCGGTGGTCGACGACATCGTCGAGGCCCTGGACGAACACGGGGTCGGCCAGCGCGAGAAGGAAGAACTGCTGATGATCTCCTGGTCGCTGAAGCCGGAGATCGTGCGGGTCTGACATCCCTGTCTCCCTGGAGGACACCATCATGAACATACCTGCACACTTCCCCGCGCTCGCCCTGTGCATCGCCGGCGCCGCCGCTGTGGGCCTGGGCACACCGGTCGCCAGCGCGGACGAACCGGACGACCACTTCATCATCCGCGACTGCGAACAGTCCCGCGAGGATCTGGCCCGCGCCATCCGCGAGTTCGCCGAGAACGAGGAGGACTGGATCTTTCTGGCCGAGTTCGACCTGGCCGGTGGCGACATCACGGCCCTGAAGGTCTGCTATCTGCCACTGGGCCCGGACATCGTGGATGCCGGACTGCACGTCGGAGCGATGATGCCCTGCGGCCAGATCGGTCTGTACGAGGAGAACGGCAACACGAAACTCTCGATGCTGCATCCGAAGTTCATGACCACGCTGCAGCCGCACCCCAGTCTGGAGCGCGCGGTAGAACGCGCCGAGCCGGCCTTCGAGACGCTGCTCGATCATGTCCTGGGTGGTCCGTAGCGCACGCGGCCCGGCACGCTGGCCCCGCTGCCTTGCGCTGGCCCTGCTGGCACTGGCCGCGTCACTGGCGTCGGCCAGCGCCGGGGCCTCGGGAGAATTACAGATACACACGGACGCAAGCAGCGGCCTGACGACCTGGACGTGGCAGGACAGGAGTCTCTCGCTGGAGCTGGCGCAACTGCTACCGGACCAGACGCGCGCGTTCTTCCAGGGGCGTGGCTTCGGCTCCGACCACGCCGAGCTTGTCGCAAGCCATTGCGTCTTTCAGGCGATCCTGCGCAATCGCGGCCAGCATGCCATCGAGGTGGCCCTGCCCCACTGGAGCAGCCACGGACCGGAAGGGTCAGCCCCTCCGCGCACAAACCGGGACTGGCAGGCCGCATGGGCGCAAGGGGAGGTAGCGGACGCGGCACGCATCGCCTTTCGCTGGGCCCTGTTTCCCGGCGAGCATCACTTCGAACCCGGCGACTGGCTGATGGGCATGATCCTGTTCGATCTCCCGCCAGCCACCCCCTTTGAACTCACGTTGCGCTGGCGTGAGGCCGGGGAGACGCAAGAGGCCCGTCTGCCGGACCTGAGCTGCGCCGGGGAACCGTCGGGATGACGACCATGTACCGGATCACGATGGGGCTGATCCTTGTCGCCCTGCTGGCTGGCACCGGCGCGGCAGACACCGGCACTCTTACCGGCATCGAGCCGCGCCCGGAAGCCCCGCCCCTGGAACTCGGAGATCTGGACGGCCGGGAGCACACCCTGGGCGATTACCGGGGCCAGGTCGTGGTCGTGAACTTCTGGGCGACCTGGTGCCCGCCGTGCCGCGAGGAGTTGCCATCCCTGCAGAGACTGTGGGACACGCTGGGGCCCGAAGGGCTGGTCGTCCTCGGCGTCAACGTTGGCGAGGACGCCGATCGCATCTTCTTTTTCACCGCCGACTACCCGGTCGACTTCCCCCTGTTGCTGGACCGCGCTGCTAACGCCATCGATACCTGGCCGGTACGCGGCATCCCCACCACCTTTGTGATCGACCCGGAGGGACGCATCGCGTATCGCGCCATCGGGGCGCGCGAGTTCGACCACCCCGACATCGTCGAACGACTGCGCGAGTTGCGGCGGACCCACTCACCCGAGGCAGCCATGCCCGAGTAACGCGGGCCCGGGGTCGGCGCGCGTTGCGCAGACCGAGACGTCATTCAAGGAACCATGCCTCCGGGGGCAGGCATATCCGGCACCACCGACTCAAGGCGCCGGGCACGCTCGAACCGGTGCCATAGCCACTTGCAGCCGCTGCCCAGCACGCGGAGCCGGGGCCCGGCCAGGGGATGCGGAGACTTGAACCTGCGCGGCCGCCCCGACAGGATGTTGGTTTCCCTCTCGCACAGGAACTGCGCACGCGATGTCGGTCGTCGCCCACCTGCAAACCCGCCTGCGGCGCTTTATCTGGCCGGGCTGGGCCACCCGTGTCCTGGGGTCGCTGTCGATCCCGGGGCTGATCCTGGCCACGCTGTTCTTCGCCGCCTCGCTGACGCCAAGCCTGATCCCGCGTACGGACGATGTACAGGGCATCCTGTCCGGGTTGTCGCTGGCCGCGGGGTACGGGCTGGGCGTGTTTTTCCACTGGCTGTGGTCCTACCTGGAGCTGCCAGAGTTCGGCGAGCGTACGCACAACACCCTGGTGGTAATCGCCGGCGGCGGGGCCGCGCTGATCGTGCTGACGTTCCTGTGGCAGGCCACCGAGTGGCAGAACACCATCCGCGAGCTGATGGAGCAGGAGCCAGTGGACGGCGGCTTCCCGATCCGGCTGGGCCTCATCGCCGCGGCGGTATTCGCGGCCACCCTTGCCGTCGCACGACTGTTCCGGCTGCTGGTACGTTTTCTTGCGCGGCACCTGCGGCGCTTCGTCCCGCGGCGGCTTTCGAATGTGATCGGCGTCCTGGCCGCCGCCGCCGTGTTCTGGGCCATCATTGACGGCGTGGTGCTGGAGTACGGCCTGCGCACCGCCGATCGCAGCTTCCAGCAGTTCGACGTACGCGAGTACCCCGGGGCCGAACAACCCACCAACCCCGCTCGCACCGGCAGTGCCGAGTCGTTGATCTCCTGGGACGAGGGACTGGGCCGTCAGGGGCAGCGCTTTATCAGCGACACCCCGGCCGCATCCGATATTGCGGACTTCACCCGCGAAGAGGCCCTTGATCCGATTCGGGTGTACGTCGGCCTGAATGCGGCCGAGGAAATCGAGGAACGTGCACGCCTGGCCCTGCAGGAGCTCGTTCGCACGGACGCCTTCGAGCGCTCCGTATTGATTCTGGCAACGCCCACCGGACGCGGCTGGGTGGACAACCGCGCGATCGCGCCGGTGGAATACCTGCACGGCGGCGACATCGCAACGGTCGCCGTCCAGTACTCCTACCTGCCGAGCTGGCTGTCGCTGATGTCGGAATCCCAGTACGGCCACGAGACGGCCCAGGCCGTATTCGCGGAGATCTACAGCTACTGGAAACAGCTCCCCGCGGACGCGCGACCGGAGCTTTACCTCTATGGCCTGAGCCTGGGTGCGCTGAACTCCGAACGCGCAGCGGACCTGTACGACGTGATCGGCGACCCGTTCAACGGTGCGCTCTGGGCGGGGCCACCGTTTCGAAGCGAGACCTGGCGCGACATCACGCGCCAGCGCCAGCCGGACTCCCCGGCCTGGCTCCCGCGTTTTCGCGACAGTTCGGTCGTGCGCTTCACCAACCAGGAGAACCACCTCGACATCCCCGGCGCCTCGTGGGGCCCGATGCGCATCGTTTACCTGCAGTACGCGAGCGACCCGATCACCTTCTTCGAGCCTCAGGCGCTGTACCGGAAGCCGGAATGGATGCAGCATCCACGCGGTCCGGACGTCTCGCCGGACCTGACCTGGTATCCGGTCGTCACCATGCTTCAGCTGGCCGTGGATGTGGCCATCGGCGATGCCGCGCCGCGCGGCTACGGCCACGTCTACGCGGCTGAACACTATGTCGACGCCTGGCAGGCGGTGACGGATACGGAGTGGTCCGAAGACGAGATCGCATGGCTCAAGCGCCACCTGGCCGACTAGTCGGAAGCCCCATGGGGAACCAGGCCGCGCTTGCGGAGATTGCGCCCCGTGAGGTTGACCAGCGCCACCACGAATCCCGCATACAAAAGCGCGAAGAAGCCCACGATCCCGAGGACCACGGCGTCGAGTGCGATGCCTTCGGCCCATACCAGCAGCAGCGTGAGGGGCAGCTGGGTACCCCAGAGCACGGCCACCATCACTGTGATCACCCGCCGTTTCTCGGAGGGTGACAGATAGCGCCCGTTCCTGCGCCCGAAGGCCTCGCAGGGCCACATGACCGCCAGCACGAGAATCGCGATGCCAAGCGGCGTACCGAGCTCGTCCAGCCCGAACCAGGCCACCACCAACATCGCAGCGATCGACAGCGAGAAATAAAGCAGGACGAACCGCGTCAGCAGATTCTTGATGGACATGAGCCCCCTCCCTGGGTGTGCGTCGGCCGCACCATCCTGTGCGGCCCGAATGAAATCCGAAGTTGCGCCGACCCTGCGGTCAGGGCGGGCCGCTACTGCTCGGCAAACTCCGCGTCCTCAATGATCACGGGATAGGTATAGCCCGCGCCGAAGTCGCGATCCAGAACCAGCGTCCCCGTCACCGAGACGCGTTCGCCGGCCTCGGGCAACTCGGTGGACGTGATCGTGATGTAGTCACCCTCGCTGCCGGTTCCATCCACGAAGTGGATAAAGTTCACGCCCATGATGTCCTCGTTGACCCGACCCACGATCCCCTCCAGGCGGACCATTTCGCCTTCGAGTTCAGCCGGCGCCTGGTTCAATTGCTCGACCGTATGGACCTCATCCGCGGCCACGAAGGGCACCCAAAGTGCCACCACCAGCAGTCCCGCCACGATTCCCGCTTGCTTGCGCATCCGCTCAACTCCGTCGTCTTGTTTGTGGCAGCCGTGCCGGGCCGCCCGAGTCCGCGATTCTGGCACAGAACGACCCCTTCGCGTCGCGACGCCGTCGCCCGGCGCGGACAGGAGGCCCGATGGTCTTCGACAGCCGCCCGTCGCCCGCCCTGTCCCGGGCTGGGCCGCATCCGTCCAGGCGGCATGCCGGCCGCAAACATGCGACGATGTGGCTATGCACGACACGCCCCACTATCCTTTGCGCGGCCTGCTCAAGCGGCTGATCGAGCCCTTTGCGGCCGGTCATGCCGGCCGAGTCTCGCTAAGCCCCGATGAATGGGAGACCCTGCGGCGCCAGGTCCCGTTTATCGCGACCCTCACCCCCGAGGAAACCGAGCGTCTGAAGGGACTGGTGGAAGGGCTGCTGGGAACCCGGGAGTTCGTGGGCATCGAATCGGAGCCGACACCGGGGCAGTGCCGCATGATCGCGGCCTACGCCGCCCTGCCGGTCCTGGAGCTGGGGCTCGCCCCCTACCGCGACTGGCGCACGCTGGTGCTTTACCCAGACACCTTCGTGCCGGAGCACGAATGGGTGGACGAGGACGGCATCGTGCATCAGGGGGCCATGCCGCAGTCCGGCGAGGCCTGGGAGCGTGGCCCGGTGATTCTGTCCTGGGCCGATATCGTTCGCGACGGTGCCGTGGTGGTGCACGAGATGACCCACGTACTGGATGCCGGCAACGGCGACGTGAACGGCTTTCCGCCGCTCGCGCGCGACCACTCCGCCGAGGACTGGACCCGTGACTTCACCGCCGCCTACGAGGCATTTGTGGCGGCCGTGGAGAACGACACCCCGGAAGACCAGCTGCCGCTGGACCCCTACGCCGCGACCGCACCGGAGGAATTCCTGGCCGTGGCCGCGGAGGCCTTCTTCTTCGAGCCGCAGGGGCTGCGCGAGACCCTGCCGGCGGTCTATGATCATCTGGCCCGATATTTCCGCCAGGAACCGCACCGTCGCGCGGCGACCATCGCCACGCGAGGGGCCCACTTGCCACACGAGATCTCCGCATGAAGACCCCGTCGCCAAGCCTTTTCCTGCTTCTCCTGCTGTGGTGGGTCATCCCCGGCAGCGTCCTCGCAGTCGATGACCTGGACAGCCGCTACGTGACCCTGGAACCCGTGGTGGTCAACATGGAGTCTTCCGACCGCGCCCGCTACCTGCAGGCGAAGATTCAGCTCGAGGCCGCCGAGATGGACGATGCCCGCCAGATCCGCGAACACATCCCGGCCGTCCGCGATCGCCTCATCCAGGTCATGGGGGGGCGCGCGCCCGACAACCTGCGTGGCAGCGCGGCCCGCGAAGACCTGCGTCAGGAAGCGCTGGAGGAACTCAACGAACTGCTGGAGGAACTGACCGGCGCGCCCCGCATCGAGGCCCTGTACTTCTCCGACTTCATTCGCCAGTAACGCACGACCCCCATAAAGGAGACCCCGGCAACCACATCCTGCCGGGGTCCAAGGGGCCCGACGGAGGACCGGGCCGGGGTCCCGCCAGGGACCCAGTAAAGTCAGTGCGGCCGGTGCAGCAGTGGCATCTCGCCACGCTCGACCATGTGCCGGATCAGTGTCGCCCGCCCCGGATCCGCCTGCTCCAGCTCGGCGGCACACTGCGAGTCCTGGTGCGTGGCCTCGGCCAGCAGCACTTCGAGCTCGCGCAGGTCCACCTTCGGCTGCTGCAAATCCTCCGGCTTCGGGTTTTCCACCATGTGAGTCTCCCAGAACATCCTGGGATGCCAGCAGTGCAATTGCGCGTCCGGGTGATGAAAGAGTTCTACACAGCGACGATTGAGTTCCTGTGCATTCATTGCGAATGACCCCTCTTGCCGGTGTATTCACCCTCCTGTATAGACGCCCGAATATCCGAGTTCAAGGGTCAGGCATTAGGCCCTGGTCACAGAATCATCCCGGTCCGACTCAAGCCGTGCCGCCTCCAGCGCCTCGAGCGCCTCCATCCATTCCGCCTCGGCGTTCTCCAGGCGCGTGCGCAACTCGCCCTGTTCGCGGGTGAGTTCCGCCAGGCGACCCGCGTTACCTCCCGCGTACAGGGCGGGATCGGCCAGCTCGCCCTCGATCGCCTGCAGCCGATCTTGCAGCTCACCACAGCTCTGTTCCGCCGCATCGGCCCGCTTCTGCAGGGGACGCAACGCCGCGCGCGCCTGCGCAGCCTGCTGACGCCGTTCCTTCTGTGAACGCGGCGCCTCGATGGTGGGGGTGATCGACGGAGTGGAGGCGCTCTGTGCCTCCCGCTCGCGCTGCAGCTCACGAGCGTAGTCGTCCAGGTCACCGTCGAATTCTGTGAGATACCCACCCTCGACCCGCCAGAAACGGTCGCAGACACGCGCCAGCAGTTCCCGGTCATGCGCCACCACGACCAGCCCGCCGGCATAGTTCTCCAGCGCCTCGGCCAGGGCCTCGCGCATATCGAGGTCCAGGTGATTGGTCGGCTCGTCAAGCAGCAACAGCGCGGGCGCCTGCCAGATCAGCATCGCCAGAACCAGGCGCACCCGCTCGCCACCGGAGCACTGACCAACGGGGCCATCCGCGCGCTCGCCTGGAAACCCCAACCCCCCCAGGAAGTCGCGCAGGCGCTGTTCGGGGGCGGCGGCGTCCAGCCGCTTCATATGCGTCAGGGGCGAGGCCGCAAGGTCCAGTTGCTCACGCTGATGCTGGGCGAAATACCCCACCCTCAAATTGGGGTCGACGCGCCGCTCGCCCGCCGTCGGCGCGAGCACGCCCGCCAGCAGGGACAACAGCGTCGATTTCCCGGCGCCATTGGGCCCCAGCACACCAATGCGATCCTCCGGGCGCAGACGCAGATCAGTCGCCTGCAGGCGACAGGTCTCGCCCTCGCAGACCTCCGCCGCCTCCAGCGCCAGCAGTGGGTCGGGTAGTCGCTCCGGGGTCGGGATCTCCAGGTGGATCGGGCGCGCGGCGCGAATCACGGCGACCTCGTCCAGCCGTTCGAGGCGCTTCAGCCGGCTCTGGGCCTGGCGCGCCTTGCTGGCCTTGGCGCGAAAGCGGCGCACGAAGTCCTCCAGGTGCGCACGCTCGGCCGCAACCTTCGCCGCGGCGGCCTCGCTTTGTGCGGCGGCCTCCGCGCGTCGCGCCTCCGCCTGGGAATAGCCGCCGCTGTAGAGCTGGATCCGCCCACGCTCGATATGGGCGATGTGCGTCACAACCGCATCCAGGAAACGTCGGTCATGTGCGATCACGATGACCGTGCCAGGATAACGCGCCAGCCAGCCCTCCAGCCAGACGATGGCCTCCATGTCGAGGTGGTTGGTCGGCTCGTCCAGCAGCAGCAGGTCCGAGCGGGTCATCAGGGTCCGCCCCAGACCAAGCCGCATGCGCCAGCCACCGGAGAAGTCGCTCATCGGGCGATCGGCATCCTCCGGCGCAAACCCGAGACCGGCCAGCAGGCGGCGCGCCCGGGCATCGGCGGCCCAGCCATCGATTGCGTCGATGGCCGCATACAGCCGCGCGTGTTCCGCGCCATCCTCGACCGACTCCAGCTGCCGCTCCAGGTCGCGCAGCTCGGCGTCGCCGTCGAGCACGTAGTCGACCGCGCGGCGGGGGCTGCCCGGGACCTCCTGCGGGAGATGGGCCACGACCCACTCCTCCGGCACCTCGACCTGGCCCGCATCCACGGACAACTCGCCCTGCAATGCCGCCAGCAACGAGGACTTGCCGCAACCATTCGCGCCGGTGAGGCCCACGCGCCACCCGGCGTGAACAGTGAGGTCGCTGTGCTGCAACAGCACCTGCCGGCCACGCCGCAACTCAATGTCGGAGAGACGAATCATGGGCGCAGTTTAGGGAAACGCTGACCAATGTACACGCTCGCGCTCGAGTCGCTCTTGCGTGCTGACAAGGCGCGGTGAGCGCGGTGTAGCCGAGCTACATAAGCGAGCCGCAACGCCGTAAGCGGGCAAGAGCGGCCGAGCCCCTGCATTGAATGGTTTGTGGGGTTGGTGCCCCCTGTTCCCCGATCCTGCGTTGCGCCGCTTGCGGGTAGAACCACTACCCGCTGCACGACGCGCCTTGTCTCGGAAAACAGGGGGCACCAACGCGAGTGCGTACATTGGTCAGCGTTTCCCTGAGGAAACGCTGAAAAAACATACACGCCGGCACACGCGGCCAAAGGCTGCACCCGCACCGATGCGTCAATATCTTGCCACCCCTTGCCGCCCGGGGCGGTCCCGCCTTGCCGCCCCGGCAGAAGGGCGCCGATTTTTTGTCACCCGCTCAAACCAATCCCACACAACATGCTGTTTGTGTGGCCTTTAATCAGTCTGGCACAAAAATCGCTTTACCCGGGGTCCGAGACTATTGGATTTGGCGAGGAAGCCATGAATCGCGACGGAAACGCAGGGAATCTGCGCCTGGTACCGGGCAAGGGGAAATCGACCGCACGCCCCGAGGCCCCATTCGATGCACTGGCCTTCGTCCAGTCTCTGACCGCAACACTGGAATTTGAGACCGTGCTTCAGCGCCTGCACGAGCAGCTCTACGCCCTCCTGCAGCATTCAGGCTGGATCTTCTACACCGAGGGCGACGAGCAATCCTGGTCGGGCGGCGAGGACGATCGCCATCGTATCGAATACGGACTGAGCTACAACGGCGCCAGCATGGGCTCGTTGATCCTGATGCGCGGACGCCGTTTCAGTGACGCGGAACAGCAGCAGATCGAAGCCGTGCTGGGCCTGGCCGCCCCGGCCCTGCACAACGCCCATCGGTACCGCCGACTCGTATCCACCCTGGAGACCGACGAGCTCACGGGACTGGGCAACCGCCGCGCCTTCGAGATCCAGGGTGCCAAATGGCTGGCCGACTGCCGGCGCCAGGACCGCCCCCTGTCCGTGCTGGCCATTGATCTGGATCACTTCAAGCGCATCAACGACGACTATGGCCATTCCGTCGGGGATGAGCTGCTGCGCCGGGTAGCCGATACCCTGCGCACGGCCACGCGACAGTCCGATCTGCTCGTGCGCATGGGCGGGGAAGAGTTTCTGGCCGTCTTGCCGGGCGCGGACCTGGCTTGTGCCATGGAATGCGCAGAGCGCATCCGTCTGGCAATTGGCAGCACCCGCGCCACCGCGACGGCCGACGACGCATCGGCCCTGCAAAGCGAGGGCATGGTCAGGGTCACCGCCAGCATCGGGGTTGCCAGCGTTGGCCGCAACACCACCCTGCAGGCCCTCTATCAGAAGGCCGACGAGGCGCTGTACGCTGCCAAGCAGTCCGGTCGCAACCGCGTCCTGGCCGGCCACTGAATCCCAGCCCGTTCGGTCTTCAGCAACTCTCTCCGGGCTGAATGAAATCCACGCAGGTCAGTGCGGTGGCGAGTATGGCCTGACGCAGGGCCTCAATCGCTTCCGGACGCGGAAAGCTGGTGCGCCAGGCCAGTGCCACCCGGCGACTGGGCACCGGATCCTGGAACCGGCGCACGGCCAGCAGGCGCTGGGCGTAGCGATCCGCCCCTACGGCCGTACATGGCAGGATGGTCACTCCCATGCCCGAGGCCACCATATGGCGGATCGTTTCCAGTGAGGATCCCTCGAGATTGCGCGGCGTACTGCCGTCTGCGGTAACCGTCCTCTGGCAGGCGGGACACCGCTCCAGCACCTGGTCACGGAAGCAGTGCCCGGCCCCGAGCATCAGCAGGGTGGCATCCGCCATGTCTTCGAGGGCCAGCGTCTCCTTGTCCTGTAACGGGTGGCCGCCCGGCAGCACCGCAACGAATGGCTCGTCATACAATGGAAGCGTGACCACTCCCGGCTCCTCAAACGGCAGCGAGATCACGATTACGTCCAGCTCGCCCTGCTTCAGACGCTGCCGCAATCGGTCCGTGTAGTTTTCCTCGATGACCAGCGGCATCCTCGGTGCGCGTTCGCGCAACGCGGGGATCAGTTCGGGCAGCAGGTACGGCCCGATGGTATAAATCGCCCCAAGCCGCAGGGGTCCGGCCAGTTGATCCTGGCTTTGCACCGCCACCGCACGCAGCTGTTCCACCTCGGTCAGTACACGCCGTGCCTGCGCCACCACCTGCTCGCCGGCAGGGGTCACATTCACATCGCCACGCCCACGCTCGAACAGCGTGACGCCCAGTTCATCCTCGAGTTTGCGAATGGCAACCGACAAAGAGGGCTGGCTGACATGACAGGCCTCGGCCGCGCGGCCAAAATGACGCTGGTCGGCCACCGCCACGACATAGCGCAGTTCGCTCAGCGTCATCGCCCGGGGCCCCGATGCCCCGCACCGTCATCGCCATCCACCAGGCGCCCGTCATCGGGCAGATCGAGGGTGACCTGACGCAGGCGACGGCCGTCCAGCGAAATCTCGCCGACATGCCGACTGGAGCCGTCGGTGGCAAACTCAAAGCGGTACTGCCGCCACCAGCCCAGCCCCCCAGGCCGGCGCCGGATGGCCTGGTGCGTGCGCACTACACTGCCGTCGAGGAACTGCACACCGGCCTGTTCACAGCTGCGCCGTGCGATCTGGCGCACACGCTCGTGCGTGCGCCAGGAGTCATTCACATAAAAGGCCACCAGAACCAGGGCGAGGATTATCAGCAAAGCCGTCATGGATCGGTATGATACCCACATTCCATTTCCGGCCGACGATCACCCCAAACTCGACGCCCATGCCCATCAGCGACCCCGTATTCAATCAACTGGCCGAAGAGCTCCGTGCTGTCGGCCGCAGCGAGCTGCTACCGCGCTTCGAGGCCGGGATTGCGGTGGACTACAAGGACGATGGCTCGGTAATTACCCAGGCCGACCACGCCGTTGATGCTCGGCTGCGCGACCTTTTGACGCGCACGGTCGCAGACGAACCCGTGCTGAGCGAGGAGCAGCCCCGGCAGGAACAAGCCCGCGTGCTCGAACAGGCACCAGCCTTCTGGCTGGTCGACCCCCTGGATGGCACCAGCAATTTCGCCGGCGGCATGCCCTTTTTCGCGATCTCCATTGCACGCATCGAACAAGACCGCGTGACCCACGGCGCGACGTACGACCCAGTGCGCGACGAACTCTTTACCGCACGAGAAGACGGGCCGCTACTGCTGAACGATGTGCCCCCTCCGGCGGCCACCCGCGCGCCAGCCAGCCGCCTGGACCAGGCGATAGCCCTGGTCGATTACAAGCGCCTGGGCCCCGACCTGGCGGCTGCCATGGCCACGGACGCCCCGTATCGCTCGCAGCGCAACCTGGGGGCCTGCGCCCTGGAATGGGCGTGGCTGGCAGCCGGACGTGCCGATCTGTATCTGCACGGCGGACAGGCCCTGTGGGACAGCGCCGCCGGGACCCTGATGCTGGCGCGCGCAGGCGGCACGATGAGCAACCTCGACGGCGAGGCGGCATTCAGCCGCTCCCTGGAGAAGCGCTCCGCCATAGCGGCGCGCTCGGCAGCATTGTTTGATCTGTGGCAGGCGTGGCTGACCCCACGCCGAAAGTCCTCCATGGCCTCCGTCTCGTGAAAGCCGGGAAACAAGGCAACGGGCGTCTCTCTGCGGGGGATTTCACCCCACGCTATCTCCCCATTGCGTGGAAAATCGTCGCGGTCGTCGCCATTCTCACCCTGCTCGGGATCGGCACCCTGTCGGTCGTGGTGCTGAATCAGGTCACCAACGTCCTCAATAACCAGGTACGGGCTCAGGCCGAGCTGACCCTGGCACCCATCGCGCGCACCTCGGCCGAGCTTATGCTGGCCGAAGACCATCTGACGCTGGAGACCCTGCTGAATTCGCTGGTCGAGGACGGTCGCGTGGAATCGGTAACCGCCTACGCCATCGACCGCGGCGCAATCGCCTCGGCTGGTACCCCGCCCTCGCCAGCCGGGGGCATCGGTGAAGGGGTCTGGCCATTGGCGGCTTCGGCTGAGCCCTACCGGCGCGAGGTGCGCTTTCAGGATGTCCAGGTCGGCTACATCGAGGCGCATATCGACACGACCCCGATGCAGGAGCTGATCCGCAACACGATCAATGCGGGGATCGCGACCGCCATCGGCGTGTTTCTGCTCAGCCTGATCCTGGCGATCGACATCAGCAAGCGCCTGGTGCGCCCGCTGGAGCGCCTGGCACACGCCATGCGCGAACGCATACGCCACCCGGTCGACGAGCACGGGCGCCCCTTGCCGATGGTGCACGAGGACGAGATCGCCCAGCTCACCGCTGCCTTCAACAACATGGCCCAGGACCTGCTGCGCAAGGACCAGGTCGAATCGGCTCTGCGCCGTTATGTATCCGACGCGATCGCCCAGGACATCCTGGAAAACCTGGACCGCATCGAGCTGGGCGGGCGTGCGGTCGAGGGGTCCGTGCTGTTTGCGGACATCAAGGGGTATACCGCGCTGTCGGAACGCTGCACGCCGGAAGAGCTCGGGCGCATGCTGAACGAATTCTTCGGTCCGATGGCGGAATGTATTGCCCGTCACGGTGGAACGGTAGACAAGTACATGGGCGACTGTACCATGGCGGTCTTCGGCCTCGGCGGCGATGACAACCATCGCCAGACTGCGGCGCAAACCGGCCTCGCATTGCTGGAAACAGTTGCCGCCATCAACGCTGAGCGTGAAGGCCGGGGCGAGGAACGTGTCGAGTTCCGCATTGGCCTGAACGCAGGCGAGATGCTGGCCGGCAACATGGGCGCCCAGGACCGCATGCAATTCACCGTGGTCGGCGACACCGTCAACGTGGCGGCGCGCCTGGTTACGGTCGCACCATCCGCCGGCATGGTGACCACCCAGTACTTCATGGAACATGAGCAGGTGAAAGGGCAGTTCAAGACCGAGCATTGGGGAACCCACGAGTTACACGGGGTCAGCGAGCCCCTCGAGGTCGTCCGCATACTCGCGGCGGCGGACGCCACTCGATGAGGTTCCAGACGTTGAGACCTGGCCTGCTGCTGGCGCTGCTGGCCCTGTTGTTTTTGCAGGGATGTGCCGGCATGCAGCCCTTCATGCCCATAGAAGACCAGATCGAAGCCGCCGTCGAGGAGGGGGCCTACCAGCACGCCCTGGACCTGATCGACGAGCACGACCCCGAACCGGCCGACGAATGGACCACGCGCCGCGAGGAGATCGAACTCCTGGCTCGGGAGGCTGCCGAACGGGCAATGGAGGACGCGCGCGCCGTTTCCGGCGAGGGCGCGGTCGCCAAGGCCCTGGAAATCCTGGAGGACGCCGAGTCCCGTCTGCCCGAGAGTGAAGAGCGGGCGCATTTCATGAACCAGCTGGAACGCCAGCGCGAAGTCGGCCTGCGCACCCTGCAGCAGCGCCACGACATCCTCGAGGCCCGCAATCTGGTCGAGCAGTTGCGCTTGCTGGAAATCATGCATCCCCTGGTCCATGACTCCGGCCAGCTGCCCGCAGACCCGGACACCCTGAACGAGCGCGCGCCCAACCTGGCCCAGACCCTGGAACGCTATGCGGAGGAGAGCGAGGGTCGCGAACAGCTGGACCTGCTGCGCCTGGCGCAGGAACTGTCCCCCGACAGTGAACGCGCCGCCCGCATCCGCGAGGTCGACGAGGAGCTGCGCACACGCGAGGAAGACCAGGACCGCGAAGAGGAAGCCGAGCGCGTGTCCGCGATCAATGCACAGCTTCGTCAGGCACTGGAAGCGGGCGAATTGCAGCGTGCCGCCCAGTGGTGCCGCAGCGGGGACCTCCAGCTGGACGAAGAGGCCTCCGGCCCCGACCAGGCGGCGCAGCGCGCACGCATATCCCTGTGCGATGAATGGCGCGAGCAACGCGATGCACGCACCGAGCACCTGCTGGAAGAGGGTCGTCGTCAGTACACGGCCGGCCAGATCCAGGAAGCCGTCACCACGTGGGAGGAGGGGCTTGCGCTTGCCCCCAGCCACTCCGGGCTGGCCACCGCACGGGAACGCGCCCTGCGCGTGCTCGAACGCCTGGATACCCTGCGCATCCCCGAGGCCATGGTGCCCGTGGATCCTGACGCCGCACCCATACCCGAGTCCGAAGACCTGGCGCCCGAGGCAGACGGGGAAGACCCATCCTGACACCGGCCGCACCCATGGAATGACCCTGCGAGGGAGACGCTGATGGCGTCGCAAGCTTGCGATTCCATCAGCGTCTCCCTAGGATTCCCGCGCTGCCGCCCCGCACGCCCAACCGGACCACCCGCTTGCGATGACCACCTCTGTCCATGACCTGATCGCCGACGAACCTCACCGCATCCTTCGGCTCGGGGACACGGAGGTGGTCGTACTCGGCACGGCCCACGTTTCGCGCGCCAGCGCCGACAAGGTACGCGCGCTGGTCGATACGGGCGAGTTCGACGCCGTAGCGATCGAGCTCTGCGAAAGCCGCCAGCGCGCGATGCTGGACCCTGAGGCAATCAAGCGCATGGACCTGTTCAGCGTGATGCGCCAGGGCCAGGCCCCGATGATCGCCGCGAGCCTCGCACTGGGGGCCTATCAGCAGCGCCTGGCCGAGCAGTACGGAATCGAGCCGGGTGCCGAGATGCGCGCGGCGATGGACGCAGCCCTGGATGGCGGGCTGCCGCTGGCTCTGATCGATCGCGACCTCGGCCTGACGCTACGCCGCACCTATCGTGCGGTGCCCTGGTGGCAACGCATGGGTCTGATCGGCGGGCTGTTCGGCTCGGTCCTCTCGCGCGAGAAGATCGACGAATCGGAGATTGAACGGCTGAAGGAAGGCGACATGCTGGAGTCCACCTTCAGCGAGTTCGCCGAACAGTCGGAGGACCTCTACCGCACGCTGATCCACGAACGCGATCAGTACATGGCCGCCCACCTGCGACGCATGGCCGAGTCCGGCAACCATCGCCGCATCCTCGCCGTGGTCGGTGCCGGGCACCTTTCCGGGATCGCGACCCAGGCGCAAGACGAACTGACGCCCCCCGACGCCATCCTGGACTCCCTCGACCAGCCGCCCCCCAAGGCTCGCTGGCCGAAGATCCTGCCGTGGGTGATCGTCGCCGTGATCCTGTCCGGCTTCGTGATCGGCTTTTTGCGCAACCCGGACATCGGCCTGCAGATGGTGATGGACTGGGTGATGATCAATGGTGGCCTGGCCGCCATTGGCGCGATTATCGCGCTGGCCCACCCTCTGACCGTGGTGACGGCGGCACTGGCCGCGCCCCTGACCTCGCTGAACCCGACCATCGGCGTGGGCTTCGTGGCGGCCGCGGCCGAGCTGTTTCTGCGCAAGCCACGTGTCGACGACTTTGCGCGCCTGCGCCAGGACACCACCACCCCGAGGGGCTGGTGGCACAACCGGGTCTCGCGCGTGCTGCTGGTCTTCCTGCTGACCACGCTCGGTTCCGCCGCCGGCACCTATATTGGCGGGGCGCGCGTGTTCAGCCATCTGTTCGGTAGCTGATCCAGGGAGACGCTGGTTACTCCTACTCCGGGATTCGCAGCACCAGCTTGCCGCGGCGGCCACCGGCCTCGATACGCCGATGCGCCTCGACCGCCTCTGCCATTGGCAGGCTGTCTTCCACATTCACCTGCAACCGCCCGCTGGCAAGTCGCGCGAGCCCCTCGGCCACCAGGGTAGCCTGATGCTTCAGGCGCCGGCGGTCCCCTTCCAGCATCGGGGTCAGCATCAGCTCCAGGCTGATACTCGGATTCCGCAGGCGCGCCGCGTTCCAGTCCACCTCATCCGGCGGCGCCAGGAGCGTGACCAGGTCACCCCCATAGGCCACCTGTGCCAGCCCTTCGCGAAACGTCTGCCCGCCCACCGTATCCAGCACGACGTCGAAACCGCGACCGTCGGTGTAGGCCCGGATGGACTCCCCGGCGTCGGGCTGAGTGAGATCGACCACGTCACCGCCGAGGCCGGTCACCAGACGCCGCGCCTCCTCGCGTCGCACGAGCCCCAGGACCCGGGCCCCGGCCGCGCGCGCGATCTGCACGGCCATCTGTCCCACCCCACCCGCGGCGGCATGCACCAGCACCGTCTGGCCACGCTGCAGGTCGGCCCGCTCGAACAACGCCTCCCAGGCGGTCAGCCAGGCCAATGGCAGGGCCGCAGCCTGCAGGTCGGTCACCGCGGCCGGCACGGGGACGACAGCCGCCTCGGGGACCACCACCTGCTCGGCATAGGTACCCGGGCTCGCGCCCACACCACCAAAGCAGAAGGCCACACGCTGCCCCGGACGCACATGGCGCACACCGCTGGCGCAGGACTCGACCACGCCGACACCGTCACAGCCGGGCGTGTTACGCGGCGCCCCGGGGACCAGCATGCCGCGCGCCCGAACCTTGGTATCGACGGGGTTCACGCCGGCCGCCAACAGGCGGACCTTCACCTCATCGGGCCCCGCCAGCTCGGGCTCGGGGACCTCTCTCAGCTGCAGGACATCAGCCTCACCGGGCTCGTCGAAAACGATCGCTCGCATCGGCGACTCCTCGTGTTTGAACATGCCTTGTGGATTTCGATACCGCTTCGGGAGGCTTTGCCAGCGGCGCGCTAGAGCCCGATCCCAATGCCGATCCCGAAACGCACGCCCGACGACGGTCGCGGCGGCTCCGGGTCCGGCCACAGATGCACAGAGTAGGCATCCAGCAGTGGGAAGACATACGCGAGCTCGCCAATCGATCCCTCCTCGGTCCCCGATACCGTGCCTACCGCCGTGATCCGCCGCCCCGGGCGGTAGTCGACCGGATCGGCAAAACCATCGACCTTGAGGCGAAAACGCCCCGTATTCGCCTGCCGCGTCTGGGGCTCCTGACGCTGCAAGGGATAGCTGACCACTTCGATCACCGTGCTGTCCGGCCGGTTGTCGACTCGGGCGATGATTCCGCCCCAGACCTGATCCTCGGCCGGCAGGTTATCGGCCGTCACGCTGCGGGGGGGCACGGGGTCACCCACCGCGTCAGGGATTTCCAGCGGACCGGGGGCACAGCCGGCCAGCACCACCACCATCACCAGCGCCACGCTGAAGATCGCGGCACGCCAGGTGTTACCAGTACCAGGGATCATATCGCCAGGGGTCGTAACGCCAGTGGTAGGGATGCGGCCGCCAGTAGGGCCCCATATAGCCGGGTGGGCCCCATGGGTCGTAGTAATACGGGTCGCGAGGCGGCGGACGCTTGGCCCACAGGTGCACCGTCTCCGCATCAATGCGGACAAAGCGGTAGTCAAACTCGCCAATCGAGCCTTCCTCGATTCCGTCGATCCGGCCACGCACGGTCACTTCGCGCCCCGTCCCGTATACTTGGGGGTCGAGGAAATCGTCGATATAGGCGCGAAAACGTCCCTCTGACTGGTCGACCTCGCGCGGACGCGCCTCGCGGCTGAGCGGACGCGCCACAATCTCGAGCCGGGTACCGTCCCGAGTATTCTCGACGTCCGCGATCACACCCCCCCACACCACCTCCTGACCCTGCACCGCCTCGGGGTCGGCCAGGACGTCGGCACGCGCGAGCGGCTCCTCGGGTAGCGGCCCGACCCCTTCGGGGATACTGGCGCAGCCCACGACCAACCCGCCGAGCAGCAACACGGCCAGCAGAGAAAATTGGCGGCATGGGTTCATGTCCGTTAGGACCGTTCAGAGCACGGCAAGGTTCGCGTTACTCCGGGACTGGCGCACAAAGCGCCTCGACATCCACGACCTCGTGCTGGGCGGCCTCCACGGCCTGCAACAGGTCTTCGGGCTCCAGCCCGACCGTCTCCCAGACATCCGCACTCACCGGCGGCGCGTCGGCCCAGTCGCGCGAGTCGATCTCGGCCAGGTGGGCCCCCGTATTGGCGAGGTGCACCAGCGCCACCGCCAGGCGATGCGCCTCGGGAGCTGACTGCGGATGATGATGCCCGGCCACACAGGCAACCAGCCCCTCCGGCAGCCCCCAGTGGGCTGCCAGGGCCTCGCCCAGCTCCGCGTGGTCAAACCCGAGCTGCTCGCGCTCGGCGTCCTGCGGGTTCAAGCCGTCCCCGATGTCCAGACTGGATAGAAACGCGCGATGCGCCGCCTCCGGCGACTGGGTGAACAGCAAGAGCTTGCCCAGATCATGCAACAGCCCGGCAAGAAACACGCTGCCGGCCTGGCGGGGCAGAACCCGGTCGGCCAGATGACGGGCAATCACGGCACAGTAGGCGGAGTGGCGCCAGAACACCTCCAGCGGAAGACGTTCCTGGTCGGGAATGTTGCTGGTGGCGCGTGTAATTGCGCCCGCGACCACCAGACGCTGGAGGGTATCCCGCCCCAGAAGGTTCACCGCCCGTTCGACTGTATCCACAGTGCGGGCCTGTGCGTAGACAGGGCTGTTGGCCAAGCGCAGGACCAGCGCCACCAGGCCGGGGTCACGCCCGAGACTACTGGCGATCTGTCCCGCTGTGCTGGTGTCATCCTCCAGCAGGCGCGCCACGTCGAACACGACCTGCGGCATCGCCAGCAGCTTGTCAGCCGACTGGACGCGGGCCTCGAGGCTTTCCTTTGCGTGCATCTCCGACATCCAGGCGCTCCATCACAGGGCCGCACGCCCCGCTGCCCCCTACTGTAACCCCACGTTTCCCGCCAGGGAAACGAAGGGCAGGAAAAACGCGGCAGCACGAACCATAATCAGAACCCCCAGTCATTATTGGGTGCTTGTCCCCAAACAGCGGAGTTTCTGCCATGGCATTGCGTCTGACGGTTGCGCTATTCGCTTTCACTCTCCCCGGCCTGGCTCTGGCCGGCATCCAGACCGAGGAGGTCACCTACGAACACGACGGCGAGGAGATGACCGGCTATCTCGCCTACCCCGACAGCGACGGCCCCCACCCGGGCGTGTTGGTGGTCCATGAGTGGTGGGGTCACAACGAGTATGCCCGCGAGCGGGCCGAACAACTGGCACAGGAGGGCTATGCCGCGTTCGCTCTGGACATGTACGGCAGCGGCAAGAAGGCGGATCACCCGTCGGACGCCGGCGAGTTCGCCGGTCAGATCCGTGGCAACCGGGACCTCCTGATGGGCCGTTTTACCGCCGCGCATGACTGGCTCAAGGACCACGACGCCACGGCCGATCAGGCCCTGGCGGCGGTGGGCTACTGCTTCGGCGGCACAGTGGTGCTCGAGGCCGCACGCGCCGGAATGGATCTCGCGCTGGTCGCCAGCTTCCACGGCGCGCTGGAAACCGATCACCCGGCCGGTACGGGCGACGTCAAGGCCGAGGTGCTGGTCTTCAACGGTGCGGCCGACCCGATGGTGCCGCCGGAGCAGGTGGCCGACTTCCGCGAAGAAATGGACAACGCCGAGGCGACCTACACCTTCGTCGACTTCTCCGGTGTGGTGCACAGCTTCACCAACCCCAGGGCCGACGAAGTCGCCGAGAAATTCGACATGCCAGTGGGCTATGACGAACGGGCCGACCGCGACTCCTGGAAACACCTGCTCAGCGCCCTGGGGCGCATGTGATTCAGACTTCGACAAGCGTGTGAGTGTGGCGGGCCGCCGCCGGCCACACTCACCCCCATGAACCGCAACAACCAGACCGGTCAGAAATTGCGGAAGAAGATCAGGGTCCCCAATCCCACCACGATGGCGACCATCACCAGGATGGCCAGCTTCAGCCACCGCCACCCGCGCGATCGCGCCGGCCGACTACGACGGCCGCGAGACGAAGTGCGAGGGGCCGGTGCATCCGCCGCCAGGGACGGCCCGGACGGGACCGATTCGTTGGCCCGGGCCACCAGGGGCTCGTGCGGCTCGACGCGTGGAGAAGAGGTGTCGCGCTCTTCCCCCGCCGCAGGCGAAGTCGATTCCGGACTGGTCACCCCCTGCTCCAGTTCACGAACCCGGGCCCGCAGGGCCTGATTGCGCTCGCGCGCTTCTCTCAGCTCCTGCTCGCGCTGCGCCAGCCGCTCGCCAAGAGCCGAAGCGGAACCGTCCTGCTCCGAACAACGGGCCTCCAGGTCGGCACGGGCCCGCTCGGCCGCGGCCGCGCGTTCGCACTGCTGGTTGCGCTCCTTGCGCAATCGGGCCGCATCCTCCAGGGCCTGGTCCCGTTCCTTCTGTACCGTCTCGCGCAGCCGGTCGAGCTCCACCAGCTCGTGATCCAGACGGATATTCTCGTTCTCGAACTCGCGCACCCGGGCGCGTAACTTTTCGAGCTCCTCGAGCTGCTCGGGCGCGCCGGGTGTCGGTGCTTCTTCATCGGGGTCTTCGCCCGCGATCATCTCGGCTGCCTGGAGTTCGGCCAGCTGACCCTCGCTTTCTTCGGCTCGCTGCAAGGCGGCCGTTGCCTCGTCCCGGGCCTCGCTCAGCGCCGTGCGCAGGCGCTCGATCTCGCGCTGCGCCTCGCGCTCGTCGGCCGACTGCTGGCGAAGCATCAGTTCGCGGCGCAGCCGCTCCACTTCCTGTCGCAGGGCCTGGTCACCGCCGGCGGGGGCAAGCGGCAGCAGTTCATTGACTACCTCGCGCACGCGACCGGGGATGAAGGGCTTCATCAGCACGGCATTGGCGCCCAGTTGCAGCCATTCACGGCTGGCTTCCTCGTCGCTTTCCTGCCCGGTAATGATGACCACCGGCAGATCGGACGGGAGCCCTTCCACGCCATCTCGGATGCGCAACAGCAGGTCCTGACCGTCCAGGCCCGGCATGGACAGATCGGTCAGGACCAGGCCGATGTCGGCGTTGCGCTGCAGGAGTGACCAGGCCTCTTCGCCATCCGCCGCCTCGTAAACGACGCGCTCACCCTGCAGGATGCGCTGCAGGGCGATACGGATCACCTTGGAATCATCCACCACCAGTATGGCGGTGCGGGTCATTGGCGGTTGCTGTTCGGTCATGAAAGTCCCCCTGGGCACGTCGAGGCCACATATCCCTGCGTGGCCGGGCTCGAGCGCCCTTGAGCAGGTTACGCATGCGCCCGCCCCGACGCCAGCACACGGCACACCCCGACGCGAACCAGATCACGTTTTTGTACATCCACTCAGACGGGCTTCGACTTCCACTGGACCGCGTACAGGTCCCGCCGCCGATCGCGCAGGTTGCGCACCGAGCCGTGGTTGCGCAGCTCCTTGAGATTGTCGAGATCGAGATCGACAATCAGGGTCATCTCCGTGTTGGGGGTGGCCTCGGCCGCGACCGCGTCGTGGGGAAAGGCGAAATCAGACGGCGTAAACACCGCAGCCTGGGAATACTGCATGTCCATGTTCTCGACCCTGGGGAGATTGCCAACCGAGCCCGACATCACCACGTAGCACTCGTTCTCGATGGCGCGCGCCTGAGCGCAGCGACGCACCCGCAGGTAGGCGTTCTTGGTGTCGGTCCAGAACGGCACGAACAGGATCTGCAACCCCTTCTCGGCCATCACCCGCGGCAGCTCCGGAAATTCCACGTCATAGCAGATCAGGATGCCGATCTTGCCGAAGTCGGTGTCGAACACGTGCACCTCATCGCCGCCCTGCAGTCCCCAGTAGGCGACCTCGTCGGGGGTCACGTGCACCTTGTACTGGCGGTCCCAGGTTCCGTCACGCCGACACAGGTAGCAGACGTTGCGCAGGACCTCGTCGCTGTATTCGGGCATCGACCCGGCAACGATATTGATGTTGTAGGCAAGTGCCAGGCGCACCATCTCCTCGCGGATCTGCTCGGTGTATTCCGACAGGTGGCGCACCGCTTCGGCCGGGTACTCCTGGTTGAACGCACCCATCAGCGGACCATTGAAGAATTCCGGGAACAGCACGCAATCGGAGCGGTAACCCGAGACCGCATCCACGAAATACTCGACCTGCTGAAACAGGGAATCGAGGTCTGGCGTGGGACGCATCTGCCACTGAACCACGCCGATGCGCACATCCGAACGGCTTCCGCCGATCAGCTTCTCCTTCTCCTCGTAGTAGATGTTGAGCCACTCGATCAGCGTCGCAAAGGCGCCGGACTTCTCGTCGTCCGGGAGGTAGTTGGTGATGATCTTGCGAACGTGGAAATCATTGGCGAGCTGAAAGGTCAGGATGGGATCAGTGATCTCGTGGTTCTTGACCTTCTCCACATACTGCTGCGGGGTCAGCTCGTCCCGATATTGCTCATAGCCCGGAATGCGCCCCCCGGCCACGATCGCCCGCAGATTGAGCTTCTGGCACAGTTCCTTGCGCGCGTCATACAGACGCCGTCCGAGGCGCAGCCCGCGGTAACCGGGATGAACGAAGATATCGACCCCGTACAGGGTGTCGCCGTCCGGGTCATGGGTCGTCAGAAAACCGTTGCCGGTAATCTGCCAGTAGCTGTGCTGATCCCCAAAACGCTTGTACTCGACAATCAGGCTGATTGCCGCAGCCACCACCTTGCCGTTGTCCTCGATACAGATCTGGCCTTCGGGAAAGCGTGAGATCTGCGAGCGAAACTGGGCCTCGCTCCAGGCCCCGTCGAGGTCCTCGTACACCCGCTCCATGATCTCGCGGATATCGTCGTAGTCCTCCATACGCGTCGGCCGCAGCGTCAGGTGGTGCGGTGCGTTGGGGTCGGCATCTTGCTGATTGCTCACGCGTTGGCACTCCGTGGTGGTGGGACCATCCGCCGGCCGGCTCAGAAGACCCAGGCCAGCAGCAGCCAGAAGAAGACAAAGAACAAAAAGAAACCGGGGATCATGAACTGCAGCTCGCCGATCAGCCCCTCCCCGGCCGCCAGTGCGAACACCAGCATCACCAGCAGCGAGACGATCGCGGCGACCAGGGCCGCCATCGCCAGCCCCATACCATCGTCAAAGGTAGCGGCCACCCACCCGGACAGTCCGGGCAGGGTGACCGCCATGGCCAGTACGATCAACGCCACCAGCAGCGCGGCCAGGGCCGAGGTCCCCAGTAGGATGCGCAGGGCCAGGCGGCTGTCACGGTGATCACGGGAGTTCATGCAGCTGCCTCGCGACGATCCCGCACATAATCACGCACGCGGTGCGGGTCGGGGATCCCGGCCACCCGAAACTCCGGGTTGTCGCCAGTGGTATACACGGCAATCTCGCCCACCCGGAAGACCCGGTTCCAGAAGCTCTGGTCCACCTTCACAGTGCGGATCTGGCCGATATCCAGGTCCACATGGGACTTGCTGAGCAGCCCCTCTTCCAGATGCACCTGGTCGGCGTCGATGCGCAGACGCACCGACCGCGTCTGCAGATACCACCACAGCAGAATCAGGAGCCCCAGACCAAAGGCCGCGATCAGCAGAACACTGAAAACGAAACCAAACGGGTGGTTGCGAAACATCGCCGGACGGGCGTCGATCGCGGGGGCACGGCTGGTCATGGGACCTCCGGTTCACGGACAGTACCGACAGTGTGCCAGATGGCGTGCCCGACGCGGATATCACCAGAGGATGCTGTCGCGCCAGTGAGCAAACGCGGCGTTTGTATCAGGCCGGACGGCTCATATTCTTGCCGTAGAAGATCTCCATCATCTCGTGCTTGAGCAGCTTGGCGATGCGCTTGGCCTCCCGGGCCGAGTAGTCGTCCTTGCCCAGGCCGAACAGGTAGTTGTCGAGGTCGAAGTCCTTCAGCACCATCTTGGTGTGGAACAGGTACTCCTGGTACACGTTCACGTCCACCATCTGGTACTTGTCCTTGGTATCGCGCGAGAGGAAGTCCTGGATGGAGTTGATCTTGTGGTCGATAAAGTGCTTCTTGCCACGCACGTCGCGGGTAAAACCGCGCACTCGATAGTCCATGATCACAATATCCGACTCGAAGCTGTGAATCAGGTAGTTCAAGGCACGCAGCGGCGAGATGCGCCCGCAGGTGGACACATCGATATCCGCGCGAAAGGTCGCGATCCCGCCCTCCGGGTGGGACTCCGGATACGTGTGGACCGTAATATGGCTCTTGTCGAGGTGGCCGACCACCGTTTCCGGCAGCGGGCCTGGGCCCTCGGTATACCCGATCTTCTCGGTGGCCACCGGCTCTTCCGAGATCAGCATGGTGACCGAGGCGCCCTGAGGATCATAGTCCTGGCGCGAGATATCCAGGATGTTGGCTCCGATCAGATGAGCCACGTCGGACAGAATCTGGGTGAGACGCTGGGCGTTGTAGGCCTCGTCGATGTACGCGATGTACTCGTCTCGATGGCGCTCGCCGGAGGCGTAGCAGATATCGTAGATATTGAAGCTCAGGCTCTTGGTCAGGTTATTGAACCCGTGGAGCTTGATCTGCTTCTTGTGGCGGGGCATGGCGTTTCCTCTTGCCCGGGACGCAGGGAACGGCGGATTGTAGACGTCCCGGCCCGTCAGGGAAACACGCCGTCCCCGCTGGTGAAAATTTCCGGCATCCCACCCGGACGCTCAGCGCGGAGCGGGACCCTCGACAATCTCGAAGTCGTGGGTAACCCTGGCCGCGGCCCCGAGCATCAGCGAGGCCGAGCAGTATTTCTCCGCGGACAGTTCCACCGCGCGGCCCACCTGCTTCTCCGACAGACCATGGCCATACACCCGAAAGTGCACGTGGATGTCGGTAAACACCTTGGGCACCGTCTCCGCCCGCGTGCCGTCCACCGTGACCTCGCAGTCGAGGACCTCCTGGCGCCCCTTCTTGAGCATTGCCACGACATCGAAACTGGTACACCCACCCAGCCCCAGTAACAACATCTCCATCGGGCGGGCCCCGAGGTTTCGCCCGCCGGCATCCGGGGGGCCATCCATCACCACCGCATGCCCACTGCCGGTCTCGCCGACAAACGCCACCTGTTCCAGCCACTTCACCCTGACCCGCATAAGCGTCTCCTTTTACCCACAAATTCCGGCCTTTTGGAAGGCCTTGTGTGGCCTATACTCAACAAAACATGCACAAACTTTGAGACGACAAGCACAGAATAGAACCCGGGTCAGCGCATTTTGTGACTCGATCCCGACACCCGGGTCCCGCTTGTGGAGGGCTGGATTACACTGAAACCCGTCCCCACTACGCGAGACGTGAGAAGCCATGGATGCCATGACCATGAATAACCCGTTCGTCTATCGCCCGGCGCAACCGTCGCCGGCACTTGAGCGCTTTCTCGGCTACTGCCACCGCCGGCACTACCGCAAGCGCACGACGATCATTCATTCCGGTACGGTACCGGATACGCTGTATTACGTCGTCAGCGGATCCGTTTCGGTGCTGGGCGAGAACAACGGTCACGAACTCGTCCTGGCCTACCTGAACAAGGGCGAATTCTTCGGCGAACTCGGCATGTTCGAGGATGACCCGCGTTCGGCGACGGTCGTCACCCGCGAGGATACCGAGACCGCCGAGATCCCCTATACCCAGTTCCGCGAGATCGTGCAGCGCGACCCGGAGATCCTGATGCTGCTGACCAGCCAGATCGCCACCCGCCTGCGCCAGACCTCGCGCAAGGTGATGGACCTGGCCTTTGTCGACGTCACCGGCCGCATTGCCCACACCCTGCTGGATCTGGCACGCCAGCCCGACGCGATGACCCACCCGGACGGCATGCAGCTGCGCATCACCCGTCAGGAGATCGCGCGCATCGTCGGCTGCTCGCGCGAAATGGCCGGACGCGTCCTGAAGGACCTGGAGGAACGCGGGCTGATCACCGCCCACGGCAAGACCATCGTCGTGTTCGGCACCCGCTGAACGGCATCCTGGCAAGAGCCTGCCCGCAGCGAACGCGGGCGGGCGCCTCGCCCGCGGGTTCAGTCCTCGCCGCGGAACAGCCGGCCCAGCGCCAGCCCCGGATCCTCGGTGCGCATGAAGGCCTCGCCCACCAGGAAGGCCTTCACTCCCGCCTCCTGCATGCGCGCCACATCCTCGCGGGTATGGATGCCGCTCTCGGTGACCAGTAGTGCCGAGTCCGGCACCTGGCCCTTCAGCTCCAACGTGGTCTCCAGCCGCGTCTCGAAGCTGCGCAGGTCGCGGTTGTTGATGCCGATCAGGTCCGCGCCGATCTTCTTCGCGCGCTCGAGCTCCTCGGCATCGTGCACCTCGACCAGGGCATCCATGCCCAGCTCGCGGGTCAGGAAGTACAGCTCGTGCAGCGCGGTGTCATCCAGCGCGGCGGCGATCAGCAGCACGCAGTCCGCCCCCAGCACCCGCGCCTCGTAGACCTGATAGAGGTCGATCACGAAGTCCTTGCGCAGAATCGGCAGCTTGCAGGCCACGCGCGCATCACGCAGATCCCCGTCACGCCCCTTGAAGAAGTCCACGTCGGTCAGCACCGACAGGCAGGTGGCCCCATGTTCCTCGTAGCTGCGGGCAAAGGCCTCGGGGTTGAAGTTCGGGCTGATCTGCCCCTGGCTAGGGCTGGCCTTCTTGATCTCCGCGATCACGGCCGCGCGCCCGGCATCGATATCGCGTTGCAGCGCCGCCCGGAACCCGCGCGGCTCCGGAGCCGAGCCCATCCAGCCACGCAGCTCGCGCAACGGCCAGAAGGCCTCGCGTTCCTTCAGCTCCTCGCGCTTGCGCTCGAGGATCCGCTTGAGGATGTCCGGGACGTCGTTCATCAGATTCCTGCTCCTTGATTGGTCAATCGTGCACTGGTCGCCTGCAGCCGCTCCAGGCGCTCGCGGGCCGCGCCCGAATCGATCGCTGCGGCCGCGCGGCCAACACCCGCGGCCAGCGACTCGGCGCCTCCCCCGGCGTAGATCGCGGCCCCGGCGTTCAGCAGGACGATATCGCGGGCGGCGCCGGCCTGCCCCTCCAGCACCCCGCGCAGCATCGCGGCCGAGGCCTCCACACTGTCGACCCGGATCGCATCCAGCCCGCTCCGTGTCAGCCCGAAGTCCTCGGGCACGATGGTGTACTCCTCGATCACACCATCCTTCAGCTCCGCCACACGCGTCGGGGCGCCGATGCTGATCTCGTCCAGCCCGTCCTCGGCGTGCACCACCAGCACGTGCTCGCTGCCCAGCCCCTTCAGGGCCTCGGCCAGCGGACGCACCCAGGCTTCGGAGAACACGCCCAGCACCTGATTCGGCGCCCCCGCGGGATTGGTCAGCGGGCCCAGCACGTTGAACAGTGTGCGCACGCCCAGTTCCTTGCGCGGGCCGATCGCGTGCTTCATCGCGCCATGATGGGCCGGGGCAAACAGGAAGCCCACGCCGACCTCCTCGATGCAGGTACCGACCGCCTCCGGCGACAGCCCGAGATGAATCCCCAGGTGCTCCAGTACGTCCGCGGAGCCGGACTTCGACGACACCGAACGGTTGCCGTGCTTGGCCACCCGCACGCCACCGGCCGCCGCAACCAGCGCCGAGGCGGTCGAGATATTGAAGGTGCCCGAGGCATCGCCGCCGGTGCCGCAGGTATCGACCAGCCCGGTCCGCGGTACATCCACGCGCGTCGCCAGCTCGCGCATCACGCCGGCCGCCGCACGAATCTCCTCGATGGTCTCGCCCTTCATGCGCAGGGCCACCAGCAGCCCGCCAATCTGGGCGTCGGTGGCCTCGCCGGTCATCACCGCCTGCATCACGGCGGTCATCGCCGCCTCATCCAGGTTCTGGCGTTCGATCAGGGCCGCTATGGCTTGCTGCACGGTCACAGGGCTGCTCCTGTCGGGGAATCGGGAGCGCTAGTGTAACGCCCGCTCCCGCGCGGCACGAACCAGGGAAACACGGATCAGCGTTTCCCTAACCCTCCACCAAACCATACGGCGGCGGCGAATAGCCAAATCAGCGCCGCACCGGCGACCAGGTGCAGCAGGACGTCATCCAGCCAGTCGACCACGAAGAGCGTGAGCAGGGCTGCAAACCCGAGCTGGATAAAGGCCTGCATCGCCGAGGCCATGCCGCGCGCGCCCGGATAGCAGTCCAGCGCCAGCAGGGTCAGCGAGGGCATCCCCAAGGCCAGGGCAAAGCTGTACAGGGCAAACGGCAGGGTCACCGCCGCCACCGAGGGTTCCGGGGCCAGCGCCGCCCAGCCCACCAGCGCCAGCGAAATCCCGGTGAGCAGCAAGCCGATGCGGACCGTGACCTCGGGCGCCACGCGCCCGGCACTCCAGCCGGAGGCCACGCCCCCCAGCATCAGCCCGACCACCATGGGCGCGAACAGCCACCAGAAATCGCGCTCGCCGCCTCCGAGATGCACATAGATCAGCGCGGGCGAGGCCGCGACGAACAGGAACTTGGCCCCGAACAGGGTGGTATGCACCAGCACCGGCTGCAGGAACTGCACATTGCGCAGGGTGCCCGCATAGCGCCCGAGCACCAGCCGCGGCCGGCTGGACACGCGCCCGACCGGGGGCAGGGTCTCCGGCAGCCACAGACGCGCGGCCAGCAGCAGCACGACCCCGTAGAGCACCAGGAACGCAAACACCGAGCGCCAGCCGAACGCGGATTGCAGATAGCCGCCCAGGATGGGCGCAATCGCAGGCCCCATCGCGAACATGATCGTCACAATCGCGAATACACGCCGCGCATCAATGGGGTCGAAACGGTCGCGCACCAGGGCACGGCTCACCACCACCCCGGCCGCCGCCGCGAAGCCCTGACCGACACGCAGCCCGATCACCTGCCAGTACTCCACCGCCACCACCAGTAGCGCGGATGTCGCGACGTAGGCCACCAGCGCCCACAGCACGACCGGACGCCGGCCAAAGGCATCCGACAGCGGCCCGGCCACCAGGGTGGCCAGGGCAAAGGCGACCAGATAGGAGGACAGCGTCGCCTGCATCGCCGCACCGTCGACGGACAGGTCCGCGGCCATCGCCGGGAACGACGGCAGGTAGGTATCCAGCGAGAACGGCGCCAGCAGCGCCAAAGGTGCGACCAGCAGCGCGAAACGCAGCCGGGTGCGCTGATGCGGCGTCACGCCGGCTGGGGCAGGCGGCGCAGGAAGTTGTCGAGGAGCTCGTGCCCCTGCCGGGTCAGGATGGATTCGGGGTGGAACTGCACGCCCTCGACGTCCAGTTCACGGTGGCGCAGGCCCATGATCTCGTCGCGGGTGCCATCCTCGCGCTCGGTCCAGGCGGTGACCTCCAGGCAATCGGGCAGCGAGGCCGACTCCACCACCAGGGAGTGATAGCGCGTGGCCTCCAGCGGATTCTCGAGGCCCGCAAAGACCCCCACCCCGGTGTGATGCACCGGGGATGTCTTGCCATGCATGATCTCGCGGGCCCGCACCACGCGCCCGCCGAACACCTGACCAATCGCCTGATGCCCGAGGCAGACCCCGAGGATCGGGATCTGCCCGGCAAAGCGGCGGATCACCTCCATGGACACACCCGCCTCGTTCGGAGTGCAGGGCCCGGGCGAGATCATGATCCCGGCAGGCGCCAGGTCGGTGACCTGGTCGGGTGTGATCTGGTCGTTGCGGTGCACCTCGACCTCCGCCCCCAACTCGCCCAGGTACTGGACCAGATTGAAGGTGAACGAGTCGTAGTTGTCGATCATCAGGATCATGCCGGGAGTCCCTCCGCCGCACCGGACCGGTACAGATCGCAGACTAGCGCGAGTGCGCCCGGCGTGCCCGACAACCGCGCTCGCGCTGCCCGTTCTGCACCGGTCATCACGTCCTCAGCCACGGTGCCTGCGCGGCCCCAGTCCGCCCAACGCCAGCTCGGCCGCGCGCACGACCGCGCGCCCCTTGTTCAGGGTCTCCTGCCACTCGTTCTCGGGCACCGAGTCGTGCACCACCCCGGCGCCGGCCTGAATGTGCAGCTCACCGTCGTGCAGTACGGCCGTGCGAATCGCGATCGCGGTATCCATGTTGCCGGACCAGGAGAGGTAGCCGACCGCCCCGGAATACGGCCCGCGCTTGACCGGCTCCAGCTCGTCGATGATCTCCAGCGCGCGGATCTTCGGCGCGCCGGAGACCGTGCCAGCCGGAAAGGTCGCGCGCAGCACGTCCATCGGCGAGTGTCCCGGGGCGAGTTGGCCCTCCACGTTGGAGACGATGTGCATCACGTGCGAATAGCGCTCGATGGTCATGGTATCGGTCACCTCCACCGAGCCGATCTCGCAGACCCGGCCGACGTCGTTGCGCCCGAGATCGATCAGCATCAGGTGCTCGGCGCACTCCTTCGGGTCCGCCAGCAGCTCGACCTCCAGCGCGCGGTCTTCCTCCTCGGTACGCCCGCGCGGGCGGGTGCCGGCGATCGGGCGCACGGTCACGCGGTCGTCCTCCAGCCGCACCAGGATCTCCGGCGAGGCCCCGACCACGTGGTGGTCGTCCAGGTCCAGGTAGTACATGTAGGGCGACGGGTTCAGCGCCCGCAACGCGCGGTAGAGGTTCAGCGGTGGCGCCGAGAACGGGACGCTCATGCGCTGCGCCAGCACCACCTGCATCACGTCGCCGTCCATGATGTATTCCTGCGCCCGCGCCACGGCCGCCTGGAAGCCCTCGGCCGACCAGCCCGGCACATACTCCGGCACCGCGTGCGGGTGCGGTGGGTCTCCCGGCGGCACCAGCGGCTCGCCGATCCGGCTCTCCAGCTCGTCGAGGCGTTCCGCGGCCACGACCTGCCCGTCGGGGCGCGAGGTATCGGCATGCACCACCAGATACAGCCGCCCGGAGAGGTTGTCGTAGACCACGACCTCCTCCGAAACCATCAGCAGGATATCTGGCAGCCCCAGCGCATCGGGCTTTTCCGGGCCCTCCAGGCGCGGCTCGATCAGGCGCACGGTCTCGAAGCCGAAGTAGCCGACCAGGCCACCGGTGAAGCGCGGCAGGCCCGGCAGTTCGGCGACCTTGAAGCGCGCCTGGTAGGCCTCGATCCAGGCCAGCGGATCGGTCTCGGTGGTCTGCTCGACCACCTTGCCGTCGGTCTCCACCGTGATGTCGTGGCCGTGCACCCGCACCCGGGTCCGCGCCGGCAGGCCGATGAAGGAGTAGCGACCCCAGCGCTCCCCGCCCTGCACCGACTCGAACAGGTAGGAATACGGCCGGTTGGCCAGCTTCAGGAAGATGGACAGGGGCGTCTCGAGATCCGCCAGGACCTCGCGCACCAGCGGGATGCGGTTATAGCCCTCGCGGGCCAGTGCGTCGAACTGTTCGGGGGTCATCACAAGGGTTCCTGACAAGAGAGGGGCAGACGGCGCGGCAGATCAGTCGCCGTTTCGCCATCGCCCCGCTGTCCGGTCCATTGCGATCATGTCAGGCCGCCCGGGCGGGCAGCAGCTCCGGCAGTTCGTCCAGCCGGTCGAGCACCGCATCCGGGTGTTCGTCGCGGATATCAAAGCCGTGATTGTAGCCGTAGGTCATGCAGACGATCTGGAAGCCGGCCGCGCGTGCCGCCTTCACGTCGCTCTTCGAGTCCCCGACCATCAGCGATTCGGAGGGCTCGACACCCAACTCCCTGGCCGCGTGCAGCAGTGGCGCCGGGTCAGGTTTCTTCTGCGGCAGGGCGTCGCCGGCGACCACGATCTCGAAGTCGTCGAGGATGCCCTTTTCGCGCAGTAGCGGCACGGTGAAGCGCTCGGCCTTGTTGGTCACGCAGCCCAGGCGGTAACCGGCGGCCTTCAGCTGATCCAGCCCCTCGCGCACCCCCGGATACAGCGGCGAGCGCCCGGCGGTGTTCTCCTGGTAGATGCGCATGAATACCGGCAGTGCCCGCTCGAAGGCCTCCGGGTCCGGCTCGCCGTCGAGCGCATTGAGCAGCGCCCGCTTGACCAGCCGTTCCACGCCGTTGCCGACCCAGTTGCGCACGGCCGCCTCGCCGCGCTCGGGCAGACCCAGCTCGCGCATCATGGCATCCACGCTATAGGCCAGGTCCGGCACGCTGTCGATCAGCGTGCCGTCCAGGTCAATCAGGATCATGCGGGGGCGCTTCAGGGACATCCCGGTCTCCGGACGAATCAGGCCTTGGCCATCTCGTCGCGCATCTGCTGGATGATGCTGTTGTAGCGGTTCGCGTCGGCATCGCTGCCGGCACCGAAGATCGCGGAACCGGCGACGAAGGTATCGGCCCCCGCGGCCTTGATCTCGCGGATATTGTCGGCCTTCACGCCGCCGTCGATCTCGAGGCGGATGTCACGCCCGGAGGCGTCGATCATCTTGCGCGCCTCGCGCAGCTTGTCGAGGGTGGCCGGGATGAACTTCTGGCCGCCAAAGCCCGGGTTCACCGACATCAGCAGGACCATGTCGACCTTGTCCATCACGTAGTCGAGATAGGACAGCGGGGTCGCCGGATTGAACACCAGACCCGCCTTGCAGCCCTCGGAGTGGATCAACTGCAGGGTGCGGTCGATATGGTCGGAGGCCTCCGGGTGGAAGGTGATGTAGCTGGCGCCGGCCTGGGCGAAGTCCGGGATGATACGGTCCACCGGCTTGACCATCAGGTGGACGTCGATCGGCGCAGTCACGCCGTGCTTGCGCAGGGCATCGCAGACCAGCGGACCGATGGTCAGGTTCGGCACGTAGTGGTTGTCCATCACGTCGAAGTGGACGATGTCCGCGCCGGAGGCCAGGACGTTGTCGACTTCCTCGCCCAGGCGGGCGAAGTCGGCGGACAGGATGGACGGGGCAATGAAATCGGGTTGTGCCATGGGAAGCCTCGCAGGAATCTCTGGGATAGCGGGACCGACCATCGGCCACGCTCTCGGAACCGCGGAACTTTACCGGATGCCGCCATGGCAGGCAAAAGGCGACGCATGCGACAGGCCCTCCAACGCAAACGGGCCGGGGAAACCCCGGCCCGTCGGCTTGCCGCTTCGCGGTTGCCGAATCAGTTGAATTCGGTCTCGATGAAGGCGGCCACATTGGCGATATCGTCATCGCTCAGCGCCTGGGCATGCGGGCGCATCAGACCGGTATGGGAACCGATCTCTTCACCGGCGCGGTAGCGCTCGAGCTTGTCGGTCACGTACTCGGCGTCACGACCGGCCAGCGCGGGGAAGATCGCCTGGCCCTTGCCTTCGGCCCCATGGCAGCTAAGGCAGGTAGACTGGTACTTGGACTGGCCAGCCTGGATGTCGGTCGCCTGCGCGGCGGACGACAGCATCAGCACACTTCCTGCAATCCCGGCCAGAACGAACAGCTTGGTTTTCATTGTTGTGGTCTCCTCGTTTGCAGCTCACCAACGGGGTTGCACCCCATCGTGAAGCGAACGTTAGCAGGGCTTCCCTGAATGGTGCATTAACATAAAAGCAAATGGGGGCATACGGACACCCGGACGCTCGACGATCAGCGTCCGTGCACGTAGCGCTCGTCCGACCAGGTCGCCAGCCACTCCGGACGCACCATCACCAGGCCGGTGACCACCATGCCGTTGAGGACGGCCTCGGGCAGTACGAGCAGGGCCAGATAACGCACGTAATCGCGGTAGATATCGCCCCAGGCCAGGTCGGTGAACAGCCCGTAGATCACCGCCGAGGTCAGCACCGTGGCGGCCACCGTCAGGGCCCCGCCAAGGAACGCGACCCCGTACAGGTAGATGAACATGTGGCGGGGCAGCCAGGCCTCGGTCGCCCGCAGCAGCCCCCAGGTCACAGCTACCGGAAGCACGCCCGCCAGCAGGACTGTCAGCGGAAAGGCCGCAAGCGGCAGCGCCCCCAGCAGGGCCAGTCCCGCGACCACCAGAAATACCATCAGGATCGCCAGCTGCCAGCCAAACATCAGCGTGATCGTGGCCATGCCGAGAAAATGCAGCGCCAGACCCTCCAGGGCCTGCGCGCGCAGCCCCCAGATCAGCAGCAGACACAAAGTGGCGATCACAAAGAGCTGCGTTCGCCCGGGGACAAAGAAGGCCTCCCAGGGCATGCGCCGCAGCATGATCAGCAGCCCCGCCCCCAGCAGGAGGGCGGACAGCACGCGGAGCGCAACCGGGAGTTCGCCCGCCCCCTCGACCATGGTCAGTCGGGCTCGCGTTCGGCGGCCGCGACGGTGTACTCGCGGCCCTGCTTGACCTTGTCGTAGTTGCCGAACACTTCCTTGAACCCCTTCTCGATAAAACGCCGCAACCCGGTAATGGTTACGACATAGATGCGACCACCGGGGTTCATCTGCTCGTGGGCATCGAGCAGATAGGTGTAAAGCATCTCCCGCCCTACCTTGGCCGGCAGATTGGACGCCACGAGATCGAAGCGGCGCTCGCGGATCTGGGCGAAGCCGTTGCTGGTCACGCACTCGACGTTGGTAATGCCGTTGAGCTCGGCGTTGCGCCGGCTGTACTCGACCGCGAGAAAATTGGTGTCCACCAGCGTCGTCGTGCCCTGCGGCGCCTTGCGCGCCAGGGTCAGGCCGATCGGGCCATAGCCGCAGCCCAGATCCAGGCAATCGTCATCCGGGCGCACCTCGATGCGATCCAGCAGCATGCGCGTGCCATCGTCGATCCGGCGCGGCGAAAAAAGCCCCCAGGTCGTGCGAAAGCGCAGGGACTCGCCCGCCAGGGTATCGGCGAATTCGAGGTCGCGCTTGAGCTCCGCCTGACGCGCACGCCGCGAACGGGCATCGGGGAACGCCTCGGTCACGTGGTCACCCCGGCCGCCCGCGCCAGGTCCTGCCAAAGCCCCTCGGCGGTGGACGCCGGGGCCATCGCATCGTCCTCGCCGGGCAGACCCAGCACGCTCAGGTGTCCCATCTTGCGCCCCGCCCGCGCCTCGCTCTTGCCGTACAGATGCAGACGCGCACGCCCGGCCTCCAGCGCACCGGACCAGTCCGGGCTGCCGTCCGCGGGCCACAGGTCCCCCAGCAGATTGACCATCGCCACCGGGGCCGTCAGGCGCGCCGGGGCCAACCCCAGACCGCAAACCGCGCGCACCTGCTGCTCGAACTGGGACACGGTGCAGGCGTCCAGCGTGTAATGGCCGGTGTTGTGCGGGCGCGGGGCGATCTCGTTGACCAGCAGCTCTCCCCCCATCGTCAGGAAGAACTCGACCGCCAGCACGCCACAATAGTCGAGGCGATCGGCAATCAACTGCGCGATCGCCACCGCGCGCCCGGACAGGTCCGTGTCGACACGCGCCGGCACCCGGCTCAGGTGCAGGATGCCGTCTCGATGCACGTTTTCGGATACCGGGAAGGCCTCACTGCGACCGTCGAAGGTGCGCGCCACCACCACCGACAGTTCACGCTCCAGCTGCACCCGTTCCTCGAGCACACAGTCCACGCCACCGAGCTCCGCGTGCGCGGCCGCCAGATCGCCCATGTGATCCATCGGGCGCTGTCCCTTGCCGTCGTACCCCAGCCGGGCGGTCTTCAGGAGCGCCGGGAAGGACGGTGCACCGGAGGCGTCCTCGCCACCATCGCCGCCGGCCATCACCGGGCGCCAGGGCGCAACCGCTACCCCGATCTCGGCGAGAAAGCGCTTCTCCTCCAGCCGGTCCTGGGCCACGCCCAGCGCGCAAAGACCGGGGCGCAGACAGGCATTGGCCTCCAGCCATTCCAGTGCCGGGCGCGGGATGTTCTCGAACTCGCAGGTAATCACCGCGCACTGGCCGGCCAGGGCCGACAGCGTCTCCGCATCCTCGTAGGGCTGGCAAAGATGGCGTGTTGCGACCTGTCCGGCGGGGCTGTGCGGGTCGGGGTCCAGCACCCAGACCGCATAGCCCATCTCGCGCGCGGCCCGCACAAAGTAGCGACCGAGCTGCCCGCCGCCGAGCAGCCCCAGGGTGGCGGGAGGCAGGATCATGATGCGGCCGGCGGCAGGATCTGGTTAAGCACCGTATCGCGCTGCGCGCGCCGGAAGGCGTCCAGCCGTTCGCACAGAGCGGGGTCGGAGTTCGCGAGCATCGCGGCGGCAAACAAGGCCGCATTGGCCGCGCCGGCCTCGCCAATGGCGAAGGTCGCGACCGGGATCCCCTTCGGCATCTGCACGATCGACAGCAGCGAGTCCTGCCCCTTCAGATGGCGCGAAGCGACCGGCACGCCGAGCACCGGCACCGAGGTCTTGGCGGCCAGCATCCCGGGCAGATGCGCGGCGCCCCCGGCCCCGGCAATGATCGCGGCCAGACCGCGTTCGCGGGCCTGTTCGGCGTACTCGAAAAGGAGATCCGGGGTGCGGTGGGCGGAGACCACCCGAGCCTCACAGGGGACGCCCAGTTCTTCCAGCACGTCCACTGCGCATTCCATCGTCGCCCAGTCGGAGGTACTGCCCATCACCACACCCACGCGTGGGGTAGTCTTGTCGTTGTTGCCCGTCATGGACGGAACCTTAGCCGCCCCGCCCCGGGGCGACAAGCCCGCGATGCGGCCGAATCCTCACGGCGCCGGGCTGACACCGGTCGACCGCCCCCTCGGGTGCCGCTCATCTCAGCTCCGCCAGCAACTGGCGGATCATGCGCTCGGCCTGGGAACCATAGCCCCCGCCAAACAGGTGATCGTGATTCAGGATGTGGTAGAGGTTGTAGAGCGTCTTGCGCACCGGGTAGCCGGTGTCGACCGGACGCATCTCCTCGTAGGCGTCGAAGAAGTCCTGCCCGGGATGGCCGAACAGCTCCATCATCGCCAGATCCGCCTCCGGATCCCCGTAGTAGACGGCCGGATCGAACAGCACGGCCGTACCATCGGACTGGAAGCCCCAGTTACCGCTCCACAGGTCCCCGTGCAGCAGTGAAGGCTCGGGGCGGTAGTCGCTGAAGAACCCGCCCAGATTCGCTTCCAGGGACTCCAGCGCCTGGATCAGCGAATGCGCGGCCCCGCGCTCACGCGCCAGACCCCGCTGGAAGCCGAGGCGCTCGTCGCGATAGAACGATACCCAGTCCTCGTGCTGGCGGTTCGACTGCGGTGTCGAGCCGATGTAGTTGTCGTGATCCAGCCCGAAGCGCGCCGCCGTCTTCATGTGCATGTCGGCCACCCCGTGCCCCAGCGCAACCCCGTCGCGGCGCCCCCCCAGGTCCAGTTCCTCCAGCACGATGAAGCAGGCACCGCCCGCCCGGCCTGTGCCGATCACCGCGGGGATCTTCATCCGCTCGCAGCGGGCCAGCTCCTCCAGCCCGCGCGCCTCGGCCGCGAACATCGCCTCGGCCATCGCGCCCCGGTTGAGCTTCACGAAAAAACTCCGGCCATCGGTCCCGGTCACGCGCTGGGCCTGGTTGATCGAGCCCCCGGAACAGGCCTGGCTTCCTGTCGGCTCGAACGCGCTTGCGGTATGGTCCGTGATGCACTGGGCCACCGCCGCCGTGATGGCGTCAGGGCCCGCAGAATCCAATCGGTTCATCCTCGGTATCCGGCTTGCTGATCAACGTGCAGGTTAACGGTTACCGCAGGATTCGTCAGGAGATCTACCCCATGGCCTTTCGCAAACTCGAGCCGCTGTGCGACAAGATCGGCGCCGACCGCATCCGCGCGGTCATCGACGACTTCTATCGCCGCCTTTCCAGCGACCCGGAGATCGGGCACCACTTCGAACGCATCCAGGACTTCGAGTCCCATGTCCGGCGCATCTCGGATTTCTGGTACATGAACCTGGGCGGACGCCTGGAACAGCCGCCCACGATCGACATGGTCGGCAAGCACGCCCCGCTGAACCTGACCGAAGCCGATCTGGCGGTCTGGATGCGGCACTTCAAGGCGACCACCGAGGAGCATCTGGAGGCGCCACTGGCGGCCGAATGGCAGCAGCTGGCGGATGGCATCGCCAGCCGAATGCGCGAGGACATCATTCGCTAGCGTCGCCCTACCCTCCTGCCCTGTTGAGGCTGGCCCTGGTTCGGCATCCGGTGTTTACGGTGCCTTCGTCCGGCCGCCTGCCTGCGCTGTCTCGGCAGCGCGCCGCGAGGTACTTTCTTGCTTGCCCAAGAAAGTACCCAAAGAAGGGCACCCGGATTCCGCCCGGGGACCTTGCTCCAGGGCCCTCGGG
>NZ_ARQK01000041.1 GCF_000385215.1 Thioalkalivibrio thiocyanoxidans ARh2
GTTTTGAAGACGACGGATAACCATGTAGGGATCGGCGATTACGTCATTCTTGCGGGAGACGGGTGGACCTTCATCAAAATGGTTTACCGCGATGACGTGGTTGGTAGCGATCAGCATTGCTTGACAGCTCGGCGCCCTGATCGGGGTCATGCAAGCGTTTCTGGCAAAGAGTAACTCGTGCTGCGTCCACCGCCCGGGTTCTTCTTCAACGCGCCCCGGCCCACTAGGTCCGCAATATCCCGCTGCGCCGTGTCCTGCGAACACTTGGCCATCCGGGCCCAACGTGAAGAGGTCATCCCACCTTCGAATCCGTCCAGCAGGCGATTGAGAACCTTGATCTGTCGGGCATTGAGCGGCTCGGTGGCGAACCGCTCCCAGAATTGGGCCTTGAACAGCACGTGCTCGAGTGCATCCTGAGCGCTGTCCAGCGAACGCTGCAGGCAGCCCAGGAACCATTCCAGCCACAGGGTGATGTCCAGGTCCCCCTGTTTCTGAGTCCGCTCCAGAATCGCGTAATAGTCACTGCGTTCCCGAAGGATCTGCCCGGACATGCTGTAGAAACGTTCCGCAGAACCATCCGCTCGTGCCAGCGCCATATCGGCGATCGCCCGCGCGATACGCCCGTTCCCATCCGCGAACGGGTGAATCGTCACGAACCAGAGGTGGGCCAGCCCCGCCACCAATAGCGGATCCAACGGGCCGGGTGCCTTGAACCAGCCGAGGAAGGCGTCGACCTCCCCCGGGATGCGTTCGGCCGGTGGCGCGGAGAAGTGCACCGTCTCCCGGCCAACGGGGCCCGACACCACATCCATCGGCCCTTGATCGTCATCCCGCCAGCGCGCGACGGGAATCCGCGTCATTCCGCTGCGCCCCGTCGGAAACAGGGCCGCATGCCAGTCGAACAGCCGATCCACCGTCAGCTCACGGTCAAAGGCCTTCGTGGCATCCAGCATCAGTTCGACCATGCCGTCGACATCACGCCCCGAAGCGACCAGTCCACCGGCCTCCAGGCCGAGGCGACGTGCCAGGGAAGAGCGCACCTGATCCAGGGGTAGCCGTTCGCCCTCGATCGCGCCGGAGTCCACGATATCCTCCGACAGCACCCGCAGCGACGCTTCCTCACGTAGCGCGAAACCCAACCCCTGCATCCGCCCGAGCAGCCGACCCTGCTCGCGCGCGGCCGCAGCCAGCATCGGCGCGATGTGTTCCGCATCCCACTGCCAGTGGGGCCAACCGGCCAGTTCCCAGATATATCGCACACCATTCTCCGCATAATATGCGGAGATTATGCGGATCATTCTCCGCATTTCCAAGCTTAGACGGAGTGCGGCGGATGCCGAGCACATCTGACGCTGTAGGTCTTCTCGGCCGGCCAGAGTAATTGTCGTTAGATTGATGCCCGCGTCCAATGGGCACTGCACGGCGAGTAATCAGGGCGCAACGAGTGCCAGGCGTCTTTGCAGCTCGAGGGCGTTTTCGGATGCAATCCTGCGAAACGTGGAACTGATGCGGGTGTCATCCGACACGGTTTGCCAGTACCCGATCGCGGCGTGACAAGTGGTGACCCACGCACCATGTTCACGGGGCAATGGCAGGGCGGGCTCGAACGTCACGCGCGGCAACTCGCCACCCGGGAGCGGCGCGTAGGCCATCGGGAGCATGTCGTAGACCGGGCACAGGACAAGCCGGCCGCCCTCCGGTCGAAAGGCGAGATTGCCCAGGTGCATATCGCTGTTGGCAATCAGTCGGCCGAACCAGGTCATGTGACGGATGGCTGCAACCGCCTCCGGCGCCAGCAGACGCTTGCCCGCCAGTCCTTGGGCGAGGGTGTCCCATGCCGAAGGCGCATGGCCGAGCAAGGCCGCGTTCACGGTCTCCAGCGTCACCACCGCGCTGCGGCCGAACAGTCCGTGGCGATCGAAGCGCTCGACCTCCAGGAACGTGCGGCCCTGTTGCTGGAGGATTCGGCTGGGCGGGCTCTGCACGCCGGGCAGCGCCGCGACCGCCTCCAGAGCCAGATGCTCCGCCACCAGCAGATCGGACCAGCGCTGCACGGTCGCGGAATCATCGTCACCGGAGAATTTCACGATGACGTGCGGACTATGACTGCCCTGCAGGTCCCGAAGGGCGGTGAACTTCGGGAACTCACCCGCGGCACTGGAGCCCGCAAGACCCAGCGAGATGGCCTCCTCCGCCGCCTTCACATACATCCCTTCGATTTCATCCGCCCCGAGAACCGGAGGGAGGTCCAGGCGGGCCTTCTGCCAGCCCTTGAATGCGGCATCACCAACGACCAGGTTGCCCGGGAGATCGGACCCCACACGACTCAGAACCCAGAGGATATCGTCGTCACTCCAGGCATCTGGATTGGGTGACACCTCGAGCGTGTCTTGCAAGCGATGCGCCAGCTGGCGCCCGAGGTAGCCCTGGGGGCGCATATCGTACAAAGGGTATGGCAGACCGGCCCACCATCCTTCGGGGGTCTCGTCGTCATCCTCCAAAGGCCAATCCGAGCCACCGAAGTCGGCATGGCAGCCCTGTGGCTGGATAGGCGAGAGTTCCGTGAGCTCGTGCGGCTGGCCGGCTTCATCAATCACACGGATGGGAATGGGCACGAAGTCGCCTCGCAGCGCTCTGCGCAGAGCGTAGCGAGTGCGCCGGGCCCGCCCAGCCGCAAGCACGGGCTCGGTCGTCTCCTGCAGCAGGCGGTGAAGGGTGGGAACCGACAGCCCCAGTTCGCGGGCAAGATCGGCTGCACGTGCCGGGGCGAGTCTGGCAAGCGCCAAGCCGAGCCGCTGATGCGCTGCCTCTCGCTTGCTCCTCATCCGAACCTGCCTATTGAAATGATTATTGAGAAGATACTACCTCATTAACGGTTTGATATATAACCCTTCAATTTCTCTCCCAAGCATTTAGTGAAACGATCCTATGGACGAACCAGATCCTGGGCGGGACAGGTCTCGGCTCGCCCAGTTTGTGACCGGATTTGTGACAAAAATGGGGCGATACAATCTCGGGACTCAAGACTCGATGCCGGAAACGCACCATGACCGACTCCCCCACCCTGTCGATGTACTCCGCCCTGCACCGGGCCTTCGATCATTTCAACGAACGGCTGTTCGACAACGAATTGCCGCCCTGCCTGATCACGCTGCGCAGTTACCGCCGGCAACGCGGCTACCACCACGCCGAACGCTTTATCACCTCGGATGGCGCGATCATCCACGAGCTGGGTGTTCATCCGGGGTACTTCACCCTGAATCCGCTGGAGGTCGCACTCTCCACGCTGGTACACGAGATGGTGCCTCACTGGCAGGAATGCATTGGCCGACCGAGCCGCTCGAACCACCACAACCGGGAGTGGGTCGGCAAGATGGAAGCGATCGGTCTGGTGCCGAGCGATACCGGCCTGCCGGAGGGCAAACAGACCGGCCGCCGGGTCACGCACTATATCTGGCCCGACGGGCCCTTCGCCCGAGCCTGCTCGGACCTGCTGGCCACCGGGTTCGAACTGCCCTGGTTCGACCGGCATGCCCCACCGATCCGGAATCGCTTGCCCAAGTGCAGGAGATGCTAGCCCACCAGGGTCTGGCCGTCGCCAGCGCCCCCGCGCCGGCCGAGACGATCGCGATGCCCGACGATGCCGAAAAACCGGCGGTGTTTGCGCCACCCGCACCGCGCCCGGATCGCCGTGTGCGCATGAACTGCCCGACCTGCGAGGCGCGCGTCTGGGCGGGACCGGAAACCGAAGTCGTCTGTGGATAGCGCATGGAGCCCATGAGGCCTCTCTGGGTGACCTCACCAAGGCCAAACCGACACGCGGACATGCCGAAGTGACCCTGACGCATCCCGCAAGCATCAGGCGTGAGCCAGAAGGTCAATCTGAGGCCGAATTCCTGTGCCACCTTCCGTGACAACCCAACCCCAATCTCTACCTGTGTGTGACACATCTGAGCGATATGGATCGGTCTTTATCGTCATTCCCACCATGACGTTTTTTGCTTTTACTCCAGATGGTTGGGGAGTTTGTGCTACGTTTTATATCGCCTTACAACTCTCTTAGCCGATCTTGATTACGTAGGCTTATTCTGGCTACGAACCAGGTGGTCGGAGGTTCGAATCCTTCCGGGCGCGCCATATTCCCGAGAGAGGGCAGCCATTTCGGGCTGCCCTTTTTCATTTGTCCGATCTCAAAGGATTCGAACCTCCGATAAATTCGTTGGTTCGATCCCGAGCGCAGCGAGGAACGTGTCGGCCACGGGCCGACACCCGGAAGGCCCAGGCGCGCAGCGCCGCCGCTATCCTTCCGGGCGCGCCATATTCCCGAGAAAGGGCCCCCACGTCGGGCGGCCCCTTTATCATTTGTCCGCTCTCAAAGGATTCGAAGCGCCGGACAGACACGTTGGTTCGATCGACCCGGAAACCGCCTCTCATGTATCAGATCACCAGCCCCGCTCCCGACGCCTCCCCCGGCCTCCGTCCCTGCTGGATGGATGCGCTGATCACACCTAAAGCCTCCACCCGCCTGCGGCACATCGCCCTGGGCCTGGTCCTGGCGATCGCCCTGCTGGCCGCGGAGTTTGAAGCCGCGGCGGCGGGCTGGATCCTTCTCGGCCTGCTGGGCTCGGTCACCGTGCTGGCCCTGTCGGTCGATCCGCGCTGGCTGTATCGCATGGCCTATCCGGGCGTGGTCGTACTGGCGGTGGCCGTCGCCGTACCCGCTGGATATGCCGCCTATATCCTGGGCCTGGCGGAGACCGTCGCCCCCGCGATCGCGTTCGCCCTGATCGCCCTGGCCGCCACGCTGCTCGGCCCCGAAGAAGGCAGCCGCTGGCTGGAGCGTCGCAGCCGCGACGAGGACCGCCTGCGCCGCGGTTGAGACAACCGCCACCGCCCACCCGGGCGTCCTCGTGCACACCATCCCTGCGCGGCAGCCGGCCACTTGCGGCCAACCTCCTGTGAACTTAGCGTGTCGGCATCACCCGACACGGAATTCGCCATGCGCCAGATGTCCCCCCGGGAATTGCAGGACCACCTCGCCGAGGCGGATCAGCCGCCGGTCCTGCTGGATGTACGCGAGCCCTGGGAGTACCAGCGCTGCCGCATCGACGGCTCGAAGCTGATCCCGATGGGCGAGATTCCGGCGGCATACCAGGAGCTGAACCCGGACGACGAGATCGTGGTGATCTGTCACCACGGGGTGCGCAGCCAGCAGGTGTGCTGGTTCCTGAACCGCGCCGGGTTCAGCAAGGTGATCAACCTGGCCGGCGGCATCGACGCCTGGGCGCGGGACGTCGACCCCCACATGGCGACCTACTGATCTCTCCTGTGCGCGGGCTCCCGGCCCTGTCGGTGATCGTCCCGGCCTGGAACGAGGCGCAGTGGCTGCCGCAAACCCTGGCGGCCCTGCAGCAGGCCCTCGCCAATGCGGACCGTCAGACCGAGATCATCGTCGTCGACAATGCCTCCACGGATTCCACCCCGCAGATTGCCCAGCAGGCCGGTTGCCGGGTCGTGTTCGAGCCGACGCGGCAGATCAGCCGCGCCCGCAACGCGGGTGCCCGGGCGGCCTGCGGCGACTACCTGCTGTTCGTCGATGCCGACACCTGGCCCGACGCCGATCTGATCCGCACGACACTCCAGGCACTGGACAGCGGCGAGGTCTGCGGCGGCGGAGCCCGGGTCGCGTTCGATCACCTGACCCATCGCATCTACCGCTGGGGCGCGGCGGCCTGGAACGCCCTGTCGGCACGGCTGGGACTTGCCGCCGGCTGTTACGTCTTCTGCACCCGCGAGGCCTTCGAGGCGATCGGCGGCTTCAGTGAACGGGTCTATGCAGGCGAGGAAGTGTTCCTGTCGCGCGCGATGGCGCGCTGGGGCCACCAGCACGGGCAGCGGTTCCAGATGCTGGAGACCCCCGTGATGACCTCGGGACGCAAGGCGGACTGGTTCAGCCCCGCGCACCACATCCTGGTGGTCCTGCAGGCCCTGCTGCTGCCCTGGAGCCTGCGCTCCCGCCGGCTGGCCTGGTTCTGGTACACCCGACCCAGGGACTGACCGCCCGGTCGACCACGCCAGCGTCATCCGCGTGCCGTAGGGGCGCCCGCACGCGGATGCCCGATATGGAGCCACACCCTGCCGAGACTCGGTTGCAAGTCTCCACTTGGCGTCTGGCTCCGGTATACTGCGCGGTCTTTCGTTTCCCTCGAACACGACACCCGAGCCGCCATGAACCCGCGCCTGGACCGGCTACAGCCCTACCCGTTCGAACGCCTGCGCCGGCTGTTCGCGGATCTGCAACAACCCGCCGACCGGGAGCCGATCGCCCTGTCGATCGGCGAGCCGCGTCATGCGCTGCCGGGGTTTGTCGAACCGGTGCTGCGCGACGCGATCCAGGGTTATAACCACTACCCCACCACCCGCGGCGAGCCCGCGCTGCGCGAGACCATCGCCGCATGGCTGCAGCGCCGCTTCCAGCTGGATGGCGTGGACGCCAACCGGCAGGTCCTGCCCGTCAGCGGTACCCGCGAGGCCCTGTTCGCGATCGCCCAGGCCGTCGTCGCAGAGAAGCCCGGGGCACGCGTGCTGATGCCGAACCCCTTCTATCAGATCTACGAAGGCGCGGCCCTGCTGGCCGGGGCTGAGCCGGCCTTCTACGACCTGGCGGCGGAGAACGGCTATCTACCCGATTTCTCCGCGGTCGATGCAGCGACCTGGGATGCGGTGCAACTGGTCTATATCTGCAACCCGGGCAACCCGGCCGGTGCCTGCATGTCCGAGTCGGCGATGCAGGAGCTGATCGGCCTCGCCGACCGGCACGACTTCGTGATTGCGGCGGACGAGTGCTACTCCGAGATCTACCACCCGGATGCCGAACCCCCGGCCGGGCTGCTCGGCGCGGCGGCGCGCATGGGCCGTACCGGCTTCGAGCGCTGTATCGTGTTCCACAGCCTGTCCAAGCGCTCCAATTTGCCGGGGCTGCGCTCGGGGTTCGTCGCCGGCGATGCCGCGCTGCTCGACCGCTTCGCGCTGTACCGCACCTATCACGGCTGCACCCTGCCACCGCCCACGCAGGCGGTCAGTCGCGCGGCCTGGGCGGACGAGGCCCATGTCGCCGATAATCGCGCGCTGTACGCCGAAAAATTCGCCGCCGTGGTGCCGATCCTGCAGGAGGTCCTGGACGTAGAGCCGCCCGCCGCGGGCTTCTACCTCTGGCCGCGCGTACCGGATGGCGACGACGAGGCCTTCGCCCGCCGCCTGTATGCCGAAGCCGGCGTCACGGTGCTGGCCGGACGCTACCTCTCCCGCAGCGATCCCGAGACCGGGCACAATCCCGGGGCCGGACACGTGCGCATGGCGCTGGTCGCCGAACCGGCGGCCTGCATCGAAGCGGCCCACCGCATCGCTGCTCTATATCAAGAAACAATTTTTTAAACACTTAAAAGGACTGTTTCATGTCGGACATCAAGAACATCATCGAGACCGCCTTCGAAAGTCGCGCCGAGATCAACCCGCGCAACGTGGAGACCAACGTACGTGACGCCGTCAACGAGGCCATGGAGATGCTCGACAGCGGCCAGGCACGCGTCGCCGAGAAAAAAGGTGGTGACTGGGTCGTCAACGAATGGCTGAAGAAGGCCGTGCTGCTGTCGTTCCGCATTGCCGAGAACGAGTTCATCAAGGGCGGCTTCACCAACTACTACGACAAAGTCCCGTCCAAGTACGCCGACACTTCCAGCCGCGACTTCCGCGAGGGCGGCGTGCGCGTAGTACCGCCGGCAACCGCCCGCCGCGGCAGCTACATCGCCCCGAACGTGGTGCTGATGCCCTCCTACGTGAACATCGGTGCCTATGTGGACGAGGGCACCATGGTGGACACCTGGGCCACCGTCGGCTCCTGTGCCCAGATCGGCAAGAACGTGCATCTCTCCGGCGGCGTCGGCATCGGCGGCGTGCTGGAGCCGCTGCAGGCCGCCCCGACCATCATCGAGGACAACTGCTTCATCGGCGCGCGCTCCGAGGTGGTCGAGGGCGTGATCGTCGAGGAAGGCGCGGTGATCTCCATGGGCGTGTACCTCGGCCAGTCCACCCGCATCTACGACCGCGAAAACGACGAGATCCTGTACGGCCGCGTGCCGGCCGGCGCGGTGGTGGTGCCAGGCAACCTGCCGTCGAAGGATGGCAAGTACTCGCTGTACTGCGCGGTGATCGTGAAGCGCGTGGACGAGAAAACCAAGGCCAAGGTCGGCCTGAACGCCCTCCTGCGGGATGTCTGAGCTCGTCCTCTACGGGATCGCCAACTGCGATACCGTGCGCAAGGCACGCCGGGCGCTGGATGCGGCCGGCGTGGACGTCCGCTTTGTGGACTTTCGCAAGGACGGGCTCGAGGAGGCGCAGTTGCGCCGCTGGGTGGAGGCCGTAGGCTGGGAGACCCTGGTGAACCGGCGCGGTACTACCTGGCGCCAGCTGCCCGAAGAGACACGCGAGGCCATCGACCAGGAGCCTGCGATCGCCCTGATGCTGGAGCATCCGGCACTGATCAAGCGTCCGGTGATCGAGCGTGGTGACGACGTGTACGTTGGCTGGAATGCGGCGACCGCGCGTGAGCTTGGGGCTGGCTGACCGTTTCTAGCGGGCTCCGGCGCTCGTGGCTCTAGCCGGCGCTTCGTATTGGCTGGGCCGGGTTCGGCATCTAGAGTTTACGGTGGCTTCGTCCGGCCGCCTGCCTTGTTGAGGCTGGCCCTGGTTCGGCATCCGGTGTTTTTGTGCTTTCGTCCGGCCGCCTGCCTGCGCTGTCTCGGCAGCGCACCCCGAGGTACTTTCTTGCTTGCCCAAGAAAGCACCCGTCGAGGCGCACCCGGATTCCGCCCGGGGACCTTGCTCCAGGGGCCTCGGGCCGGCGGCGCTGAAACTCGCTGCGCCTTTGGCTTCGCTCAGACAGTCAGCGCCTCTCTTCCGTCCCGAGGACCCTTCCGCAAGGGGCTTCATACGGGAGATGAAGGTCAAGACAACGTCTGGCCTGACGTTCGTGCGAATGGATGGAGGCTGGGCGTTCCGACACCCTGGGCACGCGCGGCCTTCGGCCTGGCGTGCCGCGCCCGCAAGCGGGCGCCAGAGCCCATCGTAGGATGTGATGAGCGCAGCGAATCGCATCAGGATTGCCCCGACGCTGGAACGGTGCGTTTCGCTACGCTCAACGCACCCTACAGCTCTGGGCTTATGAAAGGTGCGGGAACACCGACAGTTTTGACCTTCCCTCCCGATATGAGCCCCTTGTGGAGGGCGTGACAGGCCGGACGAAGCCACCGTAAACACCAGACGACGAACCAGGCCCCGCCACAACGAAGGTGGCCGAGGGCAGGCCCCGGGTGTCAGGCGGGTTGCTGGCGGAAGCCGGCTACCTCGGCCTGCAGGCGCTCGGCCAGGCCTTCCAGGGCCTCGACGGCCTCCTGCATCTCGCGGGCGCCGTCGGCGCTGCGTACCGCGATGTCGTTGATGTGGTGGACATTGCGGTTGATCTCCTCCGCGACCTGGCTCTGCTCCTCCGTGGCCGAGGCGACCTGGCGCGTCATGTCGTCGATGGTGGTCACGGAGTCGTGGATGTATTCCAGCGTCTCTTCCGCCTCGCCGGCCTTGCTGACCGATGCCTCGGCCTGCTGCTGACTGACCTCCATCGCCTGTACGGCCTTGCCGGCCGCGCCCTGCAGGCGCTGGATGATCTCGCGGATCTCGCCGGTGGAGTCATTGGTGCGCTGGGCCAGGTGGCGCACCTCGTCGGCGACCACGGCGAAGCCGCGCCCCGCCTCGCCCGCCCGGGCGGCCTCGATCGCGGCATTGAGGGCCAGCAGGTTGGTCTTCTCGGCGATCTCCTCGATCACCTCGAGGATGGACCCGATGTTGTCGGAGTCACCCTTGAGTTCGTCGATCACGGTGCTGGCCTTGCGAATCTCACTGGCCAGCGCATTGATCGAGCCCTGGGTCGCCTGCACCACGTTGCGCCCGCCCTCGGCCGCGCGGGTGGCCTGGCCGGCGCTCTCCGCCGTGCTCTGGGTGTTGTTGGCCACCTCCTGCACGGTCGCGGACATCTGGTTCATCGCGGTGACGACCTGCTCGACGTCCGAGCGCTGCTCGTCGGTCTCGCGACTCAGTCCGTTGCTGCGGCCCTCCAGCTGGCGCGCCGAGGCGGCGATCCCGTCCGCCGCATCCGCCACCTGCGTGATCAGGCCCGACAGACGCTCCATGACCGCGTTGAACGCGGTACTGGTACGGCCAATCTCGTCTTCGGTCGTGATCTCCACCCGATGGCCAAGGTCGGCCTGTCCGGAGGCGATGGCCTCCAGCCCCGAGGCGAGCCGCTCCAGTGGCCGAACCAGCATGTTGGCCGCGAACCAGCCAATCCCCAGCGCGACCAGAAAGGCGACCACCCACAGGCCCCAAAGGAGCCACCACAGCTGATCGACCAGCGCCGCGTCGACATTCGCCGCCAGATCGCCCTTCATCGTATGGAAGGTCACCCCGCCCATGATCGAGAGCGGGATGGTACTGACGAGAATCACGAGAACAATAAGCTTGAGGCGCAGGCCGCCGTTCGTTAGAAGCCGGTTCATGGGGTCCCTCCTTTCCCCGCTGTAACGGCCGGGGCGGCCGGTACTTGATAGCGCCCATCTTCCCGGTGGCGACGACAAGAGCAGGTGATCCGGATCAAGTCCGGCGCAGGTTCGCAGACACAAAAAAGCCCGCGTCCCCATGGGAGACGCGGGCGGGTCTTGCCGTTAAGAGAGCGGTCCTAGCGGCCGCGTGCAGCCCGGTTGCCCTGGGGCGCGCGGCCCTGGCCACCACCGCGATGGCCGCCGGGCTTGCTGCCACGACCCTGGCGCGGCTTGCCATTACGCGCGCCGCCACCCGGCTTGCCACCACGGCGATGGCCATTGCCATCATTTGCGGCCGGCTTCGGGGCCGCGAAGCCGTCGGTTTCGATGCGCTCGATCGGTCGCTGGATCAGGCGCTCGATGCCCTTCAGGAGCTTCATCTCTTCGCCATCTACCAGCGACAGCGCAGCACCGGCGGACCCGGCACGGCCGGTGCGGCCGATGCGGTGCACATAGTCTTCCGGCACATTCGGCAGCTCGAAGTTGACCACCTGCGGCAGCTGGTCGATGTCCAGGCCGCGGGCCGCGATATCCGTGGCGACCAGCACCGGCACGGCCCCGGTCTTGAACTGCTTGAGCGCCTTGGTACGGGCCGCCTGGCTCTTGTTGCCATGGATTGCCTCGGAGGGCACGCCGTCCTGCGTCAGCTTCTGCGCCAGGCGGTTGGCTCCGTGCTTGGTGCGCGTGAATACCAGCACCTGGCCCCAGTCGTTGGTGCGGATCAGGTGGCTCAGCAGCTCGCGCTTGCGGCTGCTCTCCACCAGATGCACCGTCTGCTGGACGGTCTCGGCAGCGGTGTTGCGCGGGGCCACGTCGACCTCGGCCGGCTTGTTCAGCAGGCTCGACGCCAGGGCACGGATCTCGCCGGAGAAGGTCGCCGAGAACATCAGGTTCTGGCGCTTTTTCGGCATCAGGGCAATCAGCCGGCGAATATCGCGGATGAAGCCCATGTCCAGCATGCGATCGGCCTCGTCCAGCACCAGGATCTCGATACCGGAGAGGTCAATCGTCTTCTGGCTGGCATGGTCCAGCAGGCGACCCGGGGTGGCCACGACGATATCCATCGGGCCCCGCAGCGCCTTGATCTGCGGGTTCATGTTCACGCCGCCGAAGATGGTCATCGACTTCAGCGACAGGTGGCGACCGTAGGTACGGACGGAATCATGGACCTGAGCGGCCAGCTCGCGCGTCGGCGTCAGGATCAGGGCCCGCGGGCGCCCCGGCTTGCGCTCGGGCGCCGGGCCATCGGTCAGTCGCTGCAGGATCGGCAGGGTAAAGCCGGCGGTCTTGCCGGTCCCGGTCTGGGCGGCGGCCAGCAGGTCACCGCCTTTCAGGACTTCGGGGATCGCCTGGGTCTGGATCGGGGTCGGCGTCTTGTAACCGGCCTGCTCCAGCGCACGCATAAGGGGTTCGGCCAACCCAAGGTCGGCAAAGGAAGAAACAAAAGACATTCAATACTCCAACGGCTACCCGCCGCTCGTACTCGAGGGGCACCCATCGGGGTATGACGAAATCGGGGGGACGGGAACCGAGAGGGTTCCGGATCAGTGAACGGACGCTGACGGGCGGGGCGTTCGGTGCCGACAGTGTACGCGATTCTGCCTCTATGTCCATCAGCATATTCGCCCAACGGAATAAATCTCGCTTTCCAAGGAACGCTGGACTATGCTCCGGCCACAACGAAAAACCGGTGCCCACGAAGTACCGGAACGACAGGCGCGGCGAAAGAGCAATCGGTCAAACGGGGGATGGACAGCCATGAAACGCAACCTGCCGATCTCGGGGAACGAGGTCGACTACCCGGCCTCGGCCAACATCCTGTCCACCACCAACCTCAAGGGCGCCATCACCTACGTCAATCCCGAGTTCATCGACATCAGCGGTTTCTCGGAGGATGAACTGATCGGGCGCAATCACAACGTGATCCGTCATCCGGAGATGCCACCGGCCGCGTTCGAGGATCTCTGGCAGACCATCCAGGCAGGCCAGTCATGGATGGGCATGGTGAAGAACCGCTGCAAGAACGGGGATCACTACTGGGTCAGCGCCTATGTGACCCCGGTGGTGCGGGACGGAGAAGTCGTTGAATACCAGTCCGTCCGGACCAAGCCGGACCGCAGGCTGGTCGAGCGGGCCGAACAGACGTATGCGGCGGTAATGGCAGGCCGCCCGCCACCGGCCCTTCGCCTGCCTCCGTTGGGTCTGCGCATGCGCGTGCTCGGGAGTATCGGGCTCGGGGTGCTGGCTGGGCTGCTGACCACCACCCTGGCGACACCAGCCACCCTCTGGACGGCACTGAGCTTTGCTCTACCCATGCTGCTGGTTGCCGTACCGGTCGCCTGGATCGGAACAGCGCCCCTTTGTCGGGCCGCTCGACATGCCCGAACAATCGGCCGCAGCCCGATCAGCCGCTACATCTACACCGGCCGCACCGACGAGGTCGGCGAGATCCTGTTTGCCCTGAAGATGCTGGAGGCCGAGGCCAGCGCGGTGGTCGGGCGTATCGGTGATGCGGCGCGACAGCTGAACGAGAATACCGACGGACTCCTCGGCGCGATGGCCGACAGCCGCCAGGCTGCCGACCAACAACAGGCGGAGACAGAGGAAGTCGCCAGCGCGACCCAGCAGATGGTCAACAGCGTGCAGGAGGTCGCCCGGAGCGCACAGGGTGCGGCCGAGGCAGCCGATCACGCAGACCAGTCCGCTCGCTCCGGGATGGATGTGGTGTCCCGTAGCAACCAGGCCATCGAGGCCCTCGGCAGGGAGATTGCCGAAGGGTCAGCCGTAATGACCGAACTCGACCGCGAAAGCCGTGAGATCAGCCGGGTACTCGACGTCATCCGCGGGATCGCCGAGCAGACCAACCTGCTGGCCCTCAACGCCGCGATCGAAGCGGCTCGCGCCGGGGAGCACGGACGCGGCTTTTCGGTGGTGGCCGACGAGGTTCGAACCCTGGCCAGCCGCACCCAGGACTCCACCGCCGAAATCCAGACCATCATCGAGTCACTGCAGACGCGTGCAGCCGCCGCGGTCGAATCGATGAACACCAGCCGAGACCAGGCAGAAGAGTCCGTGGAACTGGCCCGGACCGTTTCCCGTACGCTGGAGGACATCACCAGCGGGATCGGACATATCCGCGACATGAGCAACCAGATCGCGGCGGCGGTCGAGCAGCAGGGAACCGCGGGTGACGAGATTCGGCAGGGCGTTGCCACGATTCGAGACGCCGCCCAGACAACCGCGGACCGCGCAGTCCGCAGCGACGCCTCGGCGCGATCGGCCGCGGAACTCGCCAACGGGCTCGAGGCACTGGCCGATCAGTTCTGGTCCCGCCATCGGAACCAGGGCGAACACTGACCCCTTACACGCTGATGCCATCTGCATCCCGGCGATCGTACCTGCGAGAACACCGAGCAGGTTACGACGATATCGTGATGCGTTCTGTGAATCCCATCCGGAGTCATCATCCGCAGGAAAGCGCGGCCGCGCCGATTTTCGCTGATTACCCCACCCCGCCAGTAAAGATTATGGGCTGCCGCCAGATAACTAACCTATATTGCCGGGAATACAAGAATAATCGCGCCAGGGAGGGCCGGGGGAACCAGATCCATCGCCTTGGATCCGCGACGCCCAATGCCTACCGGCAACGGCATACACCCGGTATTTGATCGTCCGCTGCCAACCATGGAGGGGCAGGATGAAGCCGTACGCCCGTGACGAACGCTGCCGCGCAACCACCCGAGGAATGGCGTCTGCGCCAGAGCTCGCGGGCGCGCATGAGCGCACGAACTCTGCGGTAGCCCGATGAACACGCTCCCTCGCCCGCTTCTGCACCGGCATGGGCCCCTGATATGGCTGGTTATGCTCGCACTGCTTCTGCTGCCGGTCTTCCTGTGGATGGCCGGCATCGCCATGCCGCCTCTGGTCCCGCTGGAGCACATGACCGCTTTTCATACGGCGACCGAACTGTTCGCGGTCGTCGTGGCGATCGGGGTGTTCGCAGTCGCCTATCACGTCCGTGACCGCCGTCGCGCGCTGGCCACCCTCGTTCTCGCCACCAGCTTCCTCGCAGTGGGCCTGCTCGATTTCCTGCATCTGATGACCTATCCCCAGATGCCGGACTTCATCACGCCCAACTCCTCGCAGCAGACGATCTTCTTCTGGCTCGCAGCCCGTCTCGTCGCAGCCTTGGCGCTCCTGCTGTATGTAGCACTGTCACTGTTCCCGCGGATCCGGGGGCCCGCCGCCGGGACCCTGCTCGCGGGTGCACTGGGTCTGGTGGCACTCCTCGCCTGGGTGGGGCTTTGGCACGAGCACCGCATCCCGGCGTTGTTCATCCCGGGCGAGGGACTGACGCCATTCAAGATCGCGCTGGAGGGTGTGGTGGTGGCACTGCACGCAGCCACGCTTCTGATCCTGCTACTGCGTCCTCGGCTGCTGCAGCGCCCGGGCATGCCGCTGGTGGCCGCCGCGCTCATGATCCTGATGGCCAGCGAGGTCCTGTTTACTCTCTACGAGAACCTGACTGACGGCTTCTTCGTGCTCGGCCACATCTACAAGGTGGTGGCTTATGCCCTGATCTACTGGGGTGTGTTCCTCGAAAGCGTGCGGGCGCCCATGGCGCAGCTGAGAGCCGCACACCGAGATGTCGGGCTGCGCCAGAAACGCTACGAACAACTAATCGACACGGCGCCTGACGGCGTTCTGGTCACCGATGGAAACGGGACCATCGTGATGGCCAACCGCAATATCGAGCGAATGTTCGGCTATCCCAAACAGCACCTGACAGGCCAACCCGTGGAAACGCTGATACCGGAACGCCTGCGTGCACACCATCGCTCGATGCGCGAACAACATGCCGGCAACATCTCGGAACGCACCATGGGCGAAGTGCCAGATCTGCGCGGGCGCAGACGCGATGGCACGGAGTTCCCGGTCGACATCAGCCTGAATGCCCTGGAGGACGAAGACGGCCAACGCATCACGGCCTTTATTCGCGATGTTACGGAACGGCAGCGCCGTGAGGCCCGCATCCAGCACCAGGCAACCCATGACAGCCTGACCGGGCTGCCCAACCGGTGGCTCCTGCACGATCGGCTCTCCCAGGGCATTGCTCAGGCCAGCCTTCACAGCCACCAGGTCGCGGTCATGCTGCTCGATCTCGATAACTTCAAGGTGATCAACGACACCTTCGGCCACCACGAGGGCGACGAATTGCTGCGCGAAGTGGCGCAGCGCCTTAAAGACGCTGTCAGCAGTGAGGCTACCGTCGGCCGTTTCGGGGGAGACGAGTTCATGATCCTGCTTCCGGAGGTTGCGGATGGCCGGCAGATAGGAGAAACGGCCCGTGAGATTCTAGGCCTGTTTGAACGACCATTCCGCACGGGCCCCAACCGCGAAGTGACCTCCAGCGCCAGTCTCGGGATTGCGCTGTTCCCCGGGGATGCACGCGACGAGCACACCCTGGTGCGCTATGCGGACATGGCGATGTACGAGGCGAAGGGTTCCGGGCGCAATACCTACGCCTTTTATTCCGAGCATCTGGATGCCCAGGTGCATGCCGAACAGCAACTGCAGGAACGCCTGAAGCTGGCACTGGAGCACGACCAGCTGACCCTGCATTTCCAGCCGCTGATCCACGTACATACCGGAACCGTCGTGGCCGCCGAGGCCCTGCTGCGCTGGAACGATCCAGAACTGGGTGCTGTACCCCCGTCCCGCTTTATCCCCAGCGCCGAGGCCAACGGATTGATCCTGCCGCTGGGCGAATGGGTCATCCGTCAGGCCTGCCAGCAGCTGGCTACCTGGACACAACAGGGCATCGATACATCCATTTGTCTCAACATCTCGGCGCTGCAGTTCCGCCAGCCGGATCTGGTTTCGCAGCTCGGACGGGCTCTGGAGGAAACCGGAGCCCCGCCCGAACGCCTGGGGATCGAAGTGACCGAGACGGTGGCCATGGCCGATATGGCCCTGACGCGCGAGCACCTGTCCGGCCTCAAGGCACTCGGAGTGCGCGCAGCGCTGGACGATTTCGGAACGGGATACTCCTCGCTTGCCTATCTCAAGTCATTGCCGATCGACAGGATCAAACTGGATCGTTCGTTCATCGCCGACATCGGCCGCGACCGTGACACCGAGATGATCCTGCGCACCGTGATCAACCTCGGCCACAGCCTGCACCTGGAACTGGTGGCCGAGGGCGTGGAGACGCCCGAGCAGCTCGCCTTTCTCCGCGACGAGGCCTGCGACCTGTATCAGGGCTGGCTGTATGCGCCAGCGCTTTCGGAGGAGGAGTTCCGTGCCGCCCTCCACGCGCAACTGGATGCCTGACCTCCCCTTGCTGGCGGCGATTCGAACATGTATTATCGATCGCTGTTTTTAAATCAAAAACTTCTCCCATTGAATCAGTCACCTAATACCCGGTTTGAGCGGGCGATAGCAAGGAGGAAGGGGGGCGTCCGCCCCCCTCGTGACACGCGGAGTGGGCGTGGCAGCGATTCTTGAGCGGGCGGTATCCGGGCCCGGCGGGAGCGCGGCCTTGGGACCGCGCAGCCGCTCCGCCTGGGTGATTGGCGCCGGTTTCACCATGGTGCTAGTGCTGATGACGGCGTTGATTGCGCTGGGCCTGAACCGTATGACCCAGGTGCACGACCGCCTTGAGTTGATCGTGCACGAACATAACGTCAAGACCGAGCTGATCGGCAATATGCGCAACGCCGCACGCGAACGCTCGGTAACCCTGCTCCGGCTGTCGATCACTACCGATCCGTTCGACGTCGACCAGGGCATCATGGACTTTCGTGGCCACGCCTCGGACTTCATGGTCGACCGCCAGCAGCTGGACGCAATGCCGATGACGCCCGAGGAGCAACGGCTCCTGGACGAATCCCGCGGCCTGACCGAGCGTGCGGTCGCAGCGCAGGAACACATCCTCGACCACATCCTCGAGGACGAGAGAGGGGAAGCCCGAAGCCGCCTGCTCGCGGAGGCCATCCCGAAACAGGAGAGTGTGCTCGAGCACCTGGATGCGATGATCGAGCTGCAGCAGGAGGCCGGCCTGGCAGCCGTACGCGACACCGCACGACAATACCGTACCGCGGTCGTCCTGATGCTGGCGCTCGGCGGGGCCGCGCTGCTCATAGGCATCCTCATCACGCTCGGCGTACTGCGGCATACGCGTCGGATTGAATCCGCGCTGTTCGAGGAAAAGGAACGCGCCCAGGTCACCCTGCACGCCATAGGCGATGGCGTGATCACCACGGACCTGGAGAGGCGGATCGACTACCTCAATCCGGTGGCGGAGCATTTGACTGGATGGGACCAGGCCTCCGCGCGTGGCCAGCCCCTCTCACGGGTGTTCCACATCATCCGCGAATCTACCGGCGAACGGCTCCACCACCCCTTGACCGGACGCATGCCGGATGCCACGGCGTGCAGTCTGGATCAGGAGGCCATTCTCATTTCGGCGGAGGGCCGCGAGCGTGCCATCGAGGAGGTCTCGGCCCCCATCCGCAACCGCGAGGGCACCACCATCGGTGCGGCCCTGGTCTTCCGCGACGTGTCCAAGGCGCGCGTGATGGCGCGCGAGCTGTCCTGGGCCGCAACGCACGACTCCCTCACCTCGCTCGCCAACCGCGCGGAGTTCGAACCTCGGCTCAGCCAGCTGGTGGCCACGGCACAGCAGGAAGCCCGCGAACATGCCCTGCTCTACATGGATCTGGACCAGTTCAAGCTGGTGAACGATACCTGCGGGCACGGAGCCGGCGACGACCTGCTGTGTCAGCTGACCACGCAGCTGCACAACCAGCTCCGCGAGAGCGACACCCTGGCCCGCCTCGGGGGCGACGAGTTCGGTGTGCTGCTGCCGAACTGCCCACTGGTACAGGCGGAACACATCGCGGAGAACCTGCGCACAACCGTCGACAACTACCGCTTCGAGTGGCAGGGACGGATCTTCCGCGTGGGCCTCAGTATCGGCGTGGTCCCGGTCTTCGGCCGCGTGAAGGATACGGTGCAATACATGAGCGAGGCCGACGCCGCCTGCTACCTGGCCAAGGAACAGGGTCGCAACCGGATCCACGTCTCGCGGGCCGGTGACGCCGAACTGTCGCAGTGCCAGGGAGAGATGAACTGTGTCCAGCGCATTACCCATGCCCTGCAGCACAACCGCTTCTGGCTGCACGGGCAACGAATTGTCCCGGTTTCCAGCGATGGGGCCACTCATATCGAGGTCCTCCTGCGCATGGTCGAAGACGATGGCACAGTGGTCCTGCCTGCCACCTTCATCCCCGCCGCGGAGCGCTACGGGCAGATGCCCGCGATCGATCGCTGGGTGGTCAAACGGGTGTTGCAGCACGCGGCCACGGACACCGATACCGAGGGCCATTTCGCCGTCAATCTTTCCGGCCAGTCCCTTTGCGACCGAGGCATGCTGGACTACATCGTGGACCAGCTTCAGCAAAGCGGTGTCGAGCCCAGCCGGATCTGCTTCGAGATCACCGAGACGGCCGCCATCGCCAACTTGAGCCAGGCCAGCCGCTTTATCCGTGTACTGCGCGGCATGGGCTGCCGCTTCTCGCTGGACGACTTTGGGACAGGAATGGCCTCATTCGGCTACCTGAAGACACTGAAGGTCGACTACCTGAAGATCGACGGCAGCTTCGTCCGGGACATGGGGGATGACCGCGTCAGCCGTGCCATGGTCGAGAGCATCCACCACATTGGACGTGTGATCGGGGTCGAGACCATCGCGGAATGTGTCTCGCACGAGAGCCTGCTGGATTCCCTGCGACTGGTGGGCGTGGACTACGCCCAGGGGTTCGGCCTGCATCTTCCGGAACCCCTCGAACCATGCCCCGCAAAGCCCGAGGCGCCCGAGGAGAACCGCCGGCGTTCCGGCTCGGTCGCGAGCCAGGAACTGTGACAGCCCCATTCCGCCGGGGCCGAACCCCCGGCGGAATGGCCAGCCGGCTTGCCTCAGTAGCCCATGTTCGGGTGGACGTCCGGCGGGGCCTCCTGGGTCAGCAGCGACCAGGTCAGGTGGGCCATGACCTCGGGTGCCACGACCGTATGACGATTACCCCCGTGCTGCATCCCCTCGCGCAGCCGCTGGCGCACCTCGCTCCGCCCGGTCAGGTCATAGACCACATCCACCTGGTCACCACGGGCCAGGATCTCCTCGACCGATTCCAGCGGAATTCCCCGCTCCTGCGCCAATTTGCGGCCATCGGTCTCGCCGCGCTCCGATACCGCGCAGATATTCATCCCCGGCGTCTGGCTATCCAGCAACAGCTCGAGGAAACGCCCCCCCACGCGGCCCAGACCGACAATCGCGATTTGAATCGCCATCACTCCCTCCTTGGTTTTCGTTATGTCCAGCATGCATCGTCCATGCATCGTCGTGCACGCCCACCGGAGTATAGGGGATATTCCGCGCTCCGCACGCCGGGGAGACACGGCGAAGGTCGGGCCTTTTGGGCCCATGTGTCGCGCCCCCTACACTCGGCGCATTCACCGCAATGGAGGACCCCCATGAGCCAGCTGCACCTTCCGATCCGCGTCGACCGCCGCGAACAGGGCAAGATCATCCAGCGCCTGGAGCGTCTGGAGGGCGTGGAGCTGGAATTCACGGATCTCGACGTCGGCGACTATGAACTACCCAACGGGGTCGTCGTGGAGCGCAAATCCGCGACCGATATGGTCCTGAGTGTCGTGGACCAGACGCTGTGGGAGAACGCAGCCAAACTGAAGGCCCAGCATGACAAGGTGATCTACGTGGTCGAGGGGGACCTGTACGAGCCACGCTTCCACCAGCAGGCGCTGGACATCCACCGCGCCCTGACGCACCTGACGATTGCACTGGGGATCAGCGTACTGCCCTCCAATGACGAGGACACCAGTGGCATGCTGATCTACCTGCTGGGCCTGAATGCCCAGGTGGACCCCGACCCGGCCGCCCGGGCAGCCAAGCCAGACAAGCGCCGGGCGGCGGCGGAGTTTATTGTCAGTGGCCTGCCGGGCGTGGAGCCCGACCAGGCCCGCGATCTGCTGCGCCAGTTCGGCAGCGTGCGCGACGTGATCAATGCGGATGCACAGGCTCTGGCCGAGGTTGAAGGCATGGATGCGGAGCGCGCACAGCGGATCGAGTCGGTAGTGGCCTACGGCAGCCGCAAGACCTGAGGCGACACTGCCTAATGTGTCCCGGCCCTCGCCTGACGTTACAATGCGCGCATAAAGCCCATGCGCGAGCCACGGGGCCGCGCGGCGGCGCCCGCCAGATCACGGGAACGCGGGGCCGCAATTTACTGATTTCAGGGAGAAACCCATGACGTTTGTCGTTCTCGAGAACTGCATCAAGTGCAAGTACACCGATTGCGTCGAGGTCTGCCCGGTCGACTGCTTCCACGAAGGCCCCAACTTCCTTGCGATCGACCCTGACGAGTGCATCGACTGCACGCTGTGCGAACCGGAGTGCCCGGCCGAGGCCATTGTGCCGGAGGACGATGTCCCGGAAGACCAGCTCCAGTTCATCGAGCTGAATGCCGAGCTCTCGCGCACCTGGCCGGTGATCACCGCGCGCAAGGACCCGCCCGACGACGCCGAGGAGTGGGACGGCGTCGACGGCAAACTGCAGTATCTGGAACGCTAGTCACCCGCCGGGGCCGCCAGGCGGCCCCGCATTCCCCTGCCAGGCCCTCCGTGCCGGCGCCCCGTCCCCGCTTCCGCTTCCTTCGCTCATCACCCCGACGACGCCCAACACGCCTCGCTGACAAGAACCGTGCGTGACAGCACGTTGTGCACTGGTTGTCTCCGTGATGATTCACCAAGCCCACGCGTTATTCTCTCGTTATTTCATCGCCTTAGGGCCAACCCCAACCATCGGGGGCGGACGCGCTGTATCACGGTTGACACAGTTGCGGCCCCACGGCCAGGCGCAACCTATCGTAAGTTGCTGATCCATCGATGAAACGGGTTTATGGCCCGACTCCTGCTAGTGGATTGCTCGTAGCGCGGCGCCTCGTGCACCTGGGCTACGACAACCGTTCATTGCTAGCTAGCCACAATGGAGACGTGACCATGAACTTCAAAAAGACCCTGATTGCTTCCGCTATCGCCCTGGCCTTTGGCCTGAGCTCGGGCCTGGCCCTGGCCAACCCGACCAATACCGCCGATGGCGAAGTCGGTGATCAAACCGCCACCGCCACCTCCTCGGCCGACGGTGGTGGAGCCTCGGCGAACGAATATTCCCAGGCGTCCGCGATCAATGACTCCGACCTGTCGAACAGCTCCGACAACAGCACGAGCATCTCCGACTCGGGCAACGACAGCTCCGACAACAGCACCGCGATCTCCGACTCCGGCAACACCACGGTCTCGGATTCGGGCAACGACAATTCGGACAACAGCCAGAATGTCTCGGATTCGGGCAATGACAGCTCCGATAACAGCACGAATGTCTCCGACTCCGGGAATGACAACTCCGACAACAGCATGGCCCACGCGGACGACAACAGTGCAGCCGCCAACAACGGTTCCACCGCCTCGGTAACCCGCGATCAGAGTGACAACTCCGACAACAGCACGGCCGTCATGGACTCCGGCAACAGCACCGCAACGGACAGCTTCAACACGACGCTGCAGGTGAACGCCGTGGTCAGCCAGAACGAGCTGTCGGGGACCGTGACCGGGAACCACGTGGACATCGCGCACCATGCCTCGCAGACGAGTTCCAACTCGATTGGCTCGGATTCCTTCGGGGCTCCGGCGGGGATTACTCAGGTGTCGCAGAACAGCGGCGCGAACAGCCTGACCCAGCAGCAGGTCTCGGTGCAGGCGCACCTGAACCTGGGCAACTAACCGACACGCGCTGTCGAAACGACATGCGGCGGGGACCATCCCCGCCGCATTCTTCCTGCCATGCTAGAGGATCCGGTCATGTGTAATCCGTCAGTCCATTGGGGCGGCATCGGTTCGGCTGCCTTGTTGTCCGTCGGCATGCTGCTGGTTACGGCCATCGCCCAGGCCGACGCCCAGCCTGCCAGTGATGCAGTGATATTCGGCGCGGGCGCCGAGGCGTACGAAGTGGTCGACATGGACACCCTGGACGCACAGCGGGCGCGCCAGGGCGTAACCAGCATCCAGCTCGGTCAGATCCACTCGCGCATCGACCTTGCGAACAACCACGTCGTCAATTCCACCACCGGCAAGAACCAGGTGGCCGCCGGGGCCTTCGACAACGCCCGCGGGATTTCCTCGGTCATCCAGAACAGCGGCAACAATGTCGCCATCCAGGAATCCATGGTCGTGAACATCACGATCAATCCCTGAGGGAGCATCGATGACGATCCGCCATTGTCTTCTTGCACCAGTCGTCGCTACCGCGCTGGTGCTGGCCCCGGCCTTGTCCGCGTGGGGCAGCGGTGCACAGTTTCCCGGCGTGATCGGCTCAATGAACGTACCGGTCGAAAGCCTCAAGGATCTGCGCTTTCGCTCGATCGTGCAGCAGCAATACGACTTCAGCTGCGGCTCGGCCGCCCTGGCCACCCTGCTGACCTACCACTACGACCGCCCCACCACCGAGGTCGAGACCTTCGACAGCATGTTCCGTCGTGGTGATCAGGAGCTGATCCGCGAACAGGGCTTCTCCATGCTCGACATGAAACACTACCTGGAGGCCGAACAGGGCCTGCCCGCCGACGGCTTTCGGGTCGGACTCGATGACCTCGAAAACCTGGGGGTGCCGGCGATCGCGATGATCGAAACCCGCGGCTATCGCCACTTCGTGGTGATCAAGGGACTGGAGGACGGCCAGGTGCTGGTGGGGGACCCCGCGCTCGGGGTCAATAGCTACAGCCGAAACGAATTCCAGCGGGTCTGGGTCAACGACATCCTGTTCATCGTCCGCGAGGACGTGGACCTCGCCCGGCATCGCTTCAATGCCTCGGAGACCTGGGCCGCTGTTACCCGCGCGCCTATCGAGGCGGGCGTCGTGCGCAGCGACCTGGCCAGTTTCACCTTGAACCTGCCCCGCGCCGGCCAGTGGTGAGCAATACGATGAATCGATTTCGATACAGCGCCCTGCTCTCGATCCTGTTGAGCGCCTTGTGGCCTGCCGCCAGCTACGCCCTCGACCCCCTGCCCCAGCCCGGCGATTATCGCGTAGTACCCGATGAAGTACTGGAAGCCCAGCGCGGTGGCTTCTTCGGGCGCGACGGGCTGGAGATCGCGATCGGCCTGGAACAGATCACCTCGCTCAATGGCGAGGTCATCCACCACTCAACCCTGCGCCCCCTGAGCGACCTTGCCAGCACAACCGGATGGCCCACCGGCGACCTGCGCTCGGTCATGATCCAGACGGGCGGTGCCATGCCTGCAGAGCACTGGACCTCCGGGATGGGCTGGGTCACCACGATCCAGAACGAGCTCGACAATCAGGACATTCAACACCAGACCATACTGCAACTGGAGTTGGGCAACCTGCAGATGCCGCGCGGCGACCTCAGCCGGGCGCTGGAACAGCACCTGCTCGAACGGGGCGGGGCCTTCTAGAAAGGCCCCACCCCTGGTGAGCTCAGAAGCGGATGGGCACCCGCACGGTGGCCTGGACATCCGGGGCCGCCTCGGTCGCACCCACACCGAGCGAGAAGTTCACGCTGGTACGATCCGTCAGGCGATGCGAAATGCCCCACAGCACCGTTCCCACCTGGCGCCGCCCAAACACGGGCTCGAGCCCGCTGTCGTTTTCCACGCGGGTCCGGAACACCGTGCTGTGATCGTAGCCAAAGCTCATCGAGGTGCGATCATTGAGGCTGATGGCCATCCCCAGACTCGCCCCGATTGCATCCCCGGGATTGACCTTGCCAAACCCGTCGCCGACATCGCGCTCGATATTCCAGAGATAGCTCACATTGGCAAAGATGACCGCCGGGTCCGTCGGATAGATCATCGTGATACTCGGCTGGATACTCCAGAACCCGGAGCCCGTCGGCTGCTCCAGAAAGATCTCGCCCAGACGATTGTCATCGTCGTCCAGGATCTCGCGGCGGTCCACGTCGAACGGGCCTTTTCCGGTCCGGCTCTTGGCCTTGAGGTTGCCGATAAAGAAAGGCCTTCCCCGATCCGCCATGTTGAATTGGTAGGACAGTCCGAATTCGATGTCGCCCAGGCCGTCGCCGGTAGAGCCCGTCACCCGTTCCAGCGCGGTCGCCTCGAGGATGTCCCGCCGGCGTACCTGCTGCTCGCGGTAGACATACGGGATCTTCATCCCCACCTCCAGCCGCTCGGTCAGGCCGTAGCGAAAGCTCACGGCCGCGGTCAGCGTATCGCGTTCGGTCTCGCTGACATCAATCAGCCCGATGGCCAGGGCCGGGACAATGGTGAAACCCTCGATCGATACGTCCAGCGAACTGCTGTGGACATACGACAAAGAGGGTTCCACCACCCACTGCCCCTGCGGCGTGAGCACGCCACGCTCCTCGAACACTGTGACTTCGGGACCCGTGTCGACCGGGGCATCTCCGACCTGTTCCCTCTCCTCCTGGGCCAGGGCGACCCCGGCCAAACCACAGCAAAGTGGCACAATCCCCAACACGCCCCATCTGATCCGTCGCTTGTCCACCATCATTCTCCATGGCCCCCAGGGGCCGACCCGTTACTCAAGGGCCACACACTGCGCCGCTGCAACCTTCAGGGCTCGTCGGAACGCAACCCGTGTTTGTTCAGCAGGCGGTAGAGCGTCATCCGGCCCACCCCTAACTGGCGCGCGGCCCGCGAGACGTTGTTGTCGCACTGGCTGAGCGCCTTGATGACCAATTCGCGCTCGGCGTTCCAGCGCGCTTCGGCCAGCGTTTGTGGCTTCTCGGCACTGGCCGGCACGGTCAGTCCAAGGTCCTCCGGTCGAATCAGTCGCCCTTCGGCCATCGTGACCGCGCGTTGCACACGATTGACCAGTTCGCGCACATTGCCGGGCCATTTGTAGTCGTACATGGTCCGCCATGCGGCCTGCGTAAAACCGCGCAAGCGCGGGTTCTGGCTGCGAAACTGTTCGAAGTAGAAGCGTGCGAGTTCTTTCAGATCCGTACCCCGCTCGCGCAATGGCGGCACATCGAGCTGGATCACGTTCAGGCGGTAATAGAGGTCCTCGCGAAAGCGCCCGCTCTCGACTGCCTCGTCCAGCGCGATGTGGGTCGCGGCGAGTACACGCACATCCAGTTTGATGGGTTGCAACCCACCCAGCCGCACCAGTGTTCCTTCCTGCAGGAAGCGCAGCAGGTTGACCTGAAGGTCCAGGCTCAAATCCCCGATTTCGTCCAGCAGCAGGGTCCCGCCGTGGGCCAGCTCGAACTGGCCGATCTTGCGCCGGCCCGCCCCGGTGAACGCCCCCGCTTCGTGGCCGAACAGTTCCGACTGGATCAGTTGCGCGGGCAAGGCCCCGCAGTTCACGGCGACGAACGGCCCATTGGCGCGACGCGAGTGGCGGTGTACCGCCAGTGCCGCAAGTTCCTTGCCCGTGCCGCTTTCGCCCTGAAAGAGCACCGGCGCCTCGGAGCCTGCCACCCGCTGGATCTGACGCCCCAACGCCTGCATCACTGGGCTGTGCCCGATAATCGGAATGGCGTCATCCAGGCTGGCGCCGGGCTCCTGCCACGCGGGCCGCGCCTCCAGCGCCGCCATACCGCACGCCCGACCCAGGGTAATCTCCAGACGCGCCCGGTCCAGCGGCAGGCTATGAAAGTCATAACAACACTCGCGGACCAGTTCGCGCACGTCGCCGCGCGGCAACGCCTCCGGGGCGATCAGCGCAATCCACTTAACGTGCTGGTGGTTGTGGACAAATTCGACAACCCAGGACGGCACCGGACAGCCGAGGTCCAGCAGCCCGACCCGGATCTCCCTTGGCACCTTTTCGCCCGGACCGACGGGTCCGCGAATCTGCCTGAACGTCCAGGCGTCAGAGAGCTGCGGCAGCGACTCTCGCGCTCGCCCGCCTGCATCCAGCCATGCAACCTCGCGCACCATTGCGGTCGCACAAGCGTGTTGCACTGCATAACGCGCTCCGTCTGAATCCCCCTGGGGCGAGAAACCTCCGCCATCCACCGAACGCAAAAAGGACCCGTTCAACCTTCGCGATCCGGCCATACTCATCCCTATTGTTCAACGTTACCGATACGCCAATCACGATCTCGCGTTTCACGACGAAGGCAACCCGCACCGTGTACGCCGAATATTAGGGCAAAAGCACGACAACAACCTTAAAACAAGAGAGGGAGATTACCCATCCAATGGAATTACAATTTTATTTCATGCAGAGCATTAAAACTCCCAAAAGCAAAAGCTCCTAAAGAAAAAGAAAAGGCCGCTTGAAGCGGCCTTTTCTGTGATGCATGTAACAATATCCTCGGACCTCTCAAGCCGCCTCCGGGCTTCGCCCCAGATCCGGGCACGCGCTTCTGAAGGTGATCATCACCACAGCCACGTCTCGGGATGCTCGATCGCCCGGTCTTCATTATTCGCCAGCAACCCCTTGATACAACGAACCAAAAGCCAGACGATCATGAAGAGCAGGATCAGGAAGCCAATTCCGATCGGGGTCAGAATCGCGCCAACGATGACCCCGAGCAGCCCGATCCAGAACGTACGAATCTGGTAGGTAAAATGGGTATCGCTGACCGCATCGCCATCGTTCCGCTTGATGTACGCAATGATCAAACCAGCAATCGCGGTGAGCGCAGTAAGAAAACTGACGAGATAAAGAACGTACACCACGGTCACCATGGTGCGCTCCTTGCGCGGACCCGGCACCGGACGACTCACTTCGCTGGGTTCCATTTCCGGTCTGCTTGTCTCGGTCACCTCGCACCTCCTGTCGGCATGGTTCGGCTCATCACGGGCCTGCTTAGCGAGACTAGCACTTTTGATACTTTCCGAGGCAGAGATGCTGTGGCCTCAGACGGGACCCGCCCAGACGATCAGCGCGATGCCGAGCAGGGCAAACGCAAAGCCGGCCAGCTGCACACGTGACATGCGCTCGGCCTGAAAAAGGCGGGCCATCAACGCGGTCGGCGCGGGCGATAACGCTCCGGCCACCGCGATGATCGACAACAGGCCCATGCGTACGGCGACGACAAAGGCCAGTGTCGCAGCCGCCTGAAACAGTCCCGCCAGCGCCAGGAGCACGAAGGTGGATCGGCTCATGCCGCGCTCGGGCCGCAGCACCAGCATGACCAGCGCCAGGGTCAGCGCCCCAACCGCGGACGTAGCGACAACAGGCCACAACGGCGAGCCAGCCTGGGCCTGGCCGAGAAACACAAACACCAGGCCAAAACAGACCCCCGCGGTCACGGCGTTGAGCAGACCCTTGACCGGGTGCTCCCCCCGCGCGAGTGCGATCAACCCGCGCACGGGCTGATCCAGCCGCCGCGGGCTCGCCTTGCGCGCCCCGCCCGAGATCAGGCCGATGGCCACCACGATGGCGGCAATACCGACCAGGGCCAGCACCCCCGGCCGCTCACCGAGCGCCAGACCCACCCCCAGCGGCACGAGGGCGGAGATCACCCCGGTAATCGCCGCCACCAGGCCCATCGAGCCATCGGCCAGCCCGCGATAATAGGCAAGGAGCCCCAGCGCCAGTGCCAGTCCGGAGGCACCACCCCAGATCAGCGCCTGCGGGCCCGGGAGCCCCGCAAACGGAACAGCGATCAGCAGCAGCGCGCCCGTGGCCAGGAACTGCGAATAGCAGGCGACCACGAGCGCGGGGATGCGGCGCGAGGCCAGGCCACCAAAAAAATCTCCGGCGCCAAATCCAAGCGCCGTCAGGAGCCCGAGAAAAAAGGCCATCAGCGACGCCGCCGCGAAACCGGCGCCCGCCGCTTCAGAGGCTTATTCACCTGCCTGTTCGAGCAGCTCCTTCAGCCGATCCTCGCTCGCGGCGGCGTGGATGCCGGTGACGGTTCCCTCGCCGTCCAGCAGGATCACGGTGACCTCTTCCGGAGTGTGCGGCATGAAGCCCGCGTCCTGTTCGGACTGGGTCACCGCCGTCGGGTATTCACGCGCCTGCATGCGCGGCAGCACCACGTTCTCCATCACGTGCGGCGGCATCTGGTGGATATCCGCGATGTAGATCACGCCGATCGCGTTGCGCTCTTCCTCGGTCATCTCGCCCAGCACGGCGTTGGCGATATCCGCCGGGGCCATCTCCACGGTCTTGAGGATGACGCGCGCATCGCCCGGGATCTGCAGCGGATTGCCATGCTGGTCGTTCAGCGTGCGCTCGGGAAAGGCCTCGCCCTCGACCACTTCGTCGGCCGAGGCGTCGGCGCCCCCGTCGCAGGCCGCAAGGAACAGGGTGGAGATGGCAAATAGAGCGGCAAGCAGGAGTACGGGCAGTCGAGTCATGGGGATTCCTCCGGGGCTGTGAATCAGGGCGCGCCGTGAACGGCCAGGCGCTCACGGCAGACGCCGCCGATGGTAACGCATCCATTGCCCCAGTAGACTGCGGGACGAATTTCCCGGGTCCTCTCGATGCTTCAGCCACTGATCAAACTGCTGCGTCCGCACCAGTACATCAAGAACGGGTTCGTCCTGCTGGGCGTCGTGTTCGCCCACGAGTGGGAACCGGCGATGCTGCTGGCAGCCGGGGTCGCCTTTGTCGCCTTCTGTGCGATCGCGAGTGCCGTGTATGTGCTGAACGACATCCTCGATGTGGAGGCCGACCGCCAGCATCCGGTCAAGCGCGACCGCCCCATCGCCAGCGGCACGATCCCGGTCAGCACCGCCTGGGCGATCTTCGCGACGCTGGCTGTCGTCGCGCTCGTACTGGCCGCGATGGTCAGTACCGGCGTCACGGCACTGGTGCTCGCCTACCTGGTGCTCAACGTCGCCTACTCCTGGTCGCTGAAGCACATCGTGATCCTGGATGTGTTCAGCATCTCGGCGGGCTTCATGCTGCGCATCCTGGCCGGCACACTCGGCCTCGGGATCGAACCCTCGCAGTGGCTGTTGCTGTGTGGCCTGATGCTCACGCTGTTTCTCGGCTTCGCCAAGCGTCGCGCCGAACTGGCGGATACCGCCATCGAGCGCTCCCCGGAGCGCGAGGGCCCGCGCCGCGTACTGAATGACTACAGTGTCGGCCTGCTGGACCAGTTCATCGCGATCAGTGCGGCCTGCACGGTCCTGGCGTACGGGCTCTACACGGTCAGTGCACAGACGATCGACCTGCACGGCACGGATGGACTGATCTACACGCTGCCGTTCGTGATCTACGGCATCTTCCGCTACCTGTTTCTGCTGCACGCCCGTGGTGGCGGCAACGACACCTCGCGCGACCTGGTCACCGACCCGCACCTGCTCGCAACGGTCGCCGTCTGGCTGGGCGTTACCATCGCCGTACTCGCATGAGTGCGGTCCTGCTGTCCGGCTGGCGCATGCGGGCCGTGATGCTATCCGTCATCGCGGCCGTTGTGCTGTATCTCGGGGTTGCGCTGTGGGCGGGGGCCGCCGAGGTCTGGCATGCCCTCGCGCTGGTGGGGATCGGGGGCCTGCTGCTGGCCCTGTCGCTCTCATTGGTGAACTACTCGCTGCGTTTCACACGCTGGCAGCTCTATCTGCGCCGGCTGGGTCACCACGTGCCCCTGCGCAGGAGCGCCCACATCTACCTGGCGGGCTTTGCCCTGACCACCACCCCCGGAAAGGCCGGCGAGGCCCTGCGCGGCGTATTGCTGAAGCGACGCCATGTGCCCTATCCCGACAGCTTCGCGGCCTTCGTCAGCGAGCGTCTGTCCGATCTGATCGCGGTCGTGCTGCTGTCGATGCTGGGCTTCACCCTGGTGGCCCAGGGTGGCTGGCTGATCCTCGCCGGGGCCAGTGCGGTGGCGCTCGCGCTGGTCATCCTGTCGTGGCGCCGACCACTCGCACGACTGCAGACGTGGACGGACCGGCCCGGCCAGCGCCTGTGGCGGACCGTTCATCACCTGGCGACTATCCTGCTGCAGGCCCGGCGCTGCCACCGCCCCACCCTGCTGGCCGGGGCGACCATTCTGAGCGTGGTCGCCTGGAGCGCGGAGGCGCTCGCCTTCTGGTGGATCCTCAACGCAATGGGCTTCGAGGCCAGCTTCGCCTTCGCCGCATTCGTGTTCGCGCTGGCGATGCTGGCTGGCGCGCTGAGCTTCCTGCCCGGCGGGCTCGGGGGGACCGAGGCCGTGATTGTCGGCCTGTTGCTGCTGCATGACATGCCCGCGGCCGATGCGGTGGCCGCCACCATGCTGATCCGCTTCACCACACTGTGGTTCGCGGTCATCCTGGGCCTGATCGCCCTCGGCACCAACCCCGAGGCCCGCGGCCGCGAACAACCGGAGGCTACGGCGTGACCACGAGCTGGAACCGCATCCCACGTGTCGCGCACGCCGCCGAGGTCTCCCTGACCCGGCGCGGCCAGCCCCTGCCCGAGGCTTCGCACCCGCTACTGGCCCACGGCCTCGGCCGCAGCTACGGCGACGTCTGCCTGAATCCCGGCGGGAGCCTGCTGCATACCCGCGACCTCGACCGCTTCATCGCCTTCGATCCCGATACGGGCCGCATCACCGCCGAGGCCGGCCTGACCCTGGACGACTTGCTGCGCTTCGCGGTCCCGCGCGGCTGGTTCGTGCCGGTGGTGCCCGGCACGCGCATGGTCACGCTCGGGGGCGCGGTGGCCAACGACGTGCACGGCAAGAACCACCACCATGCCGGCAGCTTTGGCGAGCATGTCCGCGCTCTGACCCTGCGCCGCTCGGACGGCGAGTGCCGCGAGCTGACACCAGAAACGACCCCCGACTGGTTCGCCGCGACCATCGGCGGACTTGGCCTGACCGGCCTGATCGAGACGGTCACGCTGCAGCTGATGCCCGTGCGCAGCGCCTGGATGCGCGCCTGGTCGCAGCGCTTCGACAGCCTGGACGAGTTCTGGGAGCTGGACACCCGGGCCGAGCGCGAATGGCCCTACACCGTCGCCTGGATCGACTGCCTGAACCCGGGCCCGCGCGGCGAGATCGGGCGCGGCATCTACAGCGGGGCGCGCCACGCCACCACCGCACCACCACGCGACCGATACCGGGAGCCCCGCCGTGCGATCCCCGTCGATCCGCCGGTGTCGGTGGTGAACCGGGTGACCCTGCGGCTGTTCAACCAGCTTTACTACCGCCAGCCCGTGCACCCGACCGCACGCGTCGTCCATCACCTGCCCTGGCTCTTCCCGCTGGACGCGATCCGCCACTGGAACCGTATCTACGGGTACAAGGGCTTTTACCAGTACCAGTGCGTGCTGCCCCCGCATGCGCAAAAGGACGGCATGCAGGCGTTGCTCGATGCCGTGGCCGCCAGCGGCCAGGGCTCGTTCCTCGCCGTGCTCAAGCGCTTCGGGGACCGCGCGGGGCCGGGGATGCTGTCGTTCCCCCGACCCGGCGCGACCCTGGCGCTGGATTTCCCCGATCGCGGCAACGAGACCGAGCACCTGTTCCGGCGCCTGGACCGCATCGTGCAGGAGGCCGGCGGCGCGCTGTACCCGGCCAAGGACGCGCGCATGCCACCCGAGTTGTTCCGCGGCGGCTTTCCCCGCTGGGAGGAGTTCGCTAGCTTTGTCGACCCCGAATTCTCCTCCGGCTTCTGGCGCAGGGTAACCAAATGAACCGTTTGCAATCCGTCGTGATCCTCGGCGCCACCTCGGCGATCGCCACCGCCGTCGCGCGCGAACTCGCCGAACACGGGGCCCGACTGTTTCTCGTCGCGCGCGACGGCGAGCGCCTGGAGCCCCTGCTGCAGGATCTGCGGGTACGCGGCGACGATGCCTCCGCCACACGCATCCTCGGCACGACGGCCGACCTGGCGGACATCGACACCCACGCGGATGTGTGGGCGCAGGCCCAGGAGGCGCTGGGCAGCAACATCGACGCCGTGCTGCTGGCCTGGGGCACGCTGCCGGATCAGGACGCCTGCAACGCATCGGTCGCGACCACACTGGAGGCGATCCATGTGAACGGCACCAGCGCCATCGCCTTCCTGGCCCGCATAGCACCCGACTTCGAGCAGCGCGGCCGTGGCGTGATCGCCGCCATTGGCTCGGTCGCCGGCGACCGCGGGCGCCAGAGCAACTTCGTCTATGGGACCGCCAAGGGCATGCTGGCTACCTATCTCCAGGGGCTGCGCAACCGGCTTTTCTTCAGCGGCGTGGATGTGGTCACGATCAAGCCGGGCTTCGTACGCACCCCGATGACCGAGGGCTTCAACCGCGCCGGCGCGCTGTGGGCGGAGCCCGAGACCGTCGCGCGCGGGATCGTCAAGGCCATGCGCCGCGGCCGCGATGTCGCCTACCTGCCGTGGATCTGGTGGGGCATCATGACCGTGATCCGCCTGATCCCCGAGTATCTGTTCAAGCGCCTGAAGCTGTAATGACGGCGCCGCAACGCATCGTGCTGTTCGACTTCGACGGGACCCTGACCCGACGCGACAGCCTGTTCCCGTTCTTGCGCTTCGCGCTGGGTACGCCGCGCTTTCTCGCGACCCTGCCCGGGTGCCTGCCGACACTGGCGGGCTTCGCACGCGGGCGTATCGCCAACCAGGTCGCCAAGGAGGCCGTGCTCCAGCGGATGATCGGCGGCGCGTCGCTCGAAGATCTGCAGGCCCGGGGCCGCGCCTTCGCCGATCGCGTGCTGGACCGCCTGCAGCGGCCGGCCGGCATGGAACGCCTGCGCCACCACCAGGCGGCCGGCGACACCTGCGTGCTGGTCTCGGCCTCGCTGGATCTGTGGCTGCGCCCCTGGGCCGAGCGCCACGGCCTGGCCGACGTGATCTGCTCGCGCCTGGCGGTCGACGATCACGGCCGCGTCAGCGGGCACCTCGACGGCACCAACTGCCAGGGCCCGGCCAAACCCGCCGCGATCGCCAGCTGGCTGGGCCGCTTCGACCCGGACACGCCCCTTGACCTCTACGCCGCCTACGGCGACAGCGCAGGGGACGAACCCATGCTGCAGATGGTCACCACGGGTTATCGGCTGCGCGGCGGCCGCTTCGAGCCGGTCCAGGCGGGCACGCCCTCGGCATGAGTGCCGATCGCCTGCCTCCCGGCGCGCCCTGGCTCGCGCGCCACTACGGCGCGGTGCTGCTGACCGCCCTGGCCGCCAAGATCCTGATCGCCTGGACCCTGCCGATCACGGGCGACGAGGCCTACTTCCTGATCTGGGGACAGAACCCCGATCTCGGCTACTACGACCACCCCCCGATGGTCGGCTGGTGGCTGAGCCTGGTGCTCGCGATCTCGGACCACCCGCTCGCGATCCGGGCGCTGGGGATCGCCGTATCCATGGCCCCGGCCCTGCTGATCCTTGCACTGTGGCACCGGCAGGACCCGGTCCGGGCGCGGCTGGTCTCGCTGATCGCCCTGTTCATGCCGCTGCTGTTCATCGCGGTGCTGACCGCCACGGACACCCCGCTGCTCCTGTTCGGCCTGCTGGCCACCGGTCTGACCTGGCACGCGCTGCGCACCGGGCGTCACGGCTGGTTCCTGCTGGCCGGGATCGCGCTGGGGCTGGCCTTCCTGTCGAAGTACTTCGCGGTGCTGCTCGGGATCGCGCTGGGGCTGCACATCCTGCTGTTCGCGCCGCGCCACTGGCGCGGACTGCTGCTGATCATCCTCGGCGTCGTGCCGGCGGTGGCCCTGAACCTGTACTGGAACTGGGACAACTGCTGGTACAACGTGATGTTCAACATCGTGAACCGGCATGGCGGCGACGGGATCGACCCCGCCAACCTGCTCGCCTACGCGGTGATGCTGGTCTATGTGTTCACCCCCTGGCTGCTGTGGTTCATCGCCCGCGAGTTCCGCGCACTGGGCCCCGGCATCCGCGAGCATAGCTTCGGGGTTTTCCTGAGCGCCGGGCTGATCCCGCTCGCGGTGTTCGCCCTGCTGGCCCCGTTCAAGAGCATCGGCCTGCACTGGCTGGCGGTGTTCGTGCCCTTCCTGCTGCTGCCCGCCCTGTTCCTGAGCACCCGCGCGCTGAACATCAGCGCCTGGCTCTCGGCCATCCTGGCCGGCCTGCACGCGGCCGTACTCCTGACCATCGCACTGATGCCCGTGGAATGGCTGAAGGATCACGAACGCTACCCCGATGCAGTGTTCTATCTGGCACCGCAGTCGGTGGCCGACGCCGTGGGGGACTACGGTCCGGAATGGCACTTGTTCACCCGCAGCTACTCCCGCTCGGCGGTGCTCGCCTACTACACAGGGCGCGACGTCGGTGTGTTCGACCAGGGTTCCCACTACGGCCGCCAGGACGACTTGCTCACCGATTTCCGTGATCTGGACGGCGCCGACCTGCTCTACATCCCGAGCCGCGGCGATCTCGATCGGGAGCAGATGGAGCCCTTCTTCGACGCGGTCCATGTGCAGGAGGTGACCATCCGTGGCGTCGACTGGTCTCTCGCGGAAGGCCGCGGATTTGACTACCGCGCATATCGCGACGAAGTCCTCGATCCGGTGCTCGAGCGCTACTACGACTTCCCGGACTGGCTGCCCGAGGGCCGCTGCGCGTTCACCGAGCGCTACTCAAGGCGGTAGCAAACCCACACGTTGACCATGGGTTCGGCAGCCCGGATACTGTCCATTGTCACCGATCAAGGGCACCCAGGGAGGGGGAAGCGATGATCATCTCCGAGGCTGCGATCGCCACCCGCCGGCCCCCGCCGAACGCGAGCCCTCGCTGGCGCGGGTTGCTCGCCGCCATCGCCGTACTGTTGCCATTGCTGCTGGCGGGCTGCGCCGGTTCGGAAGAGCCGCCCCTGCGAGTGGCCACCATACCGTGGATCGGCTACCAGCCCCTCCACCTGGCAGCCGACCGGGGTGAATTTCGCACCGAGGACATCCGCCTGGCCCGGTTCGCCTCCAATGTCGAATCCCTGCGTGCGATCCGCAACGGCAATGTCGATGTCGCCGCCCTGACCCTGGACGAGGCCCTGCTGCTGCGGGCCGACGGCCACGACATCCGGGTCATCCTGCTGCTCGATTACTCCCACGGGGGCGACGCCATCCTGGCCCAGCCGGGCATCACCCGCATCACCGATCTGAAAGACCGGCGGGTCGGGGTGGAGAACGACGCCGCCACCGCCTACCTGCTCGCGCGTGGTCTGGAATACGGCGGCCTGGATCGAGAGGCGATCCAAATCGTCCGTGTCGATGCGGGACGTCATGCAGAAGCCTTCCGGGACCAGGAGATCGATGCCCTGGCCACCTTCGAACCCATCCGCACCCGACTGCTGAAAGACGGTGCGGAGGAGCTGTTCGACAGCACGAAAATCCCGGGCGAGATCGTCGATGTACTGGTGGCCCGTCGCGCGGCGCTGGACGAGCACCCCGGGCACCTCCGAAAACTGGTCAACGGGTGGTTCAGTGCCTTGAACCATCTCGATGCCGAGCCGGGCCCGGCACGCACACGCATGGCCGCGAACAGCGACCTGAGCGAGGACGAACTCGAAACCGCGCTGTCCGGGGTTCGTTTTCCCTCGCGGGCAGAGAACTGCGAGGCCCTCGCCCGCGACGGCGAATCCCTGCGCAGCACGACCCAGCGTCTGGCCGACCTGATGCTGGGACAGGGGTTGCTGGAGCGGCAGGTCGATCTGGACCGGCTGTTCGATGACCGGGTCCTGCAGGCGTCGGGTTGCCCGGAAACGGCAGGCGGCTGATGCGGCAGGGGATTTATCGCTTTCCGATCAACACGACGCTGCCGGTCTTCCTGCTTGTGGCGGCGCTCATCCTGGGCACGGTTTACACCGTCACTCTGATCCAGAACCAGCAGCAAACCATCCTGGAAAACGCCGAACGCGAGCTGGCCACCGAGGTCAGCCGCCTGCAGCGCATCGTCCAGCACCATCTGGCAGACAACGGCACAACCTCGCTCCAGGAAGAAATCGCGGCACTCAATGTCGATATCCGAGTGCGCATGGCCGGCGTGATCGATGAACACGAACGCCACGTCGCCGCACTGGATCGCGCAGAACGCGGGCGATCCCTCGACAGCACCCTGGCCGGCGAGCCACTGGTGGCGCTGGCCGGTCCTCTGCGCGACACACTGGACGATGCCCGCCACCGGCGCGCGGCACAGGTGCGCTATGTCGAGACCGAGAACACACTGATCGCCGCTGCCCCGCTGCAATTCACCGGCCCGGCGGTCGAACTGGGCCGGAGCCCGGCCGGGGCGGTCATCCTCGCCTGGGATCTGTCCTTCCCGTTCCGGCAGGCCCGCGCCGCGGCCCTGAACTCGGCGCTGGCACTGGCGCCATTGATCGCTGCGGCCTTCGCGGGACTGTGGTGGCTGCTTTATCGGATGCTGGGGCAACGTCTGAGCCGGCTGACCCGGACAGCCGAGCAGATCGCCGGGGGCGAACACCACCAGCGTACAGGACTGACCGGGCGCGACGAGATCGGTCGCCTGGCGCGGGCCTTCAACCACATGGCGGACAGCCTTGTGGAGGAACAGGAACACCTGCGGGACAGCGAACAACGCCTCTCCCTGGCCCAGGAGTTTTCCGGGATCGGCACCTGGGAGTGGCACATCGACAGCGGTGCAGTGATCTGGACCCGCCCGACGTTCCGGCTGTTCGATCTGCCGGAGGACGATACGGAGGTCACTTTCGAGCGCTACCTGGAACGGGTCCATGCCGATGACCGTCCACGGGTACAGGCCGTGGTAGAGCAGACGCTCGAGTGCGGCACGGCCTACAGTATCGAGCACCGGGTGGTAACCGGGAATGGCGACCAGCGCTGGCTGCTCGGCCGTGGTGACGTGCTCCGCGATGACACGGGCAACCCCCGTCGCATGTACGGGATCGTGCAGGACATCACCAGCACCAAGCGGGCCGAGGAGGCGCTGTTCCGCGAGAAGGAGTACGCCCAGGTCACCCTGGCCTCCATCGGTGACGGCGTCATCACTACCGATACCCGGGGCCGAGTGACCTTCCTCAACCCGGTGGCGGAGTATCTCACCGGCTGGAGCACTCGGGACGCCACAGGCGAGCCCCTGACCCGCGTGTTCGACATCCTCAACGAGATCACCCGCAAGCCGGCGATCAATCCGGTCGAGCGCTGCCTGCAAGAGGGCCGGATCGTCGGGCTGGCCAACCACACCGTGCTGCTACGAACGGACGGGCAGGAATTCGCGATCGAGGACTCGGCCGCCCCAATCCGGGACCGCGACGGCCAGATCGTGGGCGTGGTGCTGGTATTCCACGACGTCACCCAGGCGCGCGAACTGGCTAACCAGCTAAGCTGGCAAGCCACCCATGACGCCCTCACCGGGCTCCCCAACCGTCACGCCTTCGAACAGCGCCTGGAACAACTCGCCCGGTATCCAGAGAGCCAGAAGGGGCACGAGCAGCACACCCTGCTGTACATCGACCTGGACCAGTTCAAGGTCGTGAACGATATCGCCGGCCATCTGGCGGGGGACCAGATGATTCGCCAGGTCGGCGAGCTCATGCTGGACCAGATTCGCGAGTCCGACCTGCTGGCCCGTCTCGGGGGAGACGAGTTCGGCATCATCCTGACCTACTGCGACATCGCCCACGCCGAACGGGTGGCCAACGCCATCCACACGGTACTGGACGAGCTTCGCTTTGCCTGGGAAGACCGCGTGTTCCGCATCAGCGCCTCGATCGGCATCATCGAATTCCACCCCGGCCGACACAGCCTGGACCAGCTGCTGGCGGATGCCGACATCGCCGTATACGCGGCCAAGAACGCCGGCCGGCGGCGCTCGCACATCTTTCGCCCGGAAGACCAGGAACTGCAACAGCACCGTCGCGAAATGGACTGGGCCACACAGATCTCGGATGCGGTCGAACAGGGACGCCTGGTGCTGTTTGCCCAGAAGATTCATCCACTGGCGGAGCCCGACTCCGCCGAGCGACCACCCGGCCTCGCCTTCGAGGTCCTGGTGCGGCTGCGCCACGAGGATGGACAACTGATCCCGCCCGGGGTCTTCCTGCCGGCAGCGGAACGCTTCGACCTGATCACCATCGTCGATCGCTGGATTATCACCCGAACATTCTCCATGGTCGCCGACTACCTCCGCGAACACGGCCCCCACACCATCAGTCACTGCGCGGTCAATTTGTCCGGCGCGACGCTGAGCGACGAGAGCCTGCTCCCGTTCATCAAGAACCAGCTCAGCCTGAACCAGTTGCCCGGCGAGATCTTTTGCTTCGAGGTCACCGAGACCGCGGCGATCTCGAACCTGCAGGCGGCGATGCGGTTCATCCGCGACCTGCGCACCATGGGCTGCCGCTTCGCGCTGGATGACTTCGGCTCGGGGCTGTCATCGTTCGCCTATCTCAAGACGCTCCCGGTGGACTATCTGAAGATCGACGGCAGCTTTGTGCGCAATATCAGCACCGATCCTGTGAACCATGCGCTGGTCAGCAATATCAACGACATCGGCCACCTGCTGGAGAAGCAGACCATCGCCGAGTTCGCCGAGGATGAACTGACCATCGCCCGCCTGCGGGAACTGCGGGTGGACTTCGCACAGGGATATGGCCTGCACCGTCCGCAGCCACTAGACGAACTGCTTTCCCAGACGCCACCCCCGTGACTCCATCCGAGTGACGCGGTTTTCGGACCAGCCTGCCCGCAAAATTTGTTCGCCTCAGGGAACGCCGGACGGGCGGCGCGGTCTCGAGAGGTCACAACGATGGTTGCCCGCAGGGGTGCCATTGGCCATTCTGTACGATTGACCACACGTTCCGGAGCACACTGAATGTATATCCGCCCCCTCCTCTCGGCCCTGGTCCCGGCCCTGCTTTTCGCCCTGCCCGGCCTGGCGCTGGCCCAGCAGGCCGACCCCCAAATGGAAGAGCAGATGCAGCAGCAGGAGCCGGAGACCACGACCTACCAGGACTGGGAGGTCGCCTGCATCGAGACCCAGGGCGGCGAGCGCTGCCGCATGCAGCAGACGCTGCAGATCCAGGACGAGCAGGCGCAGGGCGCCTACCTGCAGGCCTCGCTGTTCCGCGATGGCGACAGCTACATCATCGAGATCCTGCTGCCGCTGGGTGTGGACCTGCGCCCCGGCATTCTGATGCAGGTCGACGAGGACGGCGAGGAGATCGAGGCCCCCTACATCGCCTGCGTGGAGCAGGGTTGCGTGGCCGGGCACGAACTGACCGACAGCCAGTTCAACGCGATGCAGGGTGGTCGGGCACTGACGGTCGGCTTCTGGCCGCTGCATGGCGAGCAGCCGCTGGCCTTCGATGTCTCGTTGATGGGCTTCACCGACGCCAGCGAACACCTCTGAGCCGGCCCTTGGCTGAACCATGCGGGCCGTTACAATGGTCCGTGTGGCAACGCACAGGGACGCATCCGGTCGGGCCGGCTTGAGCCGGGCCCGCACACGCTGGCGGCGGGCAGCCTGGACTGCCCTGGCCGCCGCTGTGCTGTGGTGGATACTGGCCGGCCTGGATGCCCTGCTGGAACCCCTGGCGCTCCTCGCGGTTCTCCTGGCGGGCGCCGCCAGCCTCGTTCTTCCGACCAGCCGTCCGCTCTCGGTGCGGCCCCTGGCCATCCCGGGCCTGATCACCTACTTCCTGCGGGCCTCGTTTCTGGGCGGTATCGACATCGCCCGGCGTGCCCTCGATCCGAAACTGCCGATCGCTCCCGACTTCATCGAATATCGCGCGGATCTCCCGCACGGCCCGCCGCTGACGCTGTTCATGGCGGTGCTCAGTCTACTGCCGGGGACCCTCAGCGTACGCCTCGAGGGCCGATTGCTGACCGTGCATGTCCTGGATCGCCACAGCCACCCCGAAATAGCCCTGCGCGAGCTCGAGAAACGCATCCACGCCGCCTTCGAAGACCCGCGCCGGCAATCAGAGGAGACGCCATGACCACCTTCTACCTGGTTGCCGCGATCTTTCTGCTGGCAACGATCCTGCTCGGCCTGATCCGTGTGCTGCGTGGCCCCGGCTCTGGCGATCGCATGCTGGCCGCGCAGTTGTTCGGCACCACCGGTGTCACCATTTTGCTGCTCCTTTCGATGACACTCGAGACCCCGGCGCTGGTCGACGTGGCCCTGGTATTTGCGTTGCTGGCAGTCGTAGCCGCAGTCGCATTCGTCCGCCAGCATGGTCTCCCGGAACCCTCGGGGACGCCCATCCACCAGCGTCACGGTCAGAAAAAGGACCCGGATGATGATCGCTAACACCCTAACCGTGATCCTGATCCTCGCCGGGCTGGTGTTCTTCGCGGCCGGGACGGCCGGGCTGCTGCGCTTCCCGGATGTCTACTCCCGCCTGCACGCCCTGACCAAGGCGGACAACGTCGGCCTGGGTCTGGTGATTCTCGGCCTGATGCTCCAGGCGGGGGGTCCGGCGGACATCCTCAAGCTGTTCCTGATCTGGGTGCTGGTCCTGGCGGCCGGCACCACCGCTGCGCACATGGTCGCGCAGCGCACCTGGACCCACGGGGAATTCGAGTCCGATCGATGAGCGACCTGCTCCTCGTCGTCTTCGACCTGGTCCTCCTGGTCGGGCTCCTCGGGGTGGCCTGGCGCTGCCTGGCAAGTACCGACCTGTTCCGCGCGGTGGTGCTGTTCATCACCTTCGGGCTGCTACTGGCGCTGGCCTGGGTCCGCCTGGAGGCTCCTGACATCGCCCTGGCCGAGGCTGCGATTGGTGCCGGTATCACCGGTGCCCTGCTGCTGGTCACGCTGGAGCGGCTGCGCAGCATCGTGGTCGAACGTCGCCGCGGGCAGCCCGACGAGCCACCCGATCCCGCCGGCGCCGATGCCCTGCTCCATGCCCTGCATGATCCCCCGCCCCCCCGACGGACCTTTGTCCCGGCGCTGACCTTTGCCCTGGTGGTGGGCGGGCTCATGGTCACCGCGCTGTGGCACCAGCCGGACGCCGTGGGGCTTGAACCGGTGGTGGATGAACACATGGATGTTTCGGGAGTCGATCACCCGATCACCGCCGTGCTGTTGAACTTCCGCGCCTACGACACCTTCCTGGAGCTGGCGATCGTGCTGATCGCGCTGTTGGGGGCCTGGTCACTGGGACGCTACGACCGCCTGCCGGCGCGCCCGGCACCCGGCCCGATCCTGCCCGGGACCCTCCGGCTCCTGGTGCCGGTCGCGATTGTCACGGGCGTGTATATCCTCTGGGCGGGCAGCCATGCGCCGGGCGGTGCATTTCAGGCCGGGGCCATCCTCGGTGCCGCCGGCATACTTCTGGTCCTCGCGCGCCCGCGTGACCTCCCCATGGCCCCCAGCTCACCGCTACGACTGGGGCTGGCCGCAGGGGTCGCCCTGTTCCTCGCGATCGGTATCGTCGGGCTGTTGATCGGGCCGGGGCTGCTTGGCTATCCGCCCGCATGGGCCTATCCCCTGATCATCGTGATCGAGGTCGCGGCCACGCTGTCCATCGCACTCACCCTGGTGGCACTGTTCATCGCCGGACGCCCTGCTGGAGACGATCGCTGATGGAGTGGCTCGCCCAGCAACTGGCACCGGGGCTGATCTATCCCACAGCCGGCGCAATCCTCTTTGCGCTGGGGTTGTACGGGCTGATCCGCCGCCACCACCTGGTACTGCGCATCCTTGCGCTGAACATCATGGGCTCCGGCGTCTTCATGGTGCTGCTCGGCATTGCCGCGCGTGGCGAGGGTCCACCGGATCCGGTGGCGCAGGCCCTCACGCTGACCGGCATCGTGGTCGCGGTCAGCGCGACCGCCTTCGCCCTGGCGCTGGTCGTGCGCCTGACACGCATCACGGGGCAGGCGGTGATGCTCCCCGGCCCACCGGACGATCACGCGCCGGTAGACGACATCTCGCGCGAGGAGCATGCCCCCTCCGCGGAATACGACCGGGAGCATCGCGAATGAACGAAGCGGCCCCTGCGATGCTCCCGCTGGCGATCAGCGGCCTGGTGGCCCTGTCCCTGGCGCTGGCCATCCTGGCCACCGTCTGGCCGCGCCAGGCACACCGGATCGGGGGCTACGGCGCAGTGGTCGTCACCGCCTCCGTGCTGACACTGAGCGCCCTGTTCCTGGCCGCGGGGCCCGAACCCGAGTCCGCCGCCACGCGCGTGGCACTGGGCGGCTGGGAGGCCCCGCTGGGGCTGATGCTGCACCTCGATGGCCTGTCGATGACGCTGCTGGTTCTCACCGCCGTGGTCGGGCTGGCCACCAGCCTGTACAGCCTGGGCTACGTGCACGACCCGATCGAACGCCGCCAGTTCTGGCCTCTCTGGCTGTGGCTGTGGGCCGGGCTGAACATGCTGTTGCTCTCCGGTGATGCGTTCAACCTGTACATCACGCTGGAGGTGGTGTCGCTCTCGGCCGTGGCGCTGGTGGCATTCACCGGTACCGCAGCCGCCGTCTCCGGGGCGATGCGCTATCTGCTGGTCAACATCCTCGGCTCGCTCAGCTTTTTGATGGGGGTCGTACTGCTGTTCGGAGAACACGGCGTGCTCGATCTGGTGTTGCTGGAGGCCCGCACCGAGATCGGCCCCACCGAGCGCATGGCGGCGGTACTGATGACCGCCGGGCTGATGGTGAAGGCGGCCCTGTTCCCGCTGCATGTCTGGCTCGCCCCGGCACACGGCTCCGCCCCGGCACCTGTCAGCGCGGTGCTCTCCGGTCTGGTGGTCACCGGCTCGTTCTACCTGATCCTGCGCCTGTGGATGGGGCCCTTTGCCCCGCTGGCCACACCGGCGTTCGGCATCCTGGTGGGTCTGCTCGGCGTGGCCGCGCTGGTCTGGGGCTCGGCCCAGGCCCTGCGCGCGGGGCGGCTGAAATCCATCGTCGCCTACTCGACGGTGGCCCAGTTCGGCTATCTGCTGATCGCCTTCCCGCTGATGCTGGTGGACCCCGAGGCGTGGAAGGTGGTGGTGTTCTTCGCCGTCGTCCACGCCCTGGCCAAGGCCTCCGTCTTTCTTGCCGCCGGCACGCTGCAACACGCGGCCGGTCATGATCGCGTGGCCGAGATGGGCGCTATCCTGCGCGCGCGCGGGCGCACGGTATTTGCGCTCGGGCTGGCTGGGGTAAGCCTGATGGGCCTGCCCTTTACCGGCGGCTTCATCGCCAAGTACCTGCTGCTGGAGGCGGGCCTCGGCACAATCCTGGCGGGCAGCCTGATCGGCGTGCTCTGGGTAGTCGCAATTGCCGGGGGCGGGCTGCTCGCTGCCGGCTACGTGCTGCGCATGGTGGCCCCGGCCTTTCACCACGGGCCCCGGGACGCCGGCGAGGCGGTCTCGCCCTGGATGGACTGGGTGCCCCTGGGGCTGGCCGTGGTCGCGGCCGCCGCCGGGTTCGCCGGCACCCTGACCCTGCACACCCTGACACTGACGCCGGGGGCGCCATGAACGACGGCGGCTGGCTGCTCCTCGCCATCCTGATGAGTTCGCTGGGCCCGGGCCTGGCGATCTTCTTCCTGCCCGAACGGCGCTACGGGCTGCGGACCCTGCTGAACCTCGGCGGCTCCGGCACCAAGCTGTTGCTGATCGGCTGGCTGCTGCTGGGCGTCCTGCGCGGCGACGAATACCACTTCAGCGTGCCCCTGCTGCCGGGGATCGACTTCGTGCTTGCGGCGGATGCCCTGTCGCTGCTGTTCGCCACGCTGTCGGCCGTGCTGTGGTTCGTGACCACGGTCTACGCGATCGGCTACCTGGAGGGATCGCCACGGCGCAGCCGATTTTTTGGGTTCTTTTCCCTTTGTATCAGCGCCACCGTCGGGATCGCGCTGTCGGGCAACCTGATCACCCTGCTGATCTTCTACGAGCTGCTGACGCTGGCCACCTGGCCGCTGGTGGTGCACCGCGGCACGCCCGCCGCCCTGCGCGCCGGACGGCTGTATCTGGCCTACACGCTGACCAGCGGGTTGGTGCTGTTCACCGCGATTGTCTGGCTGACCCTGCTGGCCGGGGCCGAGTCCTTCGTGCCAGGCGGCTACCTCGGCGACCTCGCGACCACGCACGAGACTGCGCTCAAGGTGCTGTTCGTGATGCTGATGATCGGGTTCGGGGTGAAGGCGGCTTTGGTGCCCCTGCACTCCTGGCTGCCGATCGCGATGGTCGCACCCGCGCCGGTGAGCGCCCTGCTGCACGCGGTCGCGGTGGTCAAGGCCGGGGCCTTCGGGATCGTGCGAGTGGTGAATGACGTCTACGGCGCCGAGGTCGCGATGGAACTCGGGCTCGCCGCGGGGCTGGTGGTGGTCGCCGCGATCACCATCCTGTACGGCTCGATCCAGGCCCTGCGCACGGACGACCTGAAACAGCGGCTGGCCTTCTCCACCGTCAGCCAGGTCTCGTACATCGTGCTGGGGGTCGCGCTGGCCGGGCCGCTGGGGGTCATCGGCGGGCTGGTGCACCTGGTCCATCAGGGGATCACCAAGATCACGCTGTTCTTCTGTGCCGGCAACTTCGCCGAGACCCTCGGCATCCACAAGATCAGCGAGCTCGACGGCGTGGGCCGGCGCATGCCGCTGACCATGCTGGCCTTCACCCTGGGCGCCCTGGGCATGATCGGGCTGCCGCCGCTCGCGGGCTTCGTGACCAAATGGCATCTGGGTCTGGGAGCGCTGGAGGCCCAGTTCCACTGGGTACTGGCGGTGCTGGTCGCCAGCGGCCTGCTCAATGCCGCGTATTTCCTGCCGCCCGTGATCCGCGGCTGGCTGGGCGAGCGACGCACGCCCTGGCACGAGCATCTGGTCGAGCATAGCGGCCCCACGCGCTTCGAGACCCACTGGATGCTGCTGTTCCCGACGTTGTTCGTCGCAGCGCTGAGCCTGCTCGGCGGTCTCCTGGCCGGGATGAGCCTGAGCCCGCTCGACTGGGTGACCCTGATCGTGGAACGCGACTACTCGATCCCGGGGTTCGCACCATGAACGCCGTCCTGTGGCTCGCGATTCCCCTGATCCCGCTGCTGCTGGCGATACTGATCGGGTTGCGGCCGCACCGGACCCGCTTCAACCGCTGGGTCCCCTGGGCGGCGTTCCCCGGGCTTGTGCTTGCGGCGTTTGGCGGCGAACTCGAGCCTGCCGCGCTGGACTGGCTGATGCTGAACACCCTGCTGGGGCTCGATCCCCTGGGACGCGCCTTCCTCGCGCTGACGGCGGGGCTATGGCTGGCCGCGGGACTTTTTGCGCTGGGTGACCGCCAGGACGATCCCCTGCGCCATCGCTTCTACGCATTCTGGCTGCTGGCACTCTCCGGGAATCTGGGCCTGGTCCTCGCGCAGGACGCCCTGAGCTTTTACCTGTTTTTCTCGCTGATGAGCCTGGCGGCCTATGGCCTGGTGGTGCACTTCAATACCGCGGAGGCCTGGCGGGCCGGGCGCATCTATCTGATCCTGGCGGTGGTCGGCGAGATCCTGCTGTTCGCGGGCTTTGCCATGGCCATCCACGAGGCCGGTGGCGATACGCGGCTGGTCGCGATCGCCGAGGCACGCCCCGAGGGCTGGGGGCTAGCATTGCTGGTGCTCGGTTTCGGCATCAAGGCGGGCATGCTTCCCCTGCATTTCTGGCTGCCACTGGCCCACCCGGCCGCACCGGTCGCGGCCAGCGCCGTGCTGTCGGGGGCGATGATCAAGGCGGGCCTGCTGGGCTGGCTGCGCGTATTGCCGCTGGACGAGACCGGCCACGCGGTTCTGGGCGAGACGCTGGTACTGCTGGGCCTGTCGGCGGCCTTCCTCGCCGCGCTCGCCGGGGTCCTGCAGTCGCGTCCCAAGACCATCCTCGCGTACTCCAGCATCAGCCAGATGGGGCTGATGACGGCAGGGGTCGGACTGGCACTCGTCCTGCCCGATCTGCGCGCCTGGCTGCTGATGGCCGTCACCCTCTACGCCGTGCACCACGGCTTTGCCAAGGGTGCGCTGTTCCTGGCCGCCGGGATGACCACACAGCGCCCGGCGACCGGCGCGGGCCGTCTGGCCTTTTTCCTGTTCGCGGTGTTGCCAGCACTGGCCCTGGCCGGGATGCCGATGACCAGCGGCGCACTGGCCAAGAACACCCTGAAAGACCCGCTGTACGACGCGGACCTGGCCGGCTGGATGGCTCATACGGAATTCGCCCTGACACTGGCGGCCGCGGGCACGACCCTCCTGATGCTGCGTTTTCTCTGGCGCTGGCACCAGGTGCAGAAAGACGCGGAGACACCCTCGCGCGCGGACTCCCGCCGCTGGTGGGCCTGGGGCGGCCTGGCGGGCATGTCGCTGGTCTTCCCCCTGCTGGGGGTGGCGGTCGCCCCACCGGAGCAGGTCCCGACCTGGGTCGTGCTGACGGGCCTGAGCCTTGTCTGGCCGATCGGCGTGGGTCTGGTCCTGGGGCTGCTGGCCTGGCGATCGCTCCGCGATCGCGATCGGCCATGGCTCCAGGAGGGCGATCTCGTCGTGCCGCTGGAGTGGCTCGCGCACGCCGCCCAGCGCCTGTGGCACAGCCGCCCCGCACGGATCGGCGACGGGCGCCACCCGGCGCGCCTGCGCTGGATGCGGTACCGGCTGCGTGAACGCCTGGAGCTGGCCGAGCACGTACTCACGCGCTGGGAGACGATTGGCCTGCTGTTCGCCGCCGCGATGCTGGGACTCTACCTGACCCTCTGGGCCGGTTAAGGAAGCACACAAAAAAGGCCGGCCCGAAAGGGCCGGCCTGATGGCCTCCGGTTGCCCGATCAGTGCTGATCGAGGAAGTCGGCGGTGAAGTCCACCACGTCATCGGCGAAGAAATCGCGGAAGAAGTGATCCGCACCATCGACCGTTTTCACGGTGATGTGCTCCTTGTCCTCGACCGCATCCATCCGCTCCGGCAGATCCGCCACCACGTCATCCTCGGACCCGATCACCACGAGCGTCGGGGTCTGGATGCCGTCGATCACGCTGGGCGTATCGTGGACGGGGGCGGGATCGTAGTAACTCAGGAATGCATGCGGTGCGACGTCCAGCTCGCCACATTGCAGAAAGCGCACACCTTCCAGCATGGAGCCGTCACCACGATCGTGCTTCTCCTGGGCGCGGGCCAGTACTTCACCCAGTGGTTCGTCGGCCTGCTCTTCGTAGTCCGCGGAGGCCTTCTCGGCGTCGAAGGTGGACGGGGCGACCACGACCATCGCCCGGATGTCGTCCGGGTCGTGTTCGGTCAGATAACGCGCCACCTGGTTACCGCCGCGCGAGTGCCCGAACAGGGTGACCGGGCCATAGCCCTCACCCTGCAGCCATTCCTGCCAGAGGGCGAGCTCCTTCAGGTGCTCGTCCACGCCATGGTGAATCGGCGCATCACACTGGAACATGCCCTCGCGCCCGTCGATCCCGTAGCTGAGGTTGATGGACAGCGTATTGTGGCCCCGGTCGGCCAGCTGATCCTGGACCGCCTGCATGACCTCCATGCGGCCATGGGCCAGCGTGCCGTGCAGCATCAGCACCACACCGTCCTCGGGCGAGGCACCGGCCCCCTCCTGGAAATGACCGATCAGGGTCAGGTCGTCATGTTCCAGCGTGACCTTCTCGGCCGCGAACGCCGGGGCGGAGACCAGGGCAGCGGCCGCACAGGCCGCAGTGATCCATGAATACCGCATCGCAATCTCCTTGGGTCGGGTTTGGAGTCATTCTAGTAATCCCGCGAATGACTAGACCATCGCAGAACAGGAATAATTCCCGATACGAACTCTGCTTATGGCATACGCCGCTGCGCCCGACCCAATCAGCGCTTGCCGGGACCAAGAGACAACACGAAGTGCCACGGACATTTCCCGCACCGGTCACCGCCTGTAACCTGAAGGACCAATCCCCGCTCCGGACTCCCCTGACCACACCATGAGTGCCGAACAGCCCCTGACCCCGGATTCCACTGCGCTCGATGCGCTGGCGGCCGCCATCGAGGTCCTGCAGCGGGAGCTGCCCGCGGATCGCCTGATCCTGGAGGCGCACGAGCGCCGCACCTACGAATGTGACGGGCTGTCCGCCTATCGCCAGACACCCGGCGCGGTTGCGCTGCCACAGACGCGAGAGGAACTGCTCACCTGCCTGCGGGTGTGCCGCGAGCACCAGGTTCCCATCATCCCCCGCGGGGCAGGCACGGGGCTCTCGGGCGGGGCCCTGCCCAGTGCCATCGGGTTGCTGCTGTCCCTCGCACGTTTCAATTGCATCCTGGAGATCGACGCCGACAATCGCTGCGCGGTCGTGCAGCCCGGCGTCCGCAACCTCGCCATTTCCGAGGCCGCGGCCCCCCAGGGCCTCTACTATGCCCCGGACCCCTCCTCCCAGATCGCCTGTTCGATTGGCGGCAATGTCGCCGAGAACGCCGGCGGCGTGCACTGCCTGAAATACGGCCTCACGGTACACAACGTACTGGGGCTGGAGATGGTTACGCTGGATGGCGAGATCATCCGCCTGGGGGGCAAGACCCTGGACACCGCGGGCCCCGACCTGCTGGCGTTGATGATCGGCTCCGAGGGGATGCTCGGGATCGTCACCGAGGTCACGGTGCGCCTGCTGCCCCGTGCGGAACGCACCCAGGTCCTGCTGGCGAGCTTCGACGAGGTCGAGGCCGCCGGGCGCGCGGTAGCCGGGATCATCGCGGCCGGACTGATCCCGGCCGGCCTGGAGATGATGGACAACGCCGCGATCCGCGCAGCCGAGGACTTCGTCCATGCCGGCTACCCGGTGGATGCCGCCGCGATCCTGCTGTGCGAGCTCGACGGCACCAATGCCGAGGTCTCCGAGGACATCATGGTGGTGCGCCGCAAGCTGCTCGAACTGGGTGCCACCGAGGTGCGCACCGCGCGCGACGCACAGGAGCAGGCCCTGTTCTGGGCCGGGCGCAAGGCCGCGTTTCCGGCCGCAGGCCGGATCTCGCCGGACTACTACTGCATGGACGGGACCATCCCCCGTCACCAGCTCGGAACCGTGCTCGAGCGCATCAATGCGCTGTCGCGCGAGCACGGACTGGGCGTATGCAACGTCTTCCATGCCGGCGACGGCAACCTGCACCCCCTGATCCTCTACGACGCCAACCAGCCCGGCCAGCTGGAAACGGCCGAGGCCTTCGGGCAGCAGATCCTGGAGCTGTGCGTGGAGGTCGGCGGGACCGTGACTGGCGAACACGGCGTAGGGGTCGAGAAGCTCGACGGGATGTGCGTGCAATTCGCCCCCGTCGAGCTCGAGCAGTTCCATCGGCTGCGACAGGCCTTCGACCCGCTCGGCCTGCTCAATCCCGGCAAGGCCGTGCCGACACTGGCTCGCTGCGCCGAGTTCGGGCGCCAGCACGTGCATGGCGGCCAATTACCGCATCCTGACCTGCCGCGCCTTTGAGTAACCACAGACCAATACTTCCCGGAACGCCTTTCCACAATTGGGAAGAACAACAAAGATCGCGTGGCATCGAAACACTACCCTTGGGTTAGCCATCCAGCTTTCCCATGCGTTGCCCATGATGCGCTCCCAGGACTGGCGCGACGACAACACCGAGGACCCGTTCAACCAGGGCGTGGACAACACCCTGCGCCTGCTGCGCCAGATCGCCCCGCTCGACACCTGGATGCTGACACGGGTGGAAGGGAACGACCAGATCGTGGTGCGCGCGGACGACCACGGCTACGGCATCGAGGCCGGCACGGTATTCGACTGGAGCGGCTCGTTCTGTATCCGCATGCTGGAAGGCCGCGCGCCCCGCATCACACCGGATGCCGCAAGCGAACCGGCCTACGCCGAGGCACTAAAAGCCCTCGCGGCGGCCGGTGACGAGACACCGATCAGCAGCTATATCGGCTATCCGGTGCGCGACATGGATCACCAGTTGTACGGCGTACTGTGCGCCATTCACCCGGAAAAAATGGATATCTAGCCCGCCGAGCAGGACGAACCGATCCAGGCGGCGGTAGGCGCGCTCGAGGCCCTGCTACTAATGCGCCACCAGATCGACTCGCTCGAACGCGAACGCGAAGCCCTTGTTCTCGAGGCACACACCGATACCCTGACCGGCGCCTACAACCGTCGCGGCTGGACCCTCGCGCTCGCGGCCGAGGAAGACCGCTGTGCCCGCCACGGCCTCCCGGCCGGCGTCGTCATGATCGACCTGAACGGGCTAAAGACCCTCAACGACACCGAAGGGCACGAGGCCGGCGACCGCCTGATCGCCACAGCCGGGCGCACCCTGCGCGAGACCGTGCGGGAAGTCGACACGGTGGCCCGCCTCGGCGGCGACGAGTTCGCGGTCCTGTTCCCCGAGACGCCGATCGACTACCTGCCCGATCTGACCCAGCGCCTGCGCACGGCACTCGAGCGGGCCGGCGTGTCCGCCTCCCTCGGCGCCTCCGCACGCGAGGTCCAGGGCGACCTGCCCAGCGCCCTGACCCGCGCCGATCAGGCCATGTACGCCGACAAGCGCGGTCAGCGCTCCCCTTAGGTTAGGGAAGCGATCCAGGGAAACAGCTCGCGGAATCCAACTTGCCGCCGAGGGACACGCTGCCCGGCGGGTGTCGATCGTTTACCATGCCCGTTTTAGCCGCTCGTTCGGACAACCTAGCGAACCCCGAGGCCCCTACATGAGCAAGACCGTCACTCTGACCGACAACACCACCGGCAAGAGCATCGAGCTGCCGATCCAGGAAGGCGCCCACGGCCCCAACTGCATCGACATCCGTGCGCTGTACAAGGAGCTCGGCTACTTCACCTATGACCCGGGGTTCATGTCCACGGCCAGTTGCCGCTCGGATGTGACCTTCATCGACGGGGACGAAGGCACCCTGCTCTACCGTGGTTACCCGATCGAACAGCTGGCGGAAGAGAGCACTTATCTCGAGGTCTGCTACCTGCTGCTGAACGGCGAGCTGCCCTCCTCCGACGACCTGCACGACTTCTCGCGCATCATCAAGGAACACTCGATGCTGCACGAGGCGGTGCGCCGCTTCTTCGACGGCTTCCGTCACGATGCACACCCGATGGCGATCATGGTCGGCGTGGTGGGCGCGCTGTCGGCCTTCTATCACGACAACGTCGACGTGCATAACCCGGAACATCGGCGCATCGCCGCGCACCGGCTGATCTCCAAGATGCCGACCATCGCCGCCTGGTCGTACAAGTACGCCCACGGCCAGCCGTTCATGTATCCGGACAACAACCTGTCCTACACGGCCAATTTCCTGTCGATGATGTTCGGCGTGCCCAGCGAGCCCTACCAGCCGAACCCGGTGTTCGTGCGCGCGCTGGACCTGATCCTGATCCTGCATGCGGATCACGAACAGAACGCCTCGACCTCCACCGTGCGCCTGTCGGGTTCCTCCGAGGCCAACCCGTTCGCCGCGATTTCCGCCGGCATCGCCTCGCTGTGGGGCCCGCTGCACGGGGGCGCGAACGAGAAGGTCGTGCGCATGCTCGAGGAGATCGTGAACTCCGACAAGAGCGTGCAGGACTTCGTCGCCCGGGCGAAGGACAAGAACGACCCGTTCCGCCTGATGGGCTTCGGCCACCGCGTGTACAAGAACTACGACCCGCGGGCCAAGATCATCCGCAAGATGTGCCACGAGCTGCTGGCCGAGATGGGCGACATGGGCGCCGACAACCAGCCGCTGTTCGACGTCGCGATGGAACTGGAGCGGATTGCGATGGAGGACGACTACTTCATCGAGCGCAAGCTCTATCCGAACGTCGATTTCTATTCCGGCATCATCCTGCGCGCGATGGGCATCCCGCTGAACATGTTCACCGTGATCTTTGCGCTCGCTCGCACGGTGGGCTGGATCTCGCACTGGAACGAAATGATGCAGGACCCGGAATCGCGCATTGGCCGCCCGCGCCAGCTCTACACCGGCCACCCCTCGCGCGAATACATCGCGATCGAGGAACGCTAGAAACGTTCTAGGGAAACACTGATCAATGTACACGCTCGCGCTCGAGTCGCTTTTGCGTGCGAACAAGGCGCGGCGACTGCCGTGCAGTCATTCTGCACAAGGGAGCCGCAACGCCGTGCGCGCACAAAAGCGGCCGAGCCCCTTCGGGGTTGGCACCCCAGGTTCCCCGATCCCGCGTTGCGCCGCTTGCGGGTAGAACCACTACCCGTTGCACGACGCGCCTTGTCTCGGAAAACCTGGGGTACCAACGCGAGCGTGTACATTAATCAGTGTTTCCCTTGGCGCTCCCCTTCCCTTGCCGTGCGACTGCGCCAGTGCTATCTACTGGTTAG
>NZ_ARQK01000042.1 GCF_000385215.1 Thioalkalivibrio thiocyanoxidans ARh2
GCTTTTGCGTGCGAACAAGGCGCGGTGACCGCCGTGCAGTCATTCTGCACAAGGGAGCCGCAACGCCGTGCGCGCGCAAAAGCGGCCGAGCCCCTTCGGGGTTGGCACCCCAGGTTCCCCGATCCTGCGTTGCGGCCCTTGCCGGTAGAACCACTACCGGCTGCGCACCGCGCCTTGTCTCGGAAAACCTGGGGTACCAACGCGAGCGTGTACATTGATCAGTGTTTCCCTCTCGTATCCGATCGCTACTGTTCGTCTCAGGCACTCGTGGGGGCTGCCTGGCGGGCCGAGTCTTCCTGACCCACCGTGGCTACCACACGGATCCGCCGATTGTCGGGGATCTCGGTAAAGGCCAGCACCGCCAGGTTGCGCACCGCCCCGCGCAGCCATCCGGCAATCCAGGAGCGGATCTCCGGGGCCACCACCAGGATGGCCGGCTGGCCGCTGGCCTCCTGACGCTGCGCCGCCTCCGACACCGAACGCTGCAGGCGTTCAGCCAGGCCCGGCTCCAATCCCACGGTCTCGCCATTGCTGCCCTGCAGGGACTTATGCAAGAGCTGTTCCAACGATGGGTCCAGCGCGATCAAAGGCAGCTCCTCGTCCGGCCCCACAAGGTCCTGCACGATCGAGCGCGACAGCGCCACCCGGACTGCCGCGGTCAAAACGCCGGGATCCTGACTCTTCACACCCTCCTCTGCCAGGGTTTCGGCGATCGTGCGCAGATCGCGGATCGAGACCTGCTCGGCGAGCAGGTTCTGCAGCACCTTCAGGATCACCGACAGCGAGAGCGTCTTCGGCACCAGGTTCTCGACCAGCTTCGGCGAGTGCCGTGCCAGCTGGTCCAGCAGATGCTGCGCCTCTTCGTGACCAATCAGGCGATGCGCGTTCTCGCGGAACACCTGCGACAGATGCGTGGCGATCACGGTGGAGCAGTCGACCACGGTGTAGCCGGCCCCCTGCGCCTGATCGCGATCAGCCGGATCGATCCACAGGGCGTCGAGGTTGAAGGTCGGGTCCTTGGTCGGCGTCCCCGGCACGGTGCCGAACACCTCGCCCGGGTTGATCGCCAGCTCGCGATCGGGAAAGACCTCGGCCTCCGCCACGGTGACGCCCAGTAGCGAGATGCGATAGGCATTCGGACCCAGTTCCAGGTTGTCGCGGATATGCACCGGCTGCAGCAGGAAGCCGAGTTCCTGGGAGAGCTTGCGGCGCACCCCCTTGATCCTCCCCATTAGCTGGCCATCCTGGGTGCGATCCACCAGCGGGATCAGACGGTAACCGACCTCCAGGGAGACCAGATCCACCGGCGGCACATCGTCCCAGGTCAGGTCGCGGCTCTCGGGGCTGCTGTCCGCGGGCTCGTCGGGAACACGCTCCACCTCCACGGCCTGCTCCCGCTCACGTCGCTGCATCAGGTAGGCCGAGCCCATGGCCAGCGAGGCCAGCCCCAGGAACACGGCATTCGGCATCCCCGGAACCATACCCAGCACCGCGATCACGCCACCGGCCACGTACAGCACGCGCGGGTTGGAGAACATCTGCCCGAACACCTGCTGGCCCATGTCCTGCGTGCTGTTGACCCGCGTGACGATGATGGCGGTGGCCGAGGACAGCACCAGCGACGGGATCTGCGCGACCAGTCCGTCGCCAATGGTCAGCAGCACGTAGTTGGTCGCGGCGTCGCCCATCGACATGCCGTGCTGCAGCGTCCCGATGGTCAGCCCGCCGATGATGTTCACGAACAGGATCAGGATCCCGGCGATCGCGTCGCCGCGCACGAATTTCGAGGCACCATCCATCGAGCCGTAGAAGTCGGCCTCGCTGGCGATCTCCTCGCGGCGCTTGCGCGCCTCTTCCTGGGTCAGCAGCCCCGCATTCAGGTCGGCGTCGATCGCCATCTGCTTGCCGGGCATGGAGTCCAGGGTAAATCGGGCGCTGACCTCCGAGACGCGCCCCGCGCCCTTGGTTACCACCACGAAGTTGATGATGATCAGGATGGCGAACACCACCAGCCCGACGGTGTAGTTCCCGCCCACGACGAAATCGCCGAAGGCCTGGATCACCTGGCCCGCCGCGTCGGTGCCGGTGTGCCCCTCCAGCAGGATCACGCGCGTGGAGGCCACGTTCAGCGCCAGGCGCAGCAGCGTGGCGACCAGCAGTACCGTCGGGAAGACCGCGAACTCCAGCGGGCGCGGCGTATACACCGCGACCATGATCACGACCAGCGACAGCGCGATATTGAAGGTAAACAGGACGTCCAGGGCGATGGGCGGCAGCGGCAGCACCATCATCGAGAGCATCGCGATCAGCAGGATCGGCGCCCCCAGCCCCCACTTTCCGACAGTCCCCAGGCGGTCGAAGAAGGCCATCAGCGGTTCCTCCTGCGGCCGCGCTGCTGCTCCGGATCGAGATAGTCGTCCGGCACCGGCAGGTCATCCGGCATCGCGACGTCCGCATCCGAGCGCTTCAGCTGATAGACATAGGCGAGGATGCGCGCGACGGCGACGAACAGCCCGTTCGGGATCTCCTGGTTCAGGTCCGTGGTGAAGTAGATTGCGCGGGCCACCCGTGGCGCCTCGACGCGAATGATCTTGTGTTCGTCCGCCACTGCGCGGATCGAGGCCGCGACCTCGTCCGCACCCTTGGCCACCAGCTTCGGGGCCGCCATGCGTGAGGCCTCGTAGGTGATCGCGACGGCGTAGTGGGTCGGGTTGGTGATGACCACATCGGCCTTGGGCACCTCCTCCATCATCCGGCGCTGTGCCATCTCCTGCTGCAGCTGGCGGACCTTCTGCTTCACCTCCGGCTTGCCGTCCGTCTCCTTGTATTCGTCCTTCAGCTCCTGACGGGTCATGCGCAGCTGCTTCTGGTGATTCCACATCTGGAACGGCGCATCGATCGCGGCGACCAGAATCAGCGCGGCCGACACCGCGACGAAGGTGCCGAGTGCCAGCTGTGCGGCATGCACGATGGCCTGTTCCAGGGGCTCGTAGCCAAGCATCAGCAACCGGTCCGAGAACATCCACAGCACCGATACCGCGACCCCTGCGATCAGTACAAACTTGGCAAAGGTCTTGCCGAACTCCATCAGCCCCTGCCAGGAGAAGATGCGCTTGAGCCCCTTGAGCGGATTGAGCTTGGAGGCCTTGGGTTTCGCCGCCTGCCAGGAGAAGTTCGCCCCCCCAATCACGATGGGCGCGAGCACCGCCGCCACCATCAGTACCCCAAACAGCGGGAGCAGCGTGCGCAACGTGGCGAAGATCTGTTCCGTGAGATAGGGCAGCAGCAACGAGCTGTCGTAGGCCAGCTCGCGTTCGAAGTCGAAGCGAGCGGCCGTCTGCTCGGCCAGCTGGCCGCCCATCGTCGGGCCGAAGAACGTCATGAAACCGCCGGCCGCCATCAGCACCAGGAACGTCGAAAGCTCCCGGGAACGCGGGACCTGACCCTTCTCCTTCGCCTCGCGCAGGCGTTTCGGAGTCGGCTGTTCGGTTTTCTCTTGTCCGCTCTCGTTCTCGGCCATCCTAGAACCCCAGCATCGCTTGCATCAGGCCAAAGCCGTCGAACAACAGATCGCCGAGACGCTCCGGCAGGCCGGGCATCGTCAGCAGCAGCAGGATGAAACCCATCAGGATCATCATCGGGAAGCCCACCGCAAAGATGTTCAGCTGCGGCGAGGCGCGCGTGATCACGCCCATCGAGAGATTGACCAGCAACAGCGAGGCGACCGCCGGAATGGCGACCAGCACCGCTCCCTGAAACATCACGCTGCCGAATGCGATCAGCGACATCAGCGCCTCGGCATTCAGCCCCGAAGGGGCGACCGGAAGTGTTTCGAAACTGGTCAGCAGCAGCTCCAGCGCGATCAGATGCCCGTTCATCGCCAGGAAGATCAGCGTGGCCATGATCACGAAGATCGTGGAGACCACCGGCACCTGCACGCCCTGCGCCGGATCGACGATCGAGGCAAAACCAAGCCCCATCGACAGCGCAATCACCTCGCCCGCCTGGGTCAGCGCGGAGAACACCATCTGCAGGATGAAGCCCATCACCAGGCCGATCAGGATCTGGTGCACGGTCACCACCACGCCCTCGATACTGATCGGGTCTACCGCCGGCAGCGCCGGCCCCTGCATGGCCACGAAGACCGCGAGCACCAGGGCAAACAGGATGCGCACCGTCGCGGTGAGCTGGTCGCCCCCGAACACGGGCATCACCAGGAGCATCGCCCCAATGCGGGCGAACGGCCACATGACCGCCCCCACCCACACAAGGATCTGATCCATGGCGAGGTTCACGGACGGCTACCCCACCATACCCGGCGCGGCGTCATAGAGCCGCTCCGTAAAATCGATGATCAGTGCCAGCATCCAGTGCCCGGAGATCAGCAACGCGGCAAACATCGCCAGCAGCTTGGGGATGAACGAAAGCGTCATCTCCTGGATCTGCGTCGCCGCCTGCAGCATCCCGATCGCCAGGCCCACGGCCAGGGCCGTCAGCAGCGGCGGCGCGGCCAGCAGGACCACGACCGTGAGCGTCTCGCGCCCGACATCAACCACCATCTCCGGCGTCATCGCGGAATCCCCCTAAACAAAGAAGCTGGTGGCGAGCGTGTTCATCATCAGCGCCCAGCCATCGACGAGGACGAACAGCATCACCTTGAACGGCAGCGAAATAATCAGCGGCGACAGCATGACCATCCCCATCGACATCAGGACCGAGGCCACCACCAGGTCGATAATCAGAAACGGAATCAGGATCAGGAACCCGATCTGGAAGGCCGTCTTCAGCTCGCTGGTGACGAAGGCCGGGACCAGCAGGCTCAGCGGGACGTCATCGGCATCCTCGAATCCGTCGATGCCGTTGATCTCGGCGAACATGCGGATATCGCTCTCGCGGGTATGCGCGAGCATGAAATCACGAAGTGGCTGCACCCCCGCCTGCAGGACCTCCTCGGTCCCCATCTCCTCGTTCATGTACGGCACGACCGCGGTTTCGTAGATCTCCTCGAACACCGGCGCCATCACGAACAGCGTGAGGAAGAACGCCAAGCCGATGAGGATCTGGTTCGAGGGGGTCTGTGTCGTCCCCAGCCCCTGGCGCAGGATCGCCAGGACCACCAGGATGCGCGTGAAGGCCGTCATCATGATCAGCGCTGCGGGCAGCAGCGTCAGCACTGTCATCAGCAGCAGAATCTGCAGCGTGACGGAATAGGTCTCGCCACCGTCCCCGTCGGTGGTTACCGACAGTGCCTCGATGCCCTCGCCGCCGAACTGGCCCCAGGCCAGCCCCGGAAGCAGCAACAGCGCCAGCGCCACAAAGGTGCGCGGCAGGTATCTGAGCCGCCCGACCATCACGTCCGTTCGCCTCCCGCCTCGCGACGGCCGGAGACCGCCCGGCGCAGGGCGCTCGAGAAATCAGGTGTCGCGGTTTCCTCGACATTCACCGGCTCGCGCAGCGTATGGAGGGTTCGCATACCGGAGGGCGCGACCCCGATCAGGACCTGCTCCCCTCCCACCTGGACCAGCATCAGGCGTTCACGGGTACCCACCGAGCGCACCGCGACCAGTTCGATGGCCTGCGATCCCCGGCTCAGGCCACCCTGCGTGCGCCGCAGAATCCAGCCCAGAAGCACGATCGCCACGATCACGATCACCAGACCGCCGATCATCTGCGTCAGGTGAGCGGCGGCCGAGATCCCGCCACTCGCCTCCTCGGCGAGGGCGATCGCGGGCCAGAGCCCCCCTGTGCCGGCCAGTCCGAGGACTGCCAGCGAGCGTAGAAAGCGTAGTTTCATCAGTTACTTGAGCTTGCGGATTCGTTCACTCGGGCTGATCACGTCGGTCAGCCGTATGCCGAACTTTTCGTTGACCACCACCACCTCGCCGTGCGCGATGAGAGTCCCGTTGACCAGCACGTCCAGCGGCTCCCCTGCGAGCCGGTCGAGCTCCACCACCGAGCCCTGGTTCAGCTGCAGAAGGTTGCGGATCGGGATTCGGCTGCGCCCGATCTCCATCGAGATGGTGACCGGTACATCCAGCACCATCTGCAGATTGATGTCTTCGGCCGACATCCCCGCTGACGCAGCCAGCTCCTCCGGCTTCAGGGGTTCAGCGTCCGGGTCGGGCTTGTGCTTGCGCTCCCGCTTTTCCGCCCCGGTCAGCGCATCCACCGATTCGCCCCCAGCAGCGTTCGCCTGCGCCTCGTTCAGCAGCGCGTCCGGGTCCGCCGCCGCGTCGCCGTCGGTCTCCTTCTGCTCGGCCAGCGCCGCGGCCCACTCGTCCGCGAGGGCGTCCTGGTCTTCCTCGGGCGCATCGCCCTCGGCGCCTTCGGCTGTTTCCGTCGTCACATCGCCCTCCTCTTCGGAGGCCCGAGTTTCATCTTCTTTCTTCTGGTCGTCGTCGGTGTCTGCCATGGGTGCAGCCCTCTATCGCTTGATGATGCGATCCGTCACCTGGATCGCATTCATGCCGTCGGATACGCCGAACTTCCCGCGAAACAGCGGGATATCTTCGACTTTCAAGGTCACGACCTCGGGGAGATCGATCGGGATGATGTCGCCCGGCTGAATGTCGAGCAGTTCCTGCACGGTCACTTCGGTCTCGGTCAGGATCGAGCTGATCTCGACCTCGGCATCCTGGATCTCTTCCTCCAGTGCTTTCATCCAGCGCTGATCCACATCCGAACGGTCGGATTGCAGCCCGGTATCGAGCTGTTCACGGATGGGCTCGATCATCGAGTACGGCAACGTGAAATGCAGATTGCCGCCACCACCATCAAGCTCGATATGGAACTCGCTGATCACCACGATCTCGGTGGGCGACACGATGTTCGCGAACTGAGGGTTCACCTCCGAGTTCAGGAACTCGAAACGCAGATCCATCACCGGCTTCCAGGCCTTGGTCATGTCCTCGAAGGCACCCTCAAGGATGCCGTGGACCACCCGCATCTCCATCGGGGTGAAATCACGCCCCTCGATGCGGGTATAAAAGCGCCCGTCGCCGCCGAAGAAGTTGTCGACCAGGATGAACACGAGCTTCGGGTCGAACACGAAAAGCCCCGTCCCGTGCAACGGATGGGCCCGGACAAGGTTCAGGCTGGTGGGGACAAACAGGGAGTGCATGTACTCCGAGAATTTGGAGACCCGAGTCCCGACCACCGAGATCTCGGCCGACCGACGCAGCATGTTGAACAGACGGACCCGCAGATGTCGTGCAAACCGCTCGTTGATCATCTCCAGCGTGGGCATCCGCCCACGAACGATGCGATCCTGCGTGGCGAAGTTGAACTCCCGAGCCTGCCCGTCATTCGGAAACGGATCTTCCGTCTCGATATCGCCGTCATCGACGCCATGCAGGAGGGCGTCGATCTCGTCCTGACTGAGAATGTCCGTCTGCGCCATGGCGGGACCTACTGCATGACCAATTCGTTGAAACGCACCGCTTCCACATCGTGTGGCGCGTCCCGCTCCTCGAGAATCTGTGCAATGGCATCGCGCAGATCCTCCGCCAGGGACTCCTTGCCCTCGCGGGTATTCAGGTCGTCGTAGTGCATCTCACCAAGAAGCCCCAGCACGTCGTTGCGCACGGCCGGCATATGCCGCTCCAGCCCTTCGATCACCTCGGGGTCGGTCGTAACGACGCTCAGCTCGACCCGCAGATAGCGGATGCGGCCGGGCCCGTCGATATTCACCGTCATCGGCTCCAGCCCGTGGTAGTGGCGCTCGGCCGGGCCTTCCTCACTGGCCTCGTCCTCGTCCGCACCACTCGCCAGGAAGAACCACGCCGCGGCGCCCCCCGCGCCGGCGAACACCAGCACCAGCAGGATGACAAGCAGGATCAACCCCTTCTTGCCCTTCTTGCCGGCGCCCTCTTCCTCCAGTTCGACTTCCTTTTCCGCCATTTCCCGCCCTCGAAGTTCTCGCATCCGCCCATGCTGATGGCACAGGCTCACCCTGACTATTGCGTGATGTCATTGCAAAGCCGGTGCCAATATCATTTTTGTGCTTGAGTTCAGTGACTTACAAGACGGTCGATACGGACTGACGGGAATCCAGCGCGTTACCGGGGAAGGGAATCGTCAAGATTCAGCCGCGCCAGCCCCGGTAGAAGACGGGATCTTGGCGGGATGATGGAGCGGGCGGACCGTTACAGGACCGGCGGGCGGCCGGTCCCGGCCCCTGAAGAAAAGCAGCGCTCAGGCGAACAGATCGAGGCGACGGTTCAGGATGGACAGGGTGCTGTCCGCGCCCTGCTCGTCGTCGATCTCTGACTCGTCCGCGTCTTCCGCTGCCACGGCTCCGTCGGCCCGGGCCTGCTGACCCTCACGCTCCTCGGCGGCCTGATCCGACACCGTGGCATCCTCGAGAGTGAGCCCGCTCTGGGCAAGGCTCTCGCGCAGGCGGGGCATCGCGGCCTCCAGTACCTCCCGGGTGACCGGATTGGTGCTGATGAACTGGACGGTCGCCCGATCACCGTCCACATTCAGGCGCACATCCAGCGTCCCCAGCTGCGGGGGGTGCAGCTTGATCTCGGTGCGCCCGCCCTGGGCACGCGCCAGCATGCGGATCTGGTCGCTCAGTTCGCGCTCCCCCCCGGGCTGCAGCAGGCGGGTCAGGTCCAGACGAACCGGGCTGCGCGAAGCCTCGCTGCCTTCCGCGGCCTGTACGTGCGCCGGCAGGATCCCGGCGAGGGGTTCGGCGCGGGCCTGCCCCCGCTGCGCATCACTCCCCTGGGCCATCCACTGCGCCAGCAGCTCGAGGACGTTCTCGCGCGACAACCGGCTGTTCGGGCCAAGCAGATCCGCGGCCGCTCCTTGCCCGTTTGCGTTGCCCTGTGCGGTCGCGTTCTGGCTGGATTCAAGGAACAGCCGCATGACCGCCGCGGGCAGTGGCTTGACCTCGCGTGCGCCGCCACCGTCTTCGCTCTGGCTTGTCCGCGCGACCGGCGCAGCAGGGCGATCATCCACTGCCGGCATCAGCGCGGCCAGCGGCAATTCCTTGCCGCCGGTGTCCATCTCGGCGGCAATCCCATCCTCGTCCATCAACGTCTGGAGACGGACCAGCATCGCCTCCAGGTCGAGCCCGTCGAGTTCCTCCTCGCCGACGCCCAGATCGGCCAGCAACGCCTCGAGCTGTGGCTGAAGGATGTCCAGGAAACTCTGCCCGTCAGCGGTCTTCAGCTCCTTCAGACCTTCCAGGCCCTCCAGGGCCTGCAGGTCTTTGAGGTCACCGCCGCCCCCCAGCAACTGCAGTAGCGGCATCATCCCCTGACCGGAATTGCTTGTCGCGATCATCAATGGATCCTCTGATTCATTGCCCGGCTCACACGGCCGGGCTGGGTATTACCCGTCTCTACTATTCAAGAACCTTGCCAGTCGCCACTCGGATCCTGCGTGCGGGCATGCACCTGCCGTGTCGCCCAAAGGTCCTGTTCGTGCTGACGCCTCCGGTCGGCCTCCCGTTGTTGTTCGGCAACGCGCCGCTCGAGCAGCTTCTCCAGAGACATCACGGCCCGGTGACGGAGCAGCCACTCCTGGCGCGCCTGCTCCGCTTGCGCCCCCGCGGCCTGGGCACGCAGGTCCTGCTGTTCCAGCGCGTGGCGCAGTTGATCCCGCATCCCGGAAAGCCACTTGAGTCGATTCGTATCGTCGGGTAGCGGCGCGCGCAGATACTCCAGCTGATAGCCCTCGAGCTGAGTCCGTTGAGCCTCCACCGCGTCCAGTTGTTGCAGTCGCGTCCCCAGCTGGCGGGTCGCCTCGCTTTCCTCGATGCGTCGCAGACGCAACAGACGCTCCAGCCGCCGAGAGTCCATATCAGGCGCCTCCGGTCAGCGCCAGCAGTTCGTCGCGCGCCTGATCAAACCCGATGGCCTCGTCGCGACCCTGACCAAGGTAGGCCTCGATCCGGTCATGCATGGCCACCGCTTCGTCCAGGTGCGGATCCGCACCCTTGCGGTAGGCCCCCACGGCGATCAGGTCGCGGTTGCGCATGTAGGTCGACGCGAGGTCGCGGAAGCGTCGGGCTGCCCGTTCGTGCTCCGGCGTGATCAGCGCGCTCATCACTCGCGAGACCGACGCCGACACGTCGATCGCGGGATAACGCCCGGTCTCCGCGATCTCGCGCGACAGGACCACGTGCCCGTCGAGGATCGCACGTGCCGCGTCCACGATCGGATCGTTCTGGTCATCCCCCTCGGCCAGCACCGTGTAGAACGCCGTGATCGAGCCACCGCCCACATCCCCGTTGCCGGCCCGCTCCACGAGCTGGGGCAGGCGCGCGAAGACCGACGCGGCATAGCCTTTCGAGGCCGGCGGCTCGCCGATCGCCATCGCGATCTCGCGCGCCCCCTGGGCAAAGCGCGTCAACGAATCCATCAACAGCAGTACATTGAGTCCTCGATCACGAAACGACTCGGCCACGGTCGTGGCCACCCAGGCACCATGCTGGCGCAGCAGCGGCGATTGGTCCGCCGGTACCGCCACCACCACGGTGCGCTGTCGAGACTCCTCGTCCAGGATCTCGTGGATGAACTCGTTGACCTCTCGCCCACGCTCCCCGATCAGCCCGACCACGATCACATCGGCATTGGTATTGCGGGTCATCATCCCGAGCAGGACACTCTTCCCGACGCCGGAACCGGCGAACAGGCCCAGACGCTGGCCCCGTCCGACCGACAGCAGCCCGTTGATCGAGCGAATGCCGACATCCAGCGGCTCCCGTACCGGCGCCCGCTGCAGAGGGTTGATCGGGCGCCCCGAAAGTGGGCTGTGATCACGCGCGCGCAATGGCCCCTTGCCGTCCAGCGGCTGGCCGTTGGCATCGATCACGCGCCCCAGCAGCGCGTCCCCGACCGGGATCTCGCGCTGGGCGTCGAGCGGCTCGATGCGCGCACCGGGCGTCAGGCCCGAGGCCAGCTCTTCCGGCATCAGGAACGTCCGGTCATTCTGGAACCCGACGACCTCGGCCGGAACGGCCATCCCGGTCTCGCCGTGGATCAGTGCGCGCCCCCCCATCGGCAGACGCAGGCCCTCGGCCTCGAAAGTCAGGCCCGTCAGCCGCGACAGCCGACCCTCGGACTGTGGCGGATGCACGCGTTCCAGCCGCCCACGCGACTGCTGCAGGCGATCCAGCAGCCCCGTAGTCAGTTGCTCCTGTCCGCGCTTGCGCAGGGAGTCGAGACGCGAACTCACGACTCCTCCTCCGATCCCGACCCATTCTCGGACGGCATCGAATCGGCAGGATCTACCAGTTCGCCCCAGACCGCCTCAACCGCCTGTTGCAGACGACGTTCAAGCGAGGCATCCACAGACGCGGCGCCGGCTTCGACGCGGCAGCCACCCCGCGCCAAGTTGGAGTCGGCGATCCAGTGCACCCGCGCATCCAGCGACTGCGCATAGTCGTCCAGCAGGGCGCGGTCCTCCGGGTGAACATGCACCCGCACCTCCTGGTGCCGCCCCGGGAGCTGCTCCAGGGCCTTGTGCAGTACCCGTTCGATCAGCTCGGGGCGGGTGGTGAGTTCGGCATTCAGGACCTTGCGGGCCAGTGCGACCGTCAGGGCCAGCAGTTCCGGCTCCAGCTGGTCAGTCGCCTCGGCGAGGGGGTCGGTCAGGCCACCGGCAAGGGACTCCAGGGTAGCGACTGTCTCGCGCAGCTGTTTGTCGGACTTCGCGCGGGCGGCCTTCTCGGCCTCCTGCTTTCCGATCTCGTGCCCCTCGGCGTAACCGACCTCGAATCCGTTCTGACGCGCCTGCTCCTCGATCTCCTCGATCTCGGCAGCGGTAGGCAGCCGGCGTGGCGGACGCAGCCCTTCCTCGCCAATCTCCGGCGGCTCCCAAAGCGATGCATCGGGCTCTTCGAGCTGCGCCTGGGCAACCGGACGCGAGGTCACAACATCGCCTCGCTACCCTGTCCGCCGAGCACGATCTCGCCGTTCTCGGCCAGACGGCGGGCCACCGCCAGGATCTCCTTCTGCGCCCCTTCGACCTCGCTGACGCGGACCGGGCCCTTGGCCTCCAGGTCCTCACGCAGCATCTCGGCCGCGCGCTTGGACATATTGCGGAAGATCTTGTCCTTCAGTTCATCTTCGGCGCCCTTCATGGCCAGCACCAGCGAGTCCGTGGAGATCTCGCGCAGCAGCGTCTGAATACCGCGATCGTCGATGTCGACCAGGTTCTCGAACACGAACATCTCTTCTTCGATGCGGCCGCCAAGATCCGAATCGGACTCCTTGATCGTCTCCATGATCTCGGCCTCGCGAGATCCCTCCATCAGGTTCATGATGTTGGCCGCTGTGCGCACCCCGCCCAGCATCGAGGTCTTGCTGGCGGCATTCCCCGAGAGCTGGCGATCGAGGATCTCGTCCAGTTCCTGCAGCGCCTGCGGCTGGATGCCATCCAGGGTGGCAATCCGCATTACGATGTCGCTCTGCACCCGGGAAGGCAGATATTGCAGTGTGTCCGATGCCTGGTCGGAATCCAGGTGCGACAGGACGATCGCGACAATCTGCGGATGTTCGTTACGCAGCATGTCGGCAATCGCGCGCGGATCCAGCCACTTCAGGGCATCGATCCCTTTGGAATTGCGCCCCAGCAGGATCCGGTCGATGACGCCCGAGGCCTTCTCCCCCAGCGCATTCTCCAGAACGCTGCGCACGTACTCGTCAGCACCCACGCCGAGCGCCGTCTGTTCCTGAACATGCGTGGAAAAATCGTGCAGCGCGGCGTCCACATCGGCTCGCGAGATGCGCTCCATCGAGGCCATCGCGGTCCCGATCTTCTGCACCTCTTTCGGCCCCATGTGGCGCATGACCTCGGCGGCGGCATCCTCGCCGAGGCTCATCATGAACACCGCGGCGCGTTCCGCGCCATCCATCTTCTTGGCTTGCTTGTCAGCGGCCATCGTCACCCAACCAGGTCTTCATTACCTGTGCCACGCGCTTCGGGTCCTCGCGCACCATCTCGCGTACCGCCTCGAGATCCATCTCCTGCTGATCCGGCCCCTTGGGCCCGGTCAGGGCGGCCACGGCCGAGGGCGACTCCGACGGCGCGGCGGCGGCACCTTGTTCCATCTCGTCCGTCAGCGCCCGTGGTTGTTCCGCCCGCGTATCGCGCGGCGGCCGAGCCGTCAACTGCTTCAGTGCCGGGCGCACCACCGTCAGCAGCAGGATCAGCGCCAGCAGCAGGCCTGCGCCGATCTTGACCATCTCGTGGAACCATGCCTGCGACCAGAACGGCACCTCGTCCTCGACCATCTCCTCCACCGGTGCCTCGAACGGTGCGGTCACCACGTTCAGCGTATCGCCACGGGCCTCCGAGAATCCAACCGCCTCGCGTACCAGGGCCTCGATACGCTCGAGCTCCTCCGCGTCGCGGGCCACACTCTCGGTGGCGCCGTCTTCGCCCGCCTGCTCGCGAAAGTCCACAACCACCGCAGTGGACACTCGGCGAATACCGCCCGGTGCCTCGCGGATATGATTGATGCGCCGATCCACCTCGTAGTTGCGGGTGACATTCGCGCTGCGATTGCTCGGCAACGGGGCCGGCGCCACCTCGCCCTCCGGATCTTCCACCGCGCCACCTTCCGGCGGCTGATTCGTCAGCGCCCCGGGGACCCCGGTCGGGCCGCCATCCATTCCGGTGCGCTCGTCCTCGCGCGTCTGCTCCGACCGCAGGGCAATGGTCTCCGGATCGTAGAGTTCCTCGGTGCGTTCCACCTGCGAGAAATCGATATCGGCGTTGACCTGAACGCGCACCTTGTCCGAGCCCACGATCGGTGCGAGCAGGTCATGGATGCGTTCCGCATAGCGCTGCTCGACCTCGCGCGAGTACGAGAGCCGGTCACTATTCCCCATGCCACCGCGATCGCCTCCGTCCTGCGTCAGCAGTCTGCCCCGCTGGTCGACCACGGTCACACTCTCCGGCTCCAACTCCGAGGTACTCGAGGCCACCAGGTGCACGATCGACGACACTTGGGAATCCGACAGGGAACGACTCCCCCGCAGGTGCACGACCACCGAGGCACTCGCTGGGCGGCGATCGCGTACAAATACTGACTCTTCCGCCTGCGCAATATGCACCCGTGCACGCTCGACCGCGTCCAGGGAGGCAACGGTGCGCGCAAGCTCTCCCTCCATCGCGCGATGGAAGCGGGCCCCCTCAATCATGCGGCTGGTACCCAGCCCCGTATCTTCCTGCAACAGTTCGAAGCCCACATCGCCCGAGCGCGGCAGGCCCTCCGATGCCAGCTGCAGGCGGGCCTCGGCCACGTCCCCCTGCGGCACCTTCACCTGTCCGGTGGTGGAATCCACCTCATAGGAGATTCCAGCCTGCGAGAGGGCCTGCACCACTTCCGCCGCTTCCTCGCTTTCCATGCGCGGGAACAGCGGCACATAGGTCGGCCGGAAGGCCCAGTACAGCACGGCCACGATCACCACGATCGCGCCGGCCAGCATGCCCAGCAGCGCAAGCTGGCGACCGGCCGGCATGCCATTGAACTCGCGAAAACCGCCGGTGATCACGGCGGGCAGGGTTTGTGCGTTCTCGGCCATGGGTGCTTATTCTCCGTAAGGTCCCGGCGTCAGACCTGCATCCGCATGATTTCCTGATACGCGTTCAGAAGCCGATTGCGTACCTGGTTCGTCGCCTCGAATGCGAGGCTGGACTTGTTCATCGCGACCATGACCTGCGGCAGGCTGACATTCTCGTCGCCGAGTTCGAAACGGGTCTGAAGATCGCTTGCATCCTGCTGCACTTCATTCACCCCGCGTAGCGAGTCACGCAGCACGTTCTGGAAGTCCGCACCGCCAACCTGACCCGGCTGCTGCGTGGGATTGGTTTGCTCCACGCCCGAGTTCTGGGTCAGCTGGCGCATCTGGGCCAGTACGTTCTGAATCTGCATCTCGCTCATGATTCAACTCCCCTTTTCACCACCACGCGCGGCACGAAAGACGTTTGGCCCTACGCGTGACCGCCTCGTCCGGCAATCGCCCTGTGGGCCCCGGCAGCTTCGCCATAGCAGAAAGCAAGGCCCGTGCCAGTGATCGCCCTAGTTCCCCGAAGAAGGCACCGCGAATCCCGACTCGCGCAGCCGGGCGATCTTGTAACGCAATGTTCTGGGGCTGATTCCCAGTCGCTCCGCCGCCTCCTTGCGACGCCCGCCCGACTCGCGCAATACATTCAGGATGACCCGGCTCTCCTGGGTCTGCAGGGTCTGTTCCAGCATCGGCGTCGAGTTCTCGTCGGCGGGCCGGCAGTCATCGAACTCACCCGTGTCCGATGCCTGACACTCGTGTGTGCCCCAGGGCATCAGCATATCCAGGTCCAGCCAGATCGCCTCCACACCAATGGTCGATCCGCGTGCCGGGTCGTGCAGGGTGACTGCACGTTCCATCACATTCGCCAGCTCGCGAACATTGCCCGGCCAGTCATGCTCGACCAGGCGCCTCTGGGCCGAGGTATCGAGATCAGTCAATGCATTGCCGCTCAACCGACGCAGCAGGGTGCGCGCCAGCGGAACGATATCCTCCGGGCGCTCGCGCAGCGGCGGGATCCAGACGGGGAAGACATTCAGACGGTAGTACAGGTCATCGCGCAGCACGCCTTCGGCCAGGGCCTCGCGCAGGTCGCGGTTCGAGGTGGCGATCACTCGCACGTCGATACGCCGGCTTTGCCGCCCGCCGAGCGGCTCCACTTCGCGTTCCTGAAGCACGCGCAGCAGCTTCGCCTGCAGGTTGACCGGGATCTCGGTGACCTCGTCGAGCAACAACGTCCCGCCATGCGCCTGGACGAACTTGCCCGGCCGCGCCTCCAGCGCCCCGGTGAATGCACCCTTGGCATGCCCGAACAGCAGGGCCTCCAGCATCGTCTCCGGCAACGCCGCGCAGTTGACGGCCTCGAACGGCCCGTTGGCACGCGGCGAACGCGCGTGCACCTGCCGCGCCAGTACCTCCTTGCCCACACCCGATTCGCCGGTCACGAATACCGTGGCCGGGCTCGCGGCAATCCGCGATACAAAGGCATCCAGCAGTTGCATCGAGACGCTCTGCGCCACCATGCGGGGGACCACGATCCCGGGAGACGGCTTGACGACCGAACGCAGCCACTCGGCCATGGGCTCGGCCATGTCGGGGAGCGCGAAATGGGCGGTCAGGCCCTCGCGCAGGGCCCGGATCTCGTCGTCGTGTGCCGCGTCGTGTCCAACGGCGGCGACCGGCACCTGCCCGTTCAGGGCGCTCCAGTCACGCCGAACGCCACGATTCGCCACCAGTACCGCGCGCGGGCGATGCCTCTCCAGCGCATCGGAAAGTTCGTCACCCTGACAGGACTCCAGCCGTACCCTGGGGATCGTCGCCAGCACGCGCACCACCGCCTCGCGCAGCGCGGGTTCCGCATCGACTAGGAGAATGGTCGCTCTGGACATAAACCGGTTCCTCGGAAGTTCGGGAGGCAACCAGCAAGAACCAAGCCAGAACAGACAATAAGGGTGTATTACAAAGACTTAGGGTATATTCCGGATGCTTGCCGTCAATTCATCGTCGGGTCTTAGGACTGCAGGACCATCATTAGATGACGGCTTCCCGACGATGTAGAGTCCGGCGAATGTTCCGTCAGCCCTTGCCCAGTCCGAACTTGCGCATGCGCTCGACCAGCGTCGTACGTCGCATGCCGAGGCGCCGGGCGGCCCGGGCCACGACCTGGCCCGTTTCGTTCAGCGCGGCGACGATCATCTCGCGCTCCAGGTCATTCAGATAGCCGCGCAGGTCGACACCTTCGGGCGGGAGACCCTCGCGCGCCAGTCCCAGCGCCCCATTCGGGACATTGGCGAGCTGGCCATTGGCATCGGCCTGCGGCGGCACGGTCAGGTCATCGATTCCCTCGGGACGGACACGCGGGGGCAGCTGACCGAGGTCCACCGGCAGGTCGGGATACATGATGGCCAGCTGCTCCAGCAGATTCGCCAGTTCGCGGATGTTGCCCTGCCACGGCAGCTGGCTCAGGTGCGCCATCACGGCCGGCGTCAGATGCGCCGGCGTCATGCCCTGCTCCCGCAGCCGGTCCTCCAGCGCAGCCACCAGCGACGGGATGTCGCTGGCGCGCTCGCGCAGCGGGGGCAGTTCGATGGGAAATACATTCAGCCGGAAGAACAGATCCTGGCGGAAGCTGCCTTCCGCCACCGCGTCATCCAGGTTGCGATGGGTGGCCGCGATGATCCGGGCGTTGGTGGAGACCGACTTGTTCGAACCAACCCGCTCGAACACCCGCTCCTGCAGCACGCGCAGCAGCTTTACCTGCATCGGCAGCGGCATGTCGCCGATCTCGTCCAGGAACAGCGTCCCGTCGCCGGCCAGTTCGAAGCGACCCGTGCGGGCGGTAAACGCACCCGTGAATGCCCCTTTTTCGTGGCCGAACAACTCGCTTTCCAGCAGATCGGCCGGGATCGCCCCACAGTTGACGGCGACAAAGGGCTTGTCAGCACGATCGGAGGCCGCATGAATCGCGCGCGCGATGACCTCCTTGCCGGATCCCGTCTCCCCGAGGATAAGCGCGGTCGCATCGGTACGCGCCACCTGCGCGACGAGACGCTTGACCGCCAGCATGGTGGGGTGCACCCCCACCAGACCGGGCATGTCGTCATGTCCTGGCTCGCGCCCGTAGCGCAGCCACTGCAGGACCTGACTGACCTGGGCGATCGACAACGGGTGTTCGACCACGCAACCCGAGCCCGGCGCGTTGACCGTTTCGCCATCGGTTGGCTGAACGACCACGGTGGTCTGGTCGTTGAGACCCTCGAGCAAGCGCGAGTCGAGTTCCGCCCCCGGGCCGCACCACCACACCGCGGCGGCATCGGAACCGCGGTCGAGCAGCGCCTCGGGGCTTTGGTGGGACTCGGTTTCGCAGCCAAGACACGTCAGGATCGCCTGCGTATCGCGGGCTGCGCCGGGTTCACCGGTGAGAGCTATCCGTAGTTCCTGGTCGCGCCCGTTCAGATCCGTCATTCCGGCCACCGCTAGCAGACTGAGTTAACTCATGCAGGGTCTTCGCCAAACCCATACAAATGTGTGATGAGCGTCTCAGTATCGGGCTAGTTGTGACCGCCGTCAACTTTCTGTCGTTTGTCGGCAATCTCGCGTCGGTGAAGCCGGAAGATCCAGCGCCCGAGCGCTTCGCGCAGGCTGTCCTCCATGCCGGTCCAGCGCATCAGCTGGACGTTTCCGGCAGTAGTCGGACTCTCGACACCCAGCACACAAGGCTGCGGCAGGAGACGGCTGAGGTAGATCTCCACCCTGTCACAATCCTCCGGAACGGTGCCTGCCGGCAACACAAGCCCGTGGCGCGACAAAGTCGCCTCCACGGGGGCCGGGCGTTCCGGGTGCAGCGACTCGGCCACCAGATGCAGCAACAGATCGAGCTTGTGCTCCAGGCGCTGGATCTCGGGTGCCGCTTCGTCTTCGTGCGGGACCGAACGCGGATGCGTGTCGTCGAACAGGTCCAGGCTCTCGATCAGACGCTGCGCGAGCCCCGGGTCGGTAAAGGCTCGGTCGGACGGGCCGATCGCGAGCGAGCTGGTCACTCGCAGATCATCCCCCAGGTATTCGCTCCATTCGCTCGCCGTCATCGGACCTCCTGGTTACCGACGGGTCAGGTTCCCGCCGCGCTTGCGCGGCTTGTACAGACGCTTATAGACGATCAGCCCGCAAACACGCGCGCGTTGCGGAACAGCCGCATCCAGGGACCGTCCTCGCCCCAGTCCCGCGGGTGCCAGCTGTGCTGTACCGTACGGAATACGCGTTCCGGGTGCGGCATCATGATCGTCGCGCGCCCATCCTGCGAAGTGAAACCCGTCGCCCCACCGGGCGAGCCGTTGGGATTGGCCGGATAGCGCGTCGCTGGCGTGTCGTCCGCCTCGACGTAGCGCAGCGCCGCCTGGTCGTGCACCGGGGCCTCTTCCCGATACGCCACGCGGCCCTCCCCGTGCGAGACCACCACCGGAAGCAGGGACCCGCCCATGCCGTCCAGCAGCACCGAGGGGCCCGGCTCCACCCGCACCAGCGACAGCCGCGCCTCGAACTGCTCGGAACGGTTGCGCACAAAGCGCGGCCAGTGGTCCGCCCCGGGGATCAGCGGGGCCAGATGGGACAGCATCTGGCAGCCATTGCAGACCCCGAGCGTAAAGCTGTCGGTACGGTCGAAGAAGGCCTGAAACTGATCGCGCAGCGCGGCATGTTTCAGGATAGTCTGGGCCCAGCCACCCCCGGCGCCGAGCACGTCCCCGTAGGAAAACCCGCCGCAGACGGCAAGACCCTGCATCTCGTCCAGCGCCCGCCGCCCGGAGAGCAGGTCCGTCATGTGTACATCCACCGGCTGAAACCCGGCACGCTCGAATGCCGCAGCCATCTCCAGCTGCCCATTCACCCCCTGCTCGCGCAGAATCGCGACGCGCGGACGGACACCGGTCGCGATCAGGGGAGCGGCAAGGTCCTCCGAAGGATCGAAACCGACACGCGCAACCAGTCCCCCGTCCGCCTCGACCCGCGAGAGCTCCTCGTCGGCACACTCGGGATCGTCACGCAGGCGCTGCATCGCGGACGAGGTCGCCTGCCACTCGCCCTGGAGCTGCGCGCGGGTGGACTCCAGCAGGTCCTTCGGCCCCTGGCGCACCAGGATATGGTCGTCCACGCGCAGGGTCGCAACGCGATGCAGGTGCGCGCCCAGCCCGACGGCGTTCAGCCCGTCACGAAGCGCGGCCTCCGCCCCCGGCGCCAGCTGTACCACCGCACCCAGTTCCTCGTTGAACAGCCATTCCTGAGCCCGATGGTCGTCGGGGACCGTCACATCCAGGCCACAGCGACCGGCAAAGGCCATTTCCACGAGCGTGGTGAACAGGCCACCATCGGAGCGGTCGTGATACGCGGTCAGCAGCCCCTTGCGGCGCAGCCCCGTGATCACGTCAAAGAAGCCCCGCAGTCGTGCCACATCGACCAGATCCGGTGCCTCGCGCCCGATATGCCCCCAGGCCTGGGCCAGCGCCGAACCGCCCATGCGCGTATGCCCCTCGCCCAGGTCGATGAGCCACAGGGCCGGGTCCGCATCCGGATTCAGTTCGGGCGTCACGCTGCGGCGGACATCGACCACCGGTGCGAATCCCGAGACGATCAGCGATACCGGCGCATGCATGTCGCGCGCCTCGCCACTCCCGGTCTCCCAGACCGTTCGCATCGACAGCGAGTCCTTGCCGACCGGGATCGAGATCCCCAACCCCGGGCACACGTCCTCGGCCACCGCGCGTACCGTATCGAACAGGTTCGCGTCCTCTCCGGGGACGCCCGCGGCGGCCATCCAGTTAGCGGACAGTCGGATCCTGTCGGTACTGTCGATATCGGCGGCAGCCATATTGGTCACGACCTCGCCGATCGCCATGCGCCCGGAGGCCGGGCCGGAGAGGATCGCCAGGGGCGTACGCTCGCCCATGGCCATCGCCTCGCCGGTATAGCCCTCGAAGTCGGTCAGCGTCACCGCGCAGTCGGCCACCGGTACCTGCCACGGGCCGACCATCTGGTCGCGCGCAACCAGGCCGCCCACACTGCGATCACCGATCGTGATCAGGAAGTGCTTGGCCGCCACCGCCGGCATCTGCAGCACACGACGGACTGCCTCATCCAGCGGGCAATCGGCCGCGTCAAAGTCGGTGGCCGGCGGTGCCGTGCGGCGATCCTCGCGCGTCATGCGCGGCGTCTTGCCGAGCAGCATCCCCATGGGCATATCCACGGGCGGCTCGTGGAACAGCCGGTCCTCGACCTTCAGGTGACCCTCCTCGGTGGCGCGTCCGACCACCGCGAACGGCGCCCGCTCGCGCTCGGCCAGCATGCGGAACGTCTCCAGACGGGCGGCGTCCACCGCCAGCACATAGCGTTCCTGCGCCTCGTTGCACCACAGCTCCATCGGCGACAGCCCCGGCTCGGCGGTCGGGACCTCCCGCATTTCGATCACACCGCCCCGACCGGCATCGTCGAGGATCTCGGGGATCGCATTGGAAAGGCCGCCCGCACCCACGTCGTGGATCGACCGGATCGGGTTCTGCCCCCCCAGCGCGGTGCAGCGATCGATCACCTCCTGGCAACGCCGCTCCATCTCCGGATTTCCACGCTGCACCGAGGCGAAGTCGAGCTGCTCCGCACTGGCGCCACTGGCCATTGACGAGGCCGCCCCGCCGCCCAGGCCGATCAGCATCGCCGGCCCGCCCAGGACCACGATCGGCGTGCCCGGGGGCACATCCTGCTTGTGCACGTGTTCGCCGCGGATCGACCCCAGCCCGCCAGCCAGCATGATGGGCTTGTGGTAGCCGTAGAGGACCTCGCTCCCGTCCGGGCGCGGCAGCGCCATCTCGAAGGTGCGGAAGTATCCAGCCAGCGCGGGGCGCCCGAATTCGTTGTTGAATGCGGCGGCACCGATCGGGCCGTCCAGCATGATCTGGCGCGCACTCTCGATACGCTGCGGCCGGCCGAAGTCGCGCTCCCACGGCTGCGGCAGATCGGGGATCTGTAGATTGGAGACGGTAAACCCCGTCAGCCCCGCCTTGGGTTTGGAGCCCTGGCCGGTGGCCCCCTCGTCGCGGATCTCGCCGCCCGAGCCCGTGGCGGCACCCGGGAACGGAGAGATCGCAGTCGGATGGTTGTGGGTTTCCACCTTCATCAGGATCGGCAGATCCAGCGATTCGCGCTGATACTCGCCGGTGATCGCATCCGGCATCAGGCGGATGCCCGCGTGCCCGGCGATCACCGAGGCATTGTCGCTGTAGGCGGACAGCACGCGCTCCGGGTGCTTCTGGTGGGTGCTGCGGATCATCCCGAACAACGTGCGCTCGTCCGCCTCGCCATCCAGGATCCAGGCGGCGTTGAAGATCTTGTGGCGGCAGTGTTCGGAGTTCGCCTGGGCGAACATCATCAGCTCGGCATCGGTGGGCGCGCGCCCGAGCGCCGCGTAACCCTCCGCCAGATATTCGATCTCGTCCGGCGACAGCGCGAGCCCCAGATCGACATTGGCGGCTTCCAGCGCCCGCCGCGGGTCGTCGCCCAGCTCAACGCGACCCAGCGAGCGCGGGGTCTCGGACTGGAACAGCCGCGCCGCCTCCGCCGGATCCTCGATGACCGTCTCGGTCATCCGGTCGTGCAGGAGGTCCCCAAGAGCTTCCAGGGCCGCACCCCTCGCTCCCTGCCCACCGATCTGCCAGTGAATGCCGCGCTCGATCCGCACAATGGCCTCTTCCAGGCCGGCGTGGTGCGCGATTTCGGTGGCCTTGGACGACCACGGGCTGATCGTGCCGAAGCGCGGGATCACCACCAGCTCACGCTGAACATCAAACTCGGGCTCCTGCCAGGCCTCGCCCTCGCGCAGCAGGTGATCCAGGACCGCATCCTCCTCCGTCGTCAGACGCCGCCGAGGCTCGATAAAGTAGACAAACCGTGCCGCGAGCGGGCCCGCGTCGGGGACGCTCGCCCGCAGGCCGGCCTCCAGTGCCCGCAGCCGAAACGACGAGACGGCGATACCCCCTTCCACAAACCGCATTGCGCTTCCTCGAAACCAGACGTGCCAAAAGCCGCGCATTGTACCGGACCCGGTCCCGGATCGGATCCTCCGTGACGCAAATGCCGAACCAAGCCGCCCCGGCCCTGCCAGAGACCATGCGGCGGCAAGGGCGGTGGAAGGGTCTACCGCTGCCGCGTGGGTTCTCCCCAGCCCGTCCGGCCGGGGAATTCGCAATGGTCCGGGAACCTCCGATGGGTTACACTGTCAATGTAACTGCAAGGGGGCGACTTGGATTCGACGCGGGTCGCGAAACCTTAGGTGCATGCCGAGGATGTGGTGAGCCTCGTAAAAATCACCGCAAAAAAATAGTTGCCAACGACGACAACTACGCACTCGCCGCTTAAAAACCGGTAGATGCCGTCCGACTGGAGCCGTGCTTATGCGTCCAGTATCGGGCGTCGACTCTCATAAGCTCGTGGTGAAGCGCGCCCGGCGTGGATCCATTAAAACTCAACCGGGATCGCCAGTTGTTTTCCCTGCCTGTCGGGTAGCGGCTGGTTAAACTGAAAGACGGGATAAGCATGTAGAGCCGAGGGCGGAGGGCCTGCGGACGCGGGTTCGATTCCCGCCGCCTCCACCAGTTCTTACCATTGAATCAGCCACCTTCGGGTGGCTTTTTTGTGTCCGGTACACCTGTCGCGGCCCACCCGTCGGGCCCGAACCCGCCATGATCGCGGGCTCTGTCCACTCAACTGTCCACCATGGACATATCCCGAAGCCGTACAGCCACGGCCCGGGCTCGCAACTCCCCTCCGCGGTGGCCTCCTGGTCGATGGCCACCTGCCCTCCCACTGCTGGCGATAACGGGCCCCGCATCGCTTCGTCCCTGATGCCTTCGGGGAGGTCCTCGCCCGTATCCCGTAGTGCCGAATCCGCGAGCCCGAGACTGCGCGCAGCGGATTGATGGACTATTTTCCATGAAAGCGACAACGGCGATTGCCCGGGACTGCCCGAGGCCTCACAGGGCCGTTTTCCGGAAGCCGCAGGATCCGGGCGGCACGAGGCCGGATCGGTCCCGGTTGAACGAATCATGCTGATGGCGGGAGAACGTCCATGTCCGCAGGCGAATACGCAAACCGCGACGTGATCGTGGTGGAGGAACAGGAATCCGTGCGCACGGCGGTGAACATGATGCGCGAACATCATGTGGGCACGGTGGTGGTCGTGGCGCGCGACGCAGGGCGGCATCCGATCCCGCGCGGCATCCTGACCGATCGCGACGTGGTGCTGGAGATCCTCGCGGAGGGCGTCGATCTGGACGAAGTCACCATCGGCGACGTGATGAGCTACGAGCTGGTCACCGTGCCGGAGAAGACCGGACTGATGGAGGTCATCGAAGTGATGCGCGACAAGGGGGTACGCCGCGTCCCGGTGGTGGACAACCGCGGGACCCTGATCGGCATCCTCAGCGTGGATGACGTGCTGGAGTTGATCTCCGAACAGCTGGAAGACCTGGTACGCCTGATCGGCCGCGAGCAGCGTCACGAACGCACGCGGCGCAAGTAGCGAACACGGGCAGAGGAAAAGCGTGCCACCATGAACGGACCCGGATTCGAGCACGCACCGCCGGCGGCACCCTTCCGCTTCCGCGACTGCGCACTGATCCCCATCGCCTCCGGCCGCCGGGCCAGCTCCCTGAAGGAGCTCCGCGACCACCTGGTGCAGTCCGGGCGCGACACGCTCTACTACCACTTCTGGGGTGCGCTGCTGCAGCCACGCTTCGAGGAGCGCGAATACCACAACGACTTCGCCGCCTGGGTCCACCACGCCGTGCGTGACGACGTGCTCGCGGAGCAGCTGGCGATGGTCGATCCCGACGAATACGACGACGTCGAGGAGCTGCGCCTGGTGATCCTGGAATACATCGACCAGCGGCTGGAGGACACACCGTTCCTCGAGTGGATCCCGGCCACCCAGGTGTTCGAATTCATCCATGCGCAGATCGTCGTGTTCGACGCCGGCCTGGAGGCCGGTGACTACCGCGACCTCGTGGGACACATCCCGCGCATGCCGCTGAGCAGCGTGTTCTACCATTTCGTCGATGCCCGCCGGCGCACGCCGGATCGCACCGACGACTTCAGCGCCTGGCTTGCGGGATTCGACCACGAGCACCAGGAGCTGGTCGATGCCCTCGCCGACATCGATCCCTACTTCAACACCCTGTCGGAACTGCGCGACCAGCTGGGGGCGCTGTTCCGGCGCCACTTCGGCGAGGGCGTGGCGTGAGCTCGCTGCTGGAGGCCTACGCGGCGGTCGCCGGCGAGGACATCATCCGCCACCTGCGCCAGCTGTCCGCACCGCTGCAGGGGCGCAGCGTGGTCCACGTCAACTCGACGCGCCTGGGGGGCGGCGTGGCCGAGATCCTGCACAAGCTGGTACCACTCAGCCGCGAGCTGGGGATCGACACCCACTGGGAAGTGATCAGCGGGGACGCCGACTTCTACGAATGCACCAAGCAGATGCACAACGCCCTGCAGGGCAGCCGCATCCAGATCCCGGATCGTCTGCTGCAGCATTATGAGGAGGTCAACGAACAAAACGCGGCCCGACTGCGCCCGCTGCTGGAGGACGCCGACTTCGTGGTGATCCACGACCCGCAGCCGGCCGCCCTGCTACGCCACTGCCCGAACCGCGGTGGCCAGTGGGTCTGGCGCTGCCACATCGACGCCAGCCGGCCACAGCGGCATGTCTGGCGGTTCCTGGAGCGCCACGTTCGCGCGTTTGACGCCAGCATCTTCTCGCTGCCGCAGTTCACCCGCGCCCTGCCGCACCCGGAATACATCATCGCGCCCAGCATCGATCCCCTGAGCGACAAGAACATCGACCTGCCGCAGGAGGAGATCGACGCCATCTACCACCGCTTCGAGCTGGACCCGGAGAGCCCGATCATTGCCCAAATCTCCCGCTACGACCGCTTCAAGGACCCGGTCGGAGTGGTCGAGGCGTTCCGGATGGCGCGGCGCTTCGTGCCCCGCCTGCAGCTGGTGCTTGCCGGCGGCACCGCCACCGACGACCCGGAGGGCGACGCGGTGCTGGCCGAGGTGCGCGAGGCCTCCGACAACGACCCACACATCCGCATCCTCACCCTGCCCCCGGACGCCCACCGCGGCATCAACGCCCTGCAGCGCGCGGCGCACATCGTTCTGCAGAAATCGACCCGCGAGGGCTTCGGACTCACCGTCACCGAAGCCATGTGGAAGGGCAAGCCGGTGATCGGCGGCGACACCGGCGGCATCCGCCTGCAGGTCAGCAACTATCACACCGGGTTCCTCGTCAACACGCCCGAGGGTGCCGCACTGCGCATACGCTATCTGCTGCAGGCCCCGGAAAAGATCCAGCACATGGGCGACAACGCACGCGAACTGGTACGCGAGAACTTCCTGCTGACCCGTCAGCTGCGCGACTACCTCACGCTGATGGTCGGCCTCCACCACCGTGCGGCCGACCGGATCGACCTTGTCTGAGCCGAACGCCATGTTGCCTGCGCATATCCAGGACCCGCATCGACACGACCCCGACCCCGGCAGCACCCGGGCACCCCGGCGCCGGCCACCGGAGGGCGCCGCATGAGCCGGACGGAATCCGTGCCTGCCCCGATGCGCGTGAAGGGCGTGGTATTCGACATGGACGGGGTGATCACCGACACCGCCGAGGCCCACGCGGCGGCGTGGAAGCGCATGTTCGACGAGGCCCTGCCGCGCATCGCGCCCGGCCAGGAACCGTTTGACGCGGTCGGCGAATACCGGCTCCACGTGGACGGCAAGCCGCGGCTGGAGGGCCTGGCCGACTTCCTCGCCGCGCGCGGCATCGAACTGCCACGTGGCGAGCTCGGCGATGCCCCCGGCACCTCGACCCTGCACGCCCTGGGCAACCTGAAGAACCGCTACTTCCGCGAGTGGCTGGACGAGCACCCGGTGGCGGTGTTTCCCGGCAGCCGCCGCCTGCTGGGCGAACTGCGCGCCGCCGGCGTGCGCTGCGGCGTGTTCACCTCCAGCCGCAACGGCCGCCGGGTGCTGGAGAGCGCCGGGATCACCGACCTGTTCGACGCCATCATCGACGGCGAGGATGCCGCCGCCGACGACCTGCCCGGCAAGCCGGCACCCGATCTGCCGGTGGCCTGCGCCGAGGCCCTGGGCGTCGCGCCGGACGAGGCCGCGCTGGTGGAGGACGCCCCGGTGGGCATCGAGGCCGGGCAGCGCGGCGGCTTTGCCCTGCTCGTCGGCATCGACCGCAGCCGCGACCACGGCGAGCGCTACCGCGAGGCCGGCGCGCAGGTGGTCATCTCCGACTGCGCCGCGCTGCGGCTGGGCGACACCGGCCTCGCGGTGGCGACACTCGACGCCCTGCCCACCCTCGAGGATGCCGAGGCCCTGCTGCGCGAACACCTGGAAGAGCGCCGGCCCGCCCTGTTCCTCGACTACGACGGCACCCTGAGCCCGATCGTGGAAGACCCGGACGCGGCGGTGCTGTCCGCGCCCATGCGCGAGGTCCTCGCCCGGCTCGCCGGATGCTGCCCGCTGGCCGTGATCTCGGGGCGCGACCTGGACGACGTGCGCCGCCGGGTCGACCTGGAGGACGCCTACTACTCCGGCAGCCACGGCTTCGAGGTCGCCGGCCCGGACGGCTTTCACGAGCGTCTGGGTCAGGGCGAGCACTACCTCGACGAACTCGACGATACCGAGGCCGCCCTGCAGCAGGCGCTGGAGGATGCCGGCATGCCCGGTGTGCAGCTCGAGCGCAAGACCTTCTCCCTCGCCGTGCATGTACGCCGGGCCGCGGCCGAGGATGCCGAACGCACCGAGGAACTGGTGCGCGAGATCCTCGACCGGCACCCGGGTCTCGCCCTGAGCCACGGCAAGAAGGTATTCCAGGCGCAGCCGCGAACCAACTGGCACAAGGGGCGTGCGGTGCACTGGCTGCTCCGGCGCCTGGACCTGGACCGGGACGATGTCCTGCCGATCTACCTGGGCGACGACATCACCGACGAGGACGCCTTCGAGGCCCTCGCCGGCACCGGGCTCGGCATTGCGGTGCGCGGCGAGGAAGATCGCCCCACCGCCGCCGACCTGGCACTGGACGACACCGAAGGCGTGCGCCGCTTCCTCGAAGTCCTCGCACGCCTGCTGAACGCCCGAGGTAACCACTGAGCAACCGGAGACCCCATGTCCCGCTGGCACCTCTCCTTTGATGGCTACGACCCCGACAAACAGGGGCTGCGCGAGGCCCTGTGCACCACGGGCAATGGCTATTTCTGCACCCGCGGCGCGGTCACCGACAGCGGCACCCGCGAGGGCCGCTGCGCGCGCCCGGGGGTGCACTACCCCGGCACCTATCTGGCCGGCGGCTACAACCGCACCTCCGCCACCGTGGCCGGGCACGAGGTGGAGAACGAGGACCTGGTGAACCTGCCCGACTGGCTGCCGCTCACCATCGCCATCGCCGACGGCCCGTGGTTCCGCATCGACGCGGTCACGGTGCGCGACTACCGTCAGGAGCTGGACCTGCGCGAGGGCGTGCTGTCGCGGCGCTTCCGCTTCACCGACGAGGCCGGGCACAGCACGCTGTGGGAGGAGCGCCGATTCGTCAGCATGGACCACCCCCACCTGGGCGCGCTGCAGGTCACCCTGACCCCGGTGGACTGGAGCGGCCCGCTGCGAATCCGCTCGGCGATCGATGGCGGCGTGATCAACGACGGCGTCGAGCGCTACCGCGACCTGACCGGCCGCCACCTGGAGGTGCTGGAGATTGCCCACCCGCCAGCCCCGGAGGGCCGGGATGGCGCCTGCCTGGCCGCACTGCGCGCGCGCACCCTGCAGTCCCGGCTGGAGGTCGCCGTCGTGACCTCCACCCGCGTCCACGCTGCCGACGGCGCACCGCTCCCCGCCGCCGTCAGCCGCGACGACAGCGAGGTCGAGGCCGTGCTGCTGCTCGAGGTGGAGGCCCGGGAAGCGGCCCCGATCACCGTGGAAAAACGGGTCGCCCTGCACACCTCGCGCGACTACGCCATCAGCGAGCCGCTGGAGGCCGGCATCCGCCTGCTGGAAGACGCCCCGCCGTTCGACAGCCTGCTGCAGGCCCACCGCCGCGCATGGCAGCAGCTGTGGGACGACTTCGACATCGGTCTGGAGGCCGAGACCGACACCTGCGGCGCCCCCGAAGGCAACAGCGAGGCGGAGATGAAGCTGCGCCTGCACACCTTCCACCTGCTGCAGACCGTCTCCGAACACACCACCGAAATGGACGTCGGCGTGCCCGCCCGCGGCTGGCACGGCGAGGCCTATCGCGGGCACATCTTCTGGGACGAGCTGTTCATCTTCCCGTTTCTCAACCTGCGCCGCCCGGCCCTGACCCATGCGCTGCTGCTGTACCGCTACCGCCGCCTGCCCGAGGCGCGCCGCGCCGCACGCGAGGCCGGGCATAGCGGCGCACTGTTTCCCTGGCAGTCGGGCGCCAGCGGCCGCGAGGAGAGCCAGCGGCTGCACCTGAACCCGGAGTCCGGCCGCTGGCTGCCGGACAACACCCACCGCCAGTGGCACATCAACGCCGCCGTCGCCTACAACATCTGGCACTACTGGGAGGTGACCCAGGACCACGGCTTCCTGCACGCCGAGGGTGCGGAGATGATGCTGGAGATCGCCCGCTTCTGGGCCTCCGTCGCCACCCACGACCCGGAGGATGACCGCTACGACATCCGCGGGGTGATGGGGCCCGACGAATACCACGACGCCTACCCCGACGTGGATCCCGAGCAGGAAGGCGGACTCGACAACAACGCCTACACCAACGTGATGGTCGCCTGGCTGATGTCGCGCGCGGTGGACGTCTGGGAGCTGATGCCGGCCGGCGAGCGCGAGGCCCTGTGCGACCGCCTCGGCATCGGGCCGGAAGACCGCGATCACTGGGAGACCCTCAGCCGCCGCCTGCGCATCCCGTTTCACGAGGACCCCGATGGCCAGCCGGTCATCAGCCAGTTCGAGGGCTACGGGGAGCTCGAGGAACTGGACTGGGAGGACTACGGGCGCAAATACGGGCTCAACATGCGCCTCGACCGCATCCTCGAGGCCGCGGGCGACAGCCCCAACCGCTACCGGGCCTCCAAGCAGGCCGACGTGCTGATGCTGTTCTACCTGTTCACGGCCGAGGAGCTGCAGCTGATCTTCGAGAAGCTCGGCTACCGCTTCGACCCCGACCTGATCCCGCGCAACGTCGACTATTACCTGCGGCGCACCTCGCACGGCTCCACCCTGAGCTTCGTCAGCCATGCCTGGGTGCTGGCGCGTTCCGACCGCGAACACGCCTGGCGGCTGTTCTGCACGGTGCTGGACAGCGACGTCCACGACCTCCAGGGCGGGACCACCCCCGAGGGCATCCATACCGGCGCCATGGCCGGGTCCATCGATATCGTGCAGCGCTGCTTCCTCGGCATCGAGACGCGCGAGGACATACTGCACCTGGACCCGGTGCTGCCGGACGGCGTGCGCCGGCTGCGCGCGCGCCTGTACTACCGCCGCCACATCCTCGATGTCGAGGCCGACCACGAGACCCTGCGCGTGCACAGCGCGGTGCTCCCGGCGCCGCCGATCCACATCGCCTACCGCGGCCACATCCGCGTCGTCGGACCCGGTATGGACTTCGCGATGCCGCTGGTCAAACCCTGGGCACACCCGGCCGACCCCGAGGAACGCCGGCGCCAGCGCGAACGCCGCGAGCGCCGCGAACGCATTGAGGCCGCAGCCCCCTGCGCGCGCGGCAGCGATCGCTGAGGCCGCACCCCCAACGCCGTGCCGGTCCTGGCCCTCCGGGATTGCACCCCACGCCGTGCCCGCGCAATCTGTTGCGCCCCAACCCCAAGCCGCAACGGAGTACCGCGTGGCCGTATACCAGGACAGCATCCAGATCCGCACCGACGGGCGCGGAACCACCCTGATCACCCGCCAGGTCGAGGATGTCGTGCGCGCCTCCGGCATCACCACCGGGACCTGTCACGTCTTCCAGCATCACACCAGCGCCTCGCTGCTGGTGACCGAGAACGCCGACCCCGACGTGCGCCGCGACCTGGAGACCCTGATCGCGCGCATGGCCCCGGACGGAGACCCCGCCTACCACCACGACATGGAAGGCGACGACGACATGGCCGCACACGCCCGCGCCATGCTCACCCACAACGACCTGACCGTGCCGGTGGGGCGCGGCCGCCTGGTGCTCGGCACCTGGCAGGGCCTGTTCCTCTGGGAACACCGCTACGCCCCGCACACCCGCACGGCCACCATTACCGTGCAGGGCGAGTGACGCGGTAACGGGCATCGCCACACCGAGGTCTGTCCCGCGGGGGCCTGCGGGTTCCGCGTGAACTCAGGCGTCGAGCCGGCGCACGTGCACCGTGATCTCCTCGCGGTCGTGGTAGAGCTGGCGCGCCTGCAGCGCATGCGGGATCCCCGCCGCGTCCAGCCGCTTGCGCACCTGCTGCAGGCAGTCCCGCGCCGCCTGCCAGCGCTGCTTCATCGGCAGCTTCAGGTTGAACACCGCCTCGCGGCACCAGCCGGCCTCCAGCCAGTCGGCCATGCGCGCGGCCACCCGCGCCGGCTTGTCCACGATGTCGCAGACCAGCCAGTGCACCGGATTGGGCGGTGTCCAGGTGAAGGCGTCCTGCCGGTGGTGCTCGACCTGGGTGGTGGCCATCAGCGCCGCGTCCATCGGCCCGTTGTCCACCGCATGCACGTACATCCCGCGACGCACCAGCTGCCAGGTCCAGCCGCCGGGGGCCGCCCCCAGGTCCACTGCCTGCATCCCCTCGGCCAGCCGCGTGTCCCACTCCGCGCGCGGGATGAAGGTATGCCAGGCCTCCTCCAGCTTCAGTGCGGAGCGGCTGGGCGCGTCAGGCGCAGTCCGCAGGCGCAGCTTGCCTTCCGGCCACTCGCTGCGCTCGCCGGGCCTGGAGAACGCGATCTGGACGCGATCGCCGGCGGACCAGAACAGGTGCGCGCGCATCCCGGCCGCGTCCGGCACCAGCAGCCCGCGCTTGCGCAGCACGGCCTGCAAGGGGCGGTCGAGTGCCCGAGCCAGCCGCACGAGCGACTGCCCCTCGTTGGTATCCGGGCACTCATGCCAGACCGAATCAAAACAAAGCCCCGTCAACTGGAGCTGGTCCAGGATCGGGGTCACCCGATCCTCCCGGCTCAACCGTTCCAGTGGGTGCAGCGCCAGCAGGCGCTGGCGGGCAAAGATCAACCCATCCAGTGGCAGGGCCGCGGCCAGCCCGGCCAGATCACCATCCGCCGGGACAAAGCGTACGTAACCGGTATCCGGCTTCGCACGCGGGTAGCCGGCCATCCCCGCGTTCGCGGCCCGCTCCGTCAGCTCGGCAATCAGGTCCGGCTCGAATCCCGGGCGGCAGTAGAACAGCAGTTCGGACGCCGTCGCCTCGATCGACTCCATGTCCCCTCCATGAAAAAAGCCGCCCCACCCGAGCGGGTGAGGCGGCTTCGAGGGTACCCGGACCATGACATCCGGGCCACCACGGAACGGTCGAATTACAGATCCAGGCCCGGATCTCCTTCGACGTTCTTCAGCTTCGGCACGTAGGGCTTGCTGACCTCGACCGTGCCCTTGTCGCGCAGGTAGTCCTCGACCACCTCCCAGACCGGCGTGGAATCGAGGGGTTCGGCCACGCTCGCCCAGCCGGCGACCACGTACTTCTTGTCCATGTCGATCGGCTCGCCGTTGATCTCCATATCGCTGATCCGCGAACCCATCGACTCGTGCGGGTTGATGGTGTACTTGATGCCACCGGTGCGGACCATGTCGCCACCGCGATGGTGGTACGGGTTCTGGTTGAAGATCGAGTTGGCCACGTCTTCCAGCGTGTTCTTGAGCTGCTCGCCGGTCATCTCGTTGCGCGTGGTCTCGGAGTAGGTCGTCACCGTCTGGGTCATCAGCTCTTCGTAGGTAATCGGCTGACCCGGCAGCACGCTCACGCCCCAGCGGAAGCCCGGCGAAAGCGCGATCTCCGCGTCGAGCTTGTCGCGCAGCGCGTCCAGGATCACTTCGTCGAAGGTGCCGTTGAAGTTGCCACGGCGATACAGCACACCCTCGGTCACCGCCAGCTCTTCGTTCAGCTTGCCCTCGTACGGTTCGTGGACCTTCTTAATGTGTTCTTCCATCTCCGGATCGGGATCCAGCAGGTTGGAGAACACCGGCAGCATGTGGAACTTGTAGTCGCGCACGCCGTTGTCGCCCACGTCCAGGTCCAGCAGCCCCAGGAACTTGCCGTTGGAACCGGCGTTGGTCACCAGGGTGATCTCGCCGCCGGCATTTTTGATCTCCATCGCGCCCGGAATGGCGTCATGGGTATGACCACCCATGATCACGTCCACGCCTTCCAGATTACGGGCCATCTCCATGTCGGTAACCATGCCGTTGTGCGACAGGATCGCGACGACCTTCGCACCCTTCTCGCGGCATTCGTTGATCATCCGCTGCATGTTCTCGTCGCGGATGCCGAAGCTCCAGTCCGGGAACATGTAGCCCGGGTTGGCCACGGAGGTGTACGGGAAGGCCTGGCCGATCACCGCCACCGGCACGCCATTCATCTCGCGGATGGTATAGGGCTCGAACACCGGGTCGCCCCAGTCGCGGTCCTCGATGTTCTGCGCGAGGAAGTCGATGCCATTCGGCTTGAAGTCGTTCTCGACGATCTCCATCACGCGGTCGTCACCGAAGGTGAATTCCCAGTGACCCACCATGATGTCCACGCCCAGCAGCTTCTGCGCATCGACCATGTCCTGGGCGTCTTCCCACAGCGAGACCGCGGTGCCGTGCCAGGTGTCGCCGCCGTCCAGCATCAGCGAATTCGGCCGGTCGGCGCGCAGCTTCTTGACCAGCGTGGACAGATGGGAAAAGCCCCCCATGCGGCCGTATTTCTCCGCCGCGTCGACGTAGTCGAGATGGGTGATGGCGTGCGCCATCGGCGAACCGGGCTTGATGTCGAACCACTCGAGCAGCTCCTTGCCCACCAGCACCGGCGGCTTGCCCTGCATGTCGCCCACGCCAATGTTCACGTTCGGCTCGCGGAAGTAGATCGGCTTCAACTGCGCGTGGCAGTCGGTGTAGTGCAGGAACGAGACGTTGCCGAACTTCGGAATGTCGTAGATCTCGCTGCTCAGGGGCTTCCAGGACCCCTTCTCGCCGGCCCAGGCATTCATCGAGAAGCCGGCGGCACTCGCCGCGACCATGGCTTCGAGGAATTCTCTCCGAGTCAGATTCATTGACTGGCTCCTATTGGTGGTTTGAATTGGATTGAGCGCAAATACCAGCTGGGCCTGTTCCGGCCCTCTTCCCGGTTATTCCGGACGTGCATCGGCCGATTTTGTTCCATCGGTCTGGCCGCAAACGGGTGCGCAGACTACCGGAATTGCTGCGCATACGCGCGGGATAGAATGAGAATCGGCCCTGTTTCATTCCGATCTGCGCGGACAAAAAAATGCTCCGGGAGCCTGCCAGAGCCACCACACAGGTCACAAAAAAGGCCTGTCACCCTGGGGGTAACAGGCCAAGACGCGACATACACCGCCGGAGAACAGATGCGGGGGGGCACAGCGCCGACAGCGCTGATCCTTGTGCCCCCGCCGATCGGCTCGTACCCGGCAGTCTCAGTCTATGAAGCTCAAAGCGGGCAGGGATTGATTCAGATCAACTATGCCGCAGGTTGCATATCGCGCCCGCTGCTCGCGATCCACGCGACTTAGGCCGCGTACTTGCCCTCCGCGGCCAGGCCATTGTCGCGGGCACGCTCGTACACCGTCTTCTGCGCGCTCTCGAAATTCGCCTGCATGTCTTCACCCCAGAGCTTCAGCGCGGCCTGCTGCATGCCACGCCCGTAGGAGAACGACAGCGGCCAGGGCGTACCACCAATGCGGTTCATCGCATCCAGGTGCGCGGTCGCATCCTCGTCACTCTGGCCACCCGAGAGAAACACGATGCCGGGCAGGATCGCGGGCACCGCGGAGGCAAGGCAGCGCAGGGTCGCGTGGGCCACATCGTCCGCACTCACCTGCTCCGGGCAGTCCTTGCCGGGGATCACCATGCTGGCCTTGAGGATCGTGCCCTCCAGCAGCACGTGGTGGTCGTACAGAGCGCGGAACACCGCGCGTTGGGTCGCCTCGGTGACGCCGTAGCAGGTCTCGATGTCGTGATCGCCATCCATCAGGACCTCCGGCTCCACGATCGGCACCAGTCCCTGCTCCTGACAAAGCGCAGCGTAGCGCGCCAGCGCATGGGCATTGGCCTCGATACAGGTATCGGTCGGCATGGTTTCGCCAATGGTGATGACCGCGCGCCACTTGGCGAACCTCGCGCCCATCCTGGCGTATTCCTCGAGACGCTCGCGCAGCCCGTCCAGGCCTTCGGTCACCTTCTCGCCCGGGAATCCCGCCAGGTCCTTCGCGCCCGTATCCACCTTGATGCCGGGCAGGACGCCCGATTCATTCATCACATCCACGAACGGCTTGCCGTCCCGCGTGGACTGGCGAAGGGTCTCGTCATAGAGGATGGCGCCGGAGATGTATTCGTTCAGCTTGGGCGTGGTGAGCAGGAGTTCGCGATAGGTCCGGCGATTCTCCTCGGTGTTCTCAACCCCCACCGCATTAAATCGCTTGCCGATCGTGCCGGTGGATTCGTCGATCGCAATAATGCCCTTCCCGGGGGCGACCATCGCCTCGGCCGTCTCGATCAGTGTGTCGATTTTCATCTCTGCTCCTTGGGGCTGGTATACCCGTATGGATTTCCGTTGGAGACTAGTTCCCCGCCAGGGGTTCTTCCATACGGACTCCCAACGCCCGGGTGCAGTTCACAAACGCGCGAGGCCCATCTCGGCCACTCTTCAGTTCAGCCACTCCTTGCGTACAACAAAGGTCTCCGCGATCAGGTCGTGCAGGGCCTGGCGGCGGCGGGTAAAGGCCACCATCAGATAGCCGATGCCGAACAGCAGCCCGGAAAGGATCTCCGCGAGATAACGGCCCGTGGCGCGCATGAAGGTGATGCGCTCGCCGTGATAGTCGACCACACGCAACCCCACCGCCATCTTGCCCACCGTCGCCTGATAGCGGGAGCTGTGCATCCCGGCCCAGTACAGCCAGGCCACCAGGATGTTGATCAGCATCCAGGCAATATCGGCCGTCATCAGCTCGGGCTCCGGCCCCTTGGGCGCCATCGTCTCCGGGCTGATCACCATCTGCGCCATGATCTGCGGCACCCCGATCACCACCATGTCGACCAGGGTAGCCAGCACGCGCCGCCAGAACCCGCCAAAGGCCGCGCGATCCTCCGGCGGCCCGGCGTGCGCCTGCGGCGATGCGGCCGCCTCGATCAGATTCGCTCCACAACCGTTGCAGTAGCGCGCCTCGGGCGGGTTGTCCCGCCCGCATGCATTACATTCCATGTAGATACCCCTTTCCAATATCGGCCGGCAGGACAAGCCCCTGTCTACAGGAGCGGCTCCACCGGTACCAGTCGTGTCACACCCGAAAGGAAGCGCCGCCAGATACCGGCCTTCGGATCGGTGCGATAGAGCGTGCCCTCGTCGTCCGTCCAGACCGGCCAGCCCTCGTCATCCAGCCGCACCTGATACGCCAGCTCCGGCCGCGTGCTGTGCTCGTACAGCTCCAGCAGTTCCTGCACGATCTCCGGCTCGCGCAGGAACACGCCCAGCTCGGTGTTGGTGTATCGCGAGCGCGGATCCAGGTTGAACGAGCCGACAAACCCTTCCTCGCGGTCGATGATCAGCGCCTTGGTATGCAGGCTCGCATGCGACGAACCGATCCCCATATCGCGATCCTCGGCCGCGCGCGGCGGCAATGCGGTCGGGCGCAGCTCGTGCAACTCCACCCCGGCCTCCAATAGAACGGGCCGGCGCCGCGAGTAGCCGCTATGGGTAAAGGCCACATCATTCGCCGCCAGCGAGTTCGTCAGCACGCTCACCCGCACGCCCCGCTCGCGCATCGCGACCAGCTGCGCCGTGCCGTCCCGCCGCGGCACGAAGTACGGCGAGATCATCAACAACTCGTGCTCCACCTCGTCCAGTCGCCGCGCCACCGCCTCGGCCACCCCCTCGCGATTGTGCTCGTGCCCCTTCGCCTTGCCCACGTCATCCACGACCAGCTTCGCCTGATCCGTCCAGGTGTAGGCCCCGGCATCATCAATCGGCTGGGCGAGGGGCACGCCATTCAGCGGTTCCAGCGTCAGCAACGGATGTTCCTGGTGCTCGGCCCGCCAGGCATCGAGCTTGTCCCGGTGGCGTGCGAGCTTCTCCGGGTCCTGTTCCACCCGGCGCATGCGCTCCAGTTCGATTGCCGCCCGGCTGTTCCAGTACTCCACGAACGAATGACCCACCTCCGTCGCCAGCGGGCCGACCATGACCAGATCCAGATCCGTGAAGTTGTAATACGGGCTGACCTCGAAGTACTCGTCCCCGATGTTGCGCCCGCCGATAATCGCCAGATGCCCATCCACCACCCACGTCTTGTTGTGCATGCGGTGGTTCAGGTCACTGCCGCGAAAGACAAACTCCACCCCCGCGCGCACCGCCCCCCGGCGCGTACGAAATGGGTTGAACACGCGAACCTCGATATTGGGATGCTGATTGACCGCGGCCAGCAGGTCATCACTGCCGCGTAAATCCATGTCGTCCAGCAACAGCGATACCGCCACGCCCCGGTCCGCCGCATCCAGCAGCTCCCCGAGCAGCGTGCGACCGGCCACGTCATCGCGCCAGATGTAGTACTGGATATGGATGCGCTCCTGCGCCTTGCGCGCACTCTGCACCCGCCACTGGAAGGCCTCCGCCCCGGTATCCAGCAGCCGGAACCCCGTCTGCCCGTCGTCCTCGACCGCTGGAAGGCTGCCCAGCCAGGTCGCCAGTTCGCCTTCGGCCGTCGGCGCCTGCGGAACACGATCCACCCGGTCCGGTGCCGGCTGCATCGGGGTACAGGCCGCCAGAAACGCCAGCAGCAACGCCGCAAGCAGCGGCTGAAGCCACGTACGCGCGTTCATTCGCAGATGTCCGACACCCGCCCCCAACGAAGCACCCATACCGGCAGCATGTACCGACCGTGCGAACCTTTCCATGGTCCGTATCCCCAAAACAAAAAAGCGAGCCGGGAGACCCGGCTCGCTTTCTCAAAATGCTGGTAGGCGCGATTGGACTCGAACCAACGACCCCCACCATGTCAAGGTGGTGCTCTAACCAACTGAGCTACGCGCCTGTCGTCTTCGAGCCGCGTATTCTACGCGCTCCCCGCCCCCTGTCAAAGCCTATCGCACCGCGACGCCCCCAGACCGCTCTCACCCGCTCCACTCGTCGCAAATGACACTGCTGGTCCGCGTCACCACCTCACGGCAACGGCCTCGTCACCCCTGACGCAACTCCCCTTCCTCACCACCCGTGCCCCCTCGCCATTCCCGCCGCAGCCCCTCCTCGTCATCCCGACCGCAACCCCCTCCTCGTCATCCCGGCCGCACCCCCCTCCTCGTCGTCCCGGCCGCAGCAACACCCCCCTCCCCGTCATCCCGGCCGTAGCGAAGCGGAGAGCCGGGATCTCCCAACGCAAGCCACCCCCACAACCAACCCAGACAGGACAACCGCGCCCGGAATCGGTAAGGTCTCCACAGAACGAAAACGGACGTACGTCACATGGATGGACTCGCGGCCCGCCCGGCCCACGCCGAAGAATCCGGCCCCGCCCCCATTGCCGCGCCGGAGCAGGTCGAGGCCTTTCTCGACCGCTGGCGCGACACTGGCGGCAGCGAGCGCGCCAACTACCAGCTCTTCCTCACCGAGCTGTGCGCGCTGCTGGACCTGCCCCAGCCCGACCCGGCCAGCGACGACACCCGCGACAACGCCTACGTCTTCGAGCGCCGCGTCACCATCCGCAACCCGGACGGCAGCGAAAACCGCGGCTACATCGACCTCTACCGCCGCGGCTGCTTCGTGCTGGAGGCCAAGCAGACCGGCAAGGGCCTGCACACCCAGGGCTGGGACAAGGCCATGCTCGCCGCGCAGAACCAGGCCGACCAGTACGTGCGCGCCCTGCCGGAAGACGAAGGCCGCCCGCCGTTCATCGTGGTCACCGATGTTGGCCGCAGCCTCGAGCTCTACGCCGAGTTCTCCCGCTCCGGCGGCACCTACGTCCCCTTCCCGGACCCGAGCCGCCACCGCATCCGCCTGGAAGACCTGCGCGACCCCGAGATCCAGCAGCGCCTGCGCCACCTGTGGCTGGCGCCCGACCAGCTCGACGCCAGCAAGCACGCCGCCCGCGTCACCCGCGAGGTCAGCGCGCGCCTGGCCGAACTGGCCAAATCCCTCGAACAGCAGGGCTTTGATGTCGAGCGCGTCGCCCACTTCCTCAAGCGCTGCCTGTTCACCATGTTCAGCGAGGACGTCGAACTCCTGCCCAAGGGCAGCTTCACCGCCCTGCTCGAGCGCCTGCAGCAAAACCCGGAACACTTCCCCGACGCCATGCGCTCGCTGTGGGAGACGATGAACACCGGCGGCTACGAAGGCCAGCTGATGCACAAGGTGCAGCGCTTCAACGGCGGCCTGTTCCAGAACATCGACCCCATCCCGCTCAACGCCGACCAGATCGGCCTGCTCATCCAGGCCGGCAAGGCCGACTGGCGCTTCGTCGAACCCGCCATCTTCGGCACCCTGCTGGAACGCGCGCTGGACCCGCGCGAACGCCACAAGCTCGGCGCCCACTACACCCCGCGCGCCTACGTGGAACGCCTGGTCATGCCCACGCTCATCGAGCCCCTGCGCGCCGAATGGAACACCGTGCAGGTCGCCGCCGAGGCCTGGCTGCAGCAGAACAAGCCCGACAAGGCCCTGGACGAACTGCACCGCTTCCACCAGCGCCTGCGCGAAGTGCGCGTGCTCGACCCCGCCTGCGGCTCCGGCAACTTCCTCTACGTCGCGCTGGAACACCTCAAGCGCCTCGAAGGCGAAGTGCTCAACCTCATCCGGGACTTGAGCGCCGGCCAGGCCACCTTCGACACCGAAGGCCTCACCGTCGACCCGCACCAGTTCCTCGGGCTCGAGATCAACCCGCGCGCCGCCGCCATCGCTGAAATCGTGCTGTGGATCGGCTACCTGCAATGGCACTACCGCCTGCACGGCCGCCTCAGCCTGCCCGAACCCATCCTGCGCGACTTCCACAACATCGAATGCCGCGACGCGCTGATCGAATTTGATGCCCGCGAACCCATGACCGACGAGCACGGCCAGCCCGTCACCATCTGGGACGGCATCAGCTACAAGAAAAGCCCCGTGACGGGCGAACTCATCCCCGACGAGACCGCCCGCACCCCCGTCTACCACTACAGCAACCCGCGCCGCACCGAATGGCCCGAAGCCGACTACATCGTCGGCAACCCACCGTTTATCGGCGAAAAACGGATGCGAGACGCGCTGGGCGACGGTTACACCGAAGCTGTCCGCGCCACCTATACCGAGCTGCCCGCCTGCGACTTCGTCATGTACTGGTGGCACAAAGCGGCCGAACTCGTATCGAAAGGCGCGGTTCGGCGTTTCGGCTTCATCACCACCAACAGCATCGTCCAGAGCCGTAACCGGGGTGTCGTCGATCCCCATCTGCGCAGATCACTCGCCTTGCTGTTCGCCATCCCGGACCACCCCTGGGTGGATTCCGTCGACGGCGCCGCCGTCCGTATCGCGATGACGGTGGGCGGACAAGCGCCCGCCCCGGGCATCCTTCAGCGCGTACGCACCGAAGAGGATTCCGGCGATGAAGCGCGGACCATCGAGTTTCTGGAACGACGGGGCATCCTGTTCGCCGACCTCACCGCCGGCGCCGCCTTGGTGGATGCGCAGCCCCTCGCCTCGAACGACGGGCTGGTCTTTCAGGGCGTGAAGCTGGTCGGCAACGGCTTCCTCGTCAATCCGGAGCAGCGACATCACTGGCTCGCCGAGAACCCCGACTGGGCTCGCTTCCTCCCGCAACTCATAGCCGGATCAGACCTCACGAAGCGACGTGAACCACGCTATTGCATCGACTTTTTCGGCTTGGACGAAGGCGACGCAAAAGATGCCTTTCCGCCGGGTTTTCAGAAAGTCGTCGACGAAGTAAGACCACACCGCGAACACAACAAGGACCGATTTTTCAGAGAGAACTGGTGGCTCTTTGGGCGTGGCCGCGGCGAAATGAGAGCCGCGCTGCGCGGGTTGTCCAGGTACATCGCCACCAGCGAAGTCTCCAAGCACCGATATTTCGTCCTTCTTGACCGTGCCACTACGCTTGCCGACGGCTCGCTGGCAGTCATCGCCCTTGAGGAGCCACATTTCTTCGGCATTCTCAGCAGCCGGCTCCATGTCCGGTGGGCACTTGCCCAGGGGGGTACGTTGGAAGACCGGCCGCGCTGGCAGAATGGTCCTTGTTTCCTGAACTTTCCCTTCCCGGAACTCGACGACCCGCAGCCCGCCACCATCGGCGACCTCGCCGAACGCATCGACGCTCACCGCAAGGCACGCCAGGCCGAACACCCGGACCTCACCCTCACCGGCATGTACAACGTGCTGGAAAAACTGCGCGCCGAAGAACCGCTGACCGACAAGGAACGCACCATCCACGAACAGGGCCTCGTCTCCCTGCTGCGCGAACTGCACGACGACCTCGACCGCGCCGTCTTCGACGCCTACGGCTGGAACGACCTCGCCGACCGCCTTGTCGGCCGCCCCGGCGCCACCACCCCGCTGCCGGACAAGCCCGCCGACCAGGCCGAAGCCGAAGAAGAACTCCTCAGCCGCCTCGTCGCCCTCAACGCCGAACGCGCCGCCGAAGAAGCCCAGGGCCACATCCGCTGGCTGCGCCCCGACTTCCAGGCCCCCGAAGCCACCCAGACCACCGCCACACTGGACGCCAAACCCGAGGCCGCCGCCGAGACCGCGACCGAACCGGCCAAAAAGCCCACCTGGCCCAAATCCATGCCCGACCAGGTCGAAGCCGTCCGCCGCCTCCTCGCCATCGGCCCCCAGACCCCGGAAGCCCTGGCCAGCCACTTCAAGCGCAAACCCACGAAGTCCATCACCCAGGTCCTCGCCGCCCTCCAAATCCTCGGCCAGGCCACCACCGACAACGACCACTGGCGCCTGACATGACAATCGCGCATAAGCACAACGGATTCATGGCCCATCGTGGGCGCCAACCGCAGCGACCGCTGAGCGAGCTTTCCCTGCACTGAGCACCACCACGCACACACATCCCACTAATTTCAATTCCTTTTTCTACACGGTGAGACCGGACCAACATTCAACTAAACACACGCGCACGTTAATCCAATAACCGTGCCCCTACCCAATCACAGCTAGTGAATCGGAGGCGTCGTGGAAGAAAGCATATTAGTGGCTGTATTCTTGTTTGCCGTATTAGTTTTCTACGTCCCATTTTTGCTCATTGTAACGAAAGGCCTTGTTGCTAAGAATGGAAGGCGGCAGTTCTTCCGATCTATAAAAAACATCCTTCATCGAGAACCCGACGATTCAAGGGCTATTGAACAAATTTCGATCATTTACAGACAAGTATCGGGCAGCAATCAGGAATTCTCAAAGCGATACCGAACTCCGATCGATATATGCGAAGATCTCCTAACTCGTGTGACCGGCTATACGCCTTTTATTTTCAATCTGCATTATTCCCTAAGTTTTACTGAAGAGGAAATAAGCCGATTGGCAAGCATCATTAAATCAATTGAAAATGATCTTCCATTCGTGGCTCTATCGCCAAAGCATGGAAACCAGCTCGAGATGTTAAAGCTAGCTTATGACTCCAATGATTCAGAGATGGGGTTCAATGGCTTAAAGCAGCTAGCAAAGGACATCAAGTTCCTAGAGTCGACAATTGAAACCAAAGATAAGAAGAACCGGGCCTCAATTGCAGTCTCTGTGATTGGTGTAATTCTTACCATCGCATTTGGCGGAGTTTCACTATTTCAAATATATACAAATTGATCAATCCTCTAACATTAGGTACGGCAGATAACGGAGTCGGATCACGTCAACTCTCTGTAGTCTGGCCGGCATCGACCTGGCGTTAGACGACCGCGTGCCGCAGCCCCTCCTCGCGGTTGGTGCGCCGCTGTTCTATGTCGGGACAGGCGCTGTTCGCGCTCGGCGAACTCGGTGGGGAGGGTCGGGGGAAAGCGCTGGCAGCGGCATGGGCGGGCTGGCGCTGCTTGGGCGGGCTGGCGCTGCTGCGGGCCGGGCGTGTGTTGAGTAGGCACAGACACCTCCTGGTGGTGGACACTGAACTCGGTAGCGGCCGTGGGCCCACGCCGGCGGGCTTCCTCGCCAAGGAATTCGATGCCAAAAAAATGGAATGACGTTGTCCGCTTCCGCAGCGCCGGAGCGTTCTACCAACCACTCGCGGAACCGCTGGAAGAACGCGGAAAACACCTACCCCCCGAACCAGAGGAAATCTGCGTCGCTGAACGCCGCCGACACCTTCTTGACCCGCCCCCGGTGGACCCAGCCGGAAAAGTCAGGTTGCACCTAGCGCGGACGTGCGGCAAGCAGCAACGCGGGGTCGCTGTATTCGACCGCTTCGACCCCACCATAGACCGGGCCATCGGTGCGCGGATGGCTCAGCACAATCGGGGCCTCGTGGAGCGCCGGATCATACACCCGGGCGATTTCTTCCACGTCGGACTCGGAAAAGGTCAGGTCGCCGCCGCTGCTCGCCGTGTGCTGTCCGGCCCGTCAGATCGGGATACGCTTCAAGGCGGAGCCTCCGCTCTTCGTTCCGATGAGCGCAGACTAGAAGGCGCCCTACGGGCCGCGGGCGATGAAGGGGTTCAGAGGGGTTACTGCATGCGGCCGTCAATTACCCGCTGCTTGTCATCGGGCAAGGGTTGATCATTCGCTTCCCGCAGTCTGCCCAGAAAGGCTTCCTTGTCCTTCTGCTGTTCGGCCTTTTCGCACAGCCTGCGTTGGGCGTTACTCACCTGTGCCAGCCAGACAAGCATGGACACGACGAAAAACAGGATCAAGACACCGGCCGCCGGCGGGAATGCTGCCCAGTATGGCTGCAGTACCTCAGGCGAGGCGGGCCCCACGACCGGCAAAGCGAGCATGAGCAACAGAAACGTAATTGCGACCGCAAAGATGCCAGCCAAGCGGATCCGAAGGCGGTGGACCACCGAAACCCGCCGAACCTTTTCTCTCCAGCCCATCTTCACGTCTTCTGCCACGAGGTGCTGGAGATGGGTAAGCAACAAGGTCACCACCCCCCCTGCGATCGCGGTTCCCGCCGAACCGCCCCAACGGGCATGAAGAAAGATGTCGTCATGCAGCTCATACGGTATCCAACACGCCCCCGCAAAGAGGGGCGCGAAAAATAAGACCGCTGCCGACAAGGCCCATTTCATACAGTTATCGATCCATCCTCAATCTTTTGCTCAAGCCATTCCTTCATAGAGTGGAACAGCTTGTTCCTGAGGGGTACCCCTTTTTCGCATTCTATGTGCCGCTTCTCGGTCAGATACAGTGTCTCACCCTGGATCTTGCCCTGCTTGGTGTCCACAACCACATCCTCCATGTGGCTATGTCTTAGGTGCGTGGTTAGTGCCGTAATGGTGTTCTCGGCGGGATTACCAGGCCTCGTTGAACCACCCTTGCGCTTGACAGTGATCTGGACCTCCAGATTGTCTGCCCCCTCTAGGTCGTCGACCCCGAGGCCGTCCAATCCGCCACTGCTGAAGATCGCCTCAAGAACCTCCTTGCCCATGTCCGTCAAAACAAATCGAGTGCGAAGGTTACCCTTGTGGGTTGGACTGTCAGGCGCTGGTGTCTGTTCCCGCCGCATAAGCGGTGCGCCGATTTGCACCGAGCGCACTCCGCTCATCTGTGTCTTGGCGGTTACGCTCAACTCCCGTTTTAGGACGATGACCTCGCCGTCTTCCAGCTTGTTAGCACATTCGAATAGTAGCCAGTTGAGGTGCCCTTCCAGATCCCGGTCCCGAAGCGCGAGCGATTGGACAACCACCATGTGGTTGTCGATAACCATGAAGTAGACGACTCCCTCGATAAATTCCCGCGCTTCCCCGGCGGAGGTCTTAGGCGCCCTGATCTGCTCTGTAGGCAGCTCCTCCAGATCCTCGTTCACGGTAACCGTCTGCTTGTTCTGCCCCAAAGCGTAGAGGATCATTTCACCAAAGAGGGCGTTACCGTCCTTGGCCTTGTGGTTGACACAGCGCCGGACTTGCTCGTCTGGATCGTCTCCCGTAACGGACTCGGCGCGCTGCTTAATGGTCTTGTATTCGTGATACAACACCGGCCTAAGCAGTTGCTCCAATGTCCTCCCGTTACTCAGGCCTTCCACGTAGCGATATTGAAAAGTCTTGGGTTTGCGCTCCGGCATATGTTCTCCCTGTCCTGTGGAAACGAATCATAGTAAAGAGGACACCCATCTTCTTCCAATGTAGCCACAGAAGGATCGGCGCCTCGCGGTCGGGAGGCACACAATAAGGATTAAAGGCATGACGGGGTCGGACCACGGTAACGCATTGTAGAAAATGGACTTTCGGGCGCTCAAAGGCGATTTGTGAGCCTTAGACCAGGGATTTCGCCCCCGAAATGGGGCCTTCACGCACTCTGGACAATCCCAGCTGTCCACTTCCCCGGATTAGGTCCACGCATAACTAGAGGCCACGATAACGGGGGCGGACCACGGCAACCAGAAAAACGGGGACAGATTTATTTTTCCGCGGCCAAAGCGTCATCCCGGCCAGAGCGAGGCGGAGAATCGAGATCTCTGACGCTAACGCCTACCCCGCCGGCCGAGATCCCGGATAACCGCTTTGCGGTTTCCGGGATGGCGCTCAAACGCCACGAACCGTGAGCGGAGGTCTGGTGGCGGCCTAGTTCTTGTTCGACGCTCCACCAGGCAGGTGCAGCAGGCGTTCGCTTCGCCAGACGCGGACAACCCTCACCCGACCGGAATCACGCCGGTACACGATGCGAGAATGACGGGGTCGGACCACGGTAACCATCTGTATTGCAGACGATTACCGTCCCCTGAAGGCTTGTTCAACGCCTTAAAGCGCCCATTTCGACGCTGAAATCGGCCGCCGGGGGCGCCGGGCGGAGATCGTGTAAGGCGACGACGGAGAGGCTGCCATACTGAACCGGATCAAGATGTTGAACAGGGGGCATGATGGCTGAAGTGAATATGTGGATGGTGCGTGCGGGCCAGGGAGGGCGGCAGGCCGATGAGTTTCGAGAAAAGGCGCATGTCGGGATTGGTTGGGAAGAGATAGGCGATCTTTCCGCCTTCGCGGACAAGGCATCGCTGGTACAAGAATACCGCTCACGCTTTCCGGACTGGCCCGACGGCCGACGCCTGAGCGCGGCGAGCCAGCTGATCCGTTTTCGGGACGAGATGGCCGCGGGAGACCGGGTACTCACGTACGACTCCAGTCGCCGGATCTATCACGTGGGCACGATTACGGGGGAGTACCGGCACGACACGGCAGTGCTGCCGCCCTGCGAAAACGTGCGCGCCGTAGAGTGGCAGGCGGAGCTGGATCGGGACCGTTTGTCGCTCGCTGCGCGGAATTCTCTCGGGTCTACCCTCACGCTGTTCCGGCTCTCGGATGCCGTCAGGCAGGAGATCGAAGCCCTGGTGAGCGGGCAAGCGACCGCACCGGTTCCCGCAGAGGAACAGGATGACGGCGAGGACGAGGAAGCCCTGCTGAAACGCTACCGCGAAGAGGCGGTGGAGATCATCAAGGATCGAGTGAGCCGTCTGGATGCCTGGGAAATGCAGAGCCTGGTGGCCGGCCTGCTACGTGCGATGGGCTACAAGACGCGAGAGTCTTCACCGGGGCCGGATCGGGGCGTGGACGTGATCGCCTCCCCCGATGGGTTCGGATTCGAGTCGCCGCGCATCGTGGTCGAGGTGAAACACCGTCCGCATACAACCATGGGCGCGCAGGAGGTGCGCAGCTTCCTGGGCGGACGCCACGGCGACGACAAGGGCCTTTACGTGAGTACCGGCGGCTTCACCAAAGAAGCCCGGTACGAGGCGGATCGGGCGAAGATCCCGCTAATGTTGATGGACCTCAACGGCCTGGTCACCGCCCTGATGGAACACTACGACCACGCCGATTCAGAAACCCGCGCGCTGGTCCCGCTGACCCGCCTGTTCTGGCCCGCGTAGTTTGAGGGAAGGCGGTCATGTAGGACTGTAAGGGACAAGACAAGGAGCCTGAGATGGGACTTTACGATCGCGACTACATGTACGAGAAAAGGACGCCACCGAACAAGAAGGGCGCAAGCAATCGAACCAGCCCTAAGCATGGCTTTGATTCCAACACCAGGGCGTCTCAGACACCACGCCCAACGACGTCCAGCCCTACCCCGGACACTCCGGACTGGAAGACGGTAATTCTTTGGGTTTCGATCACCACGAACATCATTTTGCTGCTTGCCTTGTTCATCCTCCACACCGGTTAGTCACGCCGAGCTTCGCGGACCCGGGGCAGACCTTCCCTTTGGCCCATAAAGCACTGAACAAAAGCGAACAAGGGCTAACCCCTACGTGCTGCCAGGCCTGGTCTGGCATATCGCTGCCACCGCCAGCAGTTTCTGCTCAACTTCTAGCGCGACCGTGCCAACTGGCGTCGATGGCTGCTTGAGGCCCGGAAGCCTGCAGGCTTTGCGTCCTCGCAGAGCAAGGGTCCAGATCTGCCCCCCCTGCCCCCACAGATCAGTGCGTTGCAGGGGCTAGAGTGCACGCATAGGCTGGCTGCACATAGACTGAAGGACCTGCCAGGTGAAGGCCTGCGGAGAGGAAAGGTGATTTCCATGGGTGTCGAGCGTTTGTCGTCGATCTTTTTCGTTCTCACTATGCTGCTGATAACCGCTGGCGCACCGGCTATGGCTGCGCTACCGCAGGGGGCATGGCTTGACCTCTTGGAGCTCCGAGCCGACCAGGCCATGGACGCCGGTGATTACGCAGAGGTGATGCACGTCCTGGAACTGTACCGCCGAGCGGATGGGGAGCCTGGAATCAAGCTGAGGGCGCAGGAAATCGTTGCCAAGGCTCGACATTCCGGCGATCCCGGTTCGGCCTTCGTCCCCTTGGGCGAGTTAATTGCTGAAGCAGGACCGCAGCACCCATTCTACCGCTCGGCGCTAGAGCTATATGCAGAACTGGAGCGGGAGGCTCCTCACCCACATTACCGGCCCCCCGCTCATGAACAAGCGGAACGCAAGGCAGGGGAACAACTTCGGCCGGAGCGCAGACTGGACACGCAACGTCGGAGCGAGGCGCTGGCACGCGAGCGTGAACGCTTGGAAAAGGCGCAAGCCCGTCGCGATACCGCCGAGCGCCAAGCGCAACAAGACCGGCAAATGAACGAATGGGCTGCCCAAGTACAAGCCGTTGTTCTACGTCGCTGGCGACAGCCTTCGGGGCTAGACCCGTCGAGCCGTTCGATTGTGCTCGTACGTACGAATGAGTCCGGGCACATCACCAATTTCGATATCGAGAGCTGTTCGGGCGGCTCAGTCTTCTGCGAATCGGTGTGGGAAACCATGGACCGCTTGTCCTCGTTACCGCGCCCGCCGGATGCGGATGCCGTTCGCGATGGGGTCCGAATCCGCTTCGAGCCTAACTGAGAGCGAGAAAGAGGACACCCACCTTCTTTCAGGCGCCACGCCGTCATCCCGGCCGAAGCGAAGTGGAGAGCCGGGATCTCTGAAGTCCGCTCCTGCTCCAACGGCCGAGATCGCGGATAACCGCTGCGTGGAGTCCGGGATGACCATGCGTGGCGTCGGAGTCAGGCGCTGCGGCTTGTCAGGAGCTCCGGGGCAGACCTCGCTATTTGCCCTTGGTCAGCTATGGAGGCAGGCAGCAAGGTCTGGCCCTCTGGCCTCTGGCATGCGGACCCTCTGGCACGATTAGGCATGGGGCACACAGTGCTCCCAATCCGAATGCCTTGAATACTGGGCCACCACCGGGTCTTATTGTGTCCGAGGGGAGACGTTAAGCCAGCCCCGCAAGGTCACCAGCAACGGAGCGCCATCATGTATGTCGTAATAGACACGGAGACTACCGGCCTTAGTCCGCGTCATGACCGAATTATCGAGTTTGCGGCGATCGGACTGGATGACACGGGCGCCATCGAGTGGGAATGGTGCTCGTTGATCAACCCAGAACAGGCGGGCACCGGAAACGGGCTGGCAGTCCAGGTTCATCAAATCTACCCCCGAGACGTTGCCGAGGCCCCGACGTTTGCCGATTTGGCCGGCCACCTCTCACGAATGCTATCCGGACGGGCACTCGTCGGCCACAACGTCCGCTTTGACCTCGGAATGCTTGCCGCCGAGTTTAAGCGACTCCAGCAAGATGTCCCCGAGGTGCCACAGATCTGCACCTCAACCCTCGCTCGGCAGCTTGGATTTCGCCCCTATGGACTCAAGGATTGCTGTGACGCGCTGGACATCGACCTCGACGGCATGCACCACGCCCTCGCCGACGCTCGCGCCACAGCCCGACTTGCCCAGCGACTGGTGGACTTCTCCAGCGAGACGATGCGGCGTGAAATCACGAACTGCACGCGCGGTCTTGAACCTTGGCCGAACGTGCCTGTTGTTACCGAAACTGCAGTGACACGACGCATTCCGCCCGTTCGCGGACGTGCCATGGCTAAACCCATCCCGCCAGAAAGTATGGGTAGAGAAACACAGTCCACAGAGAGCGAGGACGCACTTTCCGCGATCGAAACCTTCTCCGTAGATGCTGACGCTGTCGAATCGCAGTATTTGTCCGCTGTCGAACGGGTTCTTGAAGACCGCGAAATCTCTCCCGAGCAGAGGCAGGCCTTAGCTGATCTCCGAACCGACCTCAATCTCAGCGACGAGCAGGTCCGCAATGTGCACATGACTTTCATTCGCGGCCTAGCGGGCAGCATGTGGGCTGACGGTGTTTTATCGAACCATGAGAAGTTCGACCTCGAGCTCGTGGGCGAACTCCTCAACCTCAACCTTGAGGACATCGAGTACGCTCGCGATCACCCCCTCGAGCTCGACCTGACGAACGAAGATTGCATGCTCCAGGAAAGCAACGCCGTCGTCTTTACCGGGGATATGTCTATGCCACGGTCAGCCTGGAAGGCACGCGCCCAAGCAGCCGGCTTACGTGTCACAGGATCCGTTTCGAGGAAAACAGATTATCTGGTCGTCCCATTTGGTGAGACCGGATCGACCAAGTCGCGAAAAGCGCGCGACCTGGGGGTGCGCGTCGTGAGCGAACAACGATTCCGTCGGATGATCACCCGGCTGGAACGTCAATCCTAGGAGGCATGGTTTCGGACCACGGTAACCAGGCCGGGGCGGACCTCCGTACCTGTTTGTCTTTATTGCTTTTTGTGAATCTGAAGGGGCGATTCCCCTCCCAGTGGCGAGAAAGAGGACACCCATCTTCTTCCTGGGACCACACGGTCATTCCGGCCAGAGCGAAGCGCAGTGCCGGGATCTCTGGCGTCCCCTCCTGCCCGGGCGCCCGAGATCCCGGATATCCGCAGCGCGGTTTCCGGCATGACGATGCGTGGCGGCGGGGTCGGGCCTTGCGGTGTGGGGCTGGGCGCAGGGGTTGGACGTTGCTTCTTGCCTGCCTTGCTGGCCAGGGCCAAAAGGCAAGGTCTGGCCCTCTTGTTGTTGCACGCTGGTCGTTACAGCAGATCAGCTCCAGGCGCGACAGACTGCTAGGATGGCTTTTTCTTGACGATGCCGGCTCAAGAAGAGCCGGATTTGTGGCAAGGATCGCGAGCATGCCGAACACGTATTTCGAAAGGACCGTGGATTTCACTCGGCTGCTTTTCGAATGCCCCAGGATCGAACAGGCCCACCAGCAGTGGCTCCAGGCGCTGGACGCCATTCCGGATCCCATCCTGCTGCACGACAGCGACGGGCGGATCCTGCGCGTCAATCAGGCCTATGCCGAAAAGGCGGGCGCTTCTTATGACGCGTTGATCGGCGCACCGTACTGGCACTTCTTTCCGCAGCAGGCGGGTCCCCTGCCGGAGTGCCAGGCGATCGCCGACGGGGCGGATTACCGCAGCCGGGAACTCCACCTGGGCTCGGGGGAGTCCTACCAGCTCTTTGCCTACGCCGTGCGGGATCCTGAAGGCGACCAGCGCTTCGGTTTCAACCTCTTCCGCGATATCACCGACGAGGTGCGGCATCGACAACAACGGCAGGAGCAGGAGGCGTTCTTTACCACCCTGGCGGAGACCGCCCGCGACGCCGTCATGGTCATGGATCCGGAAGGCAAGGTGGCGTACTGGAACCGGGCAGCTGTGCAGGTTTTTGGATATTCCTCCGAGGAGGTGCTGGGCAGGCCCCTGCATCCGCTCATTGTCGCACCGCACTACCAGGGGAAATACGAGGCAGGCCTGGGCCGCTTTGCGGAAACCGGGGACGGACCCGTGGTCGGGGAGACCCTGGAACTGGAGGCCCGGCACAAGGACGGAACAGTCTTCCTGGTGGAACTGTCGGTTTCGGCGGTTCAGTTCGAGGGCGGCTGGCACGCCCTCGGGATCCTGCGGGATATTACCCTACGCAAGACCCGCGAACGCCGGCTTACGCGAACGACCGAGTACCTGCGAGCCCTGATCCAGGCTCATTCCGCGCTAGTGACTGCCACAGAAGAGGGCCAGTTATTCCAGGATGTCTGCCAGGCCCTGGCCGATGCCCGGGAGTACCCCCTGGTCTGGGTAGGAATGGCTCGGAAAGAGGCCGGCCACCCGGTGGAAGTAGTGGGATCGGCAGGCACGCGCACGGATTATCTGGAAACCATCGTGGTGACCTGGGGTAGTCGCGAGCAAACGGGTCAGGGCCCCACCGGCCGGGCCATCCGGGAGGGCAAGCCCCAAATGACCCGCAACATCGCCACCGACCCCAGCTTTACCCCCTGGCGGGAGCCGGCCAGGGAACGCGGATTCGCGTCTTCCATCGCCCTGCCTCTCCAGATCGATGGCGAGGCCATTGGGGCCCTCAACGTGTATGCCACCGAGCCCGAGGCCTTTGACGATGAAGAGCAGTCTCTGCTGGCAGGACTGGCAAAGGACCTCGCTCGCGGCCTCGAGGCCCTGCGTACACAAAAGGAGCGCGACGAGAGCCAGACAGCTCTGCAGGAGGCCCTGGTCGATACGGTCGAAGCGATCGCGCGTCTCGTGGACAAGCGCGACCCCTACACGGCCGGCCACCAGAAGCGCGTGGCCGAACTGAGCCAGGCGATCGGCCGCAAGCTCGGATTGCCCGAGGACCGGGTCAAGGGCCTCTACCTGGCCGGCCTGATCCACGACCTGGGCAAGATCAGCATCCCGGCCGAGATTCTGAGCCGCCCGGGTACGCTGTCACCCAAGGAGTTCGAGCTCATCAAGGACCATGCCCGGGCCGGCTACGACATCATCCGGGATATCGCCTTCCCGTGGCCGGTGGCGGACGCCGTCCTTCAACACCACGAGCGATTGGATGGCTCCGGCTACCCCGACGGCCTGAGCGGTGACGAGATCCTTCTCGAGGGCCAGATCCTTGCCGTGGCGGATGTGGTGGAGGCCGTGTGTTCACACCGCCCCTACCGACCGGCCTTCGGCATCGAGGCAGCCCTGGAAGTCATCGAGAAGGGACGCGGGATTCAGTTCGGTCCCGATATCGTGGATGCCTGTCTGGCACTGTTTCGGGAAGACGGTTTCCTGTGGGGGGATGCCGAAGCAAGGTTGGCGCCCTGAGTTCCGTTCTGCAGGCTCAACGGAAGGCGCAGGCGCTACCAGGGTCGGGCCTTCCCCTCCTCCCGGCGCGAACGCCGCGTCGGACAGAGAAAGAGGACACCCATCTTCTTCCAGGCGCCACACCGTCATCCCGGCCGGAGCGAAGTGAAGAGCCGGGATCTCTGACGTCCGCTCCTGGGCCAAGAAAGACGGGGTCGGACCAAGGTAACCCACTGTAGGAAGGCGACTTCCAGCCTCTCAAGGCCGGTTTCTGAGCCTTAAACGAGGATTTTTTGCCGGCGAAATGGGGTCTTTGGGCGCCTCGGGCGCGCACACGCGCCATTCGCTCAAGATTGAGATGGTCTCCCGCAGGGACCCGGCGAGCGTGTTTGCGGTCAGGCCTTGCCTTTTGGCTCAAGGCATGGGTGTCCAGGAGACCTCGCGGACTTCGGGTCAGACCTTGCCTTTGGCCCCCGCATCAAGGGAGAGGCAAAAGGCAAGGTCTGACCCCATGACTCCTCAGTTCGTAGCCCGCGAGGTTGTGGCGCACGTGGTTCAGGTGCCCTGAATAAAGGTAACAGCCGGGTTCCTGCGGATGCCTGAGCGCACGGCGCATGCACGGGGCTTGCCCCCTACCGCATTCCTTGTCGACCTGGTGCGACGAGACGGGTCATCCGAGCGTGTCCGGCAAGGCGTAACTCGTGCTGCGTCCACCGCCCGGGTTCTTCTTTAATGCGCCTCGAGCCACCAAGTCCGCAATGTCGCGCTGCGCCGTATCCTGCGAGCACTTGGCCATCCGGGCCCAACGTGAAGAGGTCATCCCACCTTCGAATCCGTCCAGCAGGCGATTGAGAACCTTGATCTGTCGGGCATTGAGCGG
>NZ_ARQK01000043.1 GCF_000385215.1 Thioalkalivibrio thiocyanoxidans ARh2
GCGGAGGCATGCCGCCATTGCCCTCGTCGTCGTCATCTTCGTCCGCAGGGCCCGCAGCATCACCGGCCTGGACCATCTGCGGGGGCATACCGCCATTGCCTTCGTCGTCGTCATCTTCTTCGGCCGGAGGCGCACCAGCTTCACCCGCCTGGGTCAGCTGCGGGGGCATACCGCCACCATTGCCCTCGTCATCGTCATCTTCTTCGGCCGGGGGCGCACCAGCTTCACCCGCCTGGGTCAGCTGCGGGGGCATACCGCCACCATTGCCCTCGTCGTCGTCATCTTCTTCGGCCGGGGGCGCACCAGCTTCACCCGCCTGGGTCAGCTGCGGGGGCATGCCGCCGTTGCCCTCATCTTCGTCGTCGTCATCGGCCGGCGGTGCGGCAGGCTCGCCCGCCTGGACCATCATCTGGGGCGGCATACCACCCTGTTCTTCCTGTTCATCCTCGTCCGGTGCCTCGGCACCTTCGCCCATGCCCTGGGCTTGCGCGGCGCTCAGGCCACCGAGGGCGAACAGGGAACTCATGGCGATGGCAAGAGCAGATTTACGGAAAGTCGACATAGTGCTTCTCTCCTTCATTTGAAGTTTCAGCACAGTCAACGGAATGGGCTCGATTGGCTTTCGGTTGACTGCACCCAAGGAGATAGCAGGGCCCGTGCCAACAACGGCCAAAGAACTCGAGATCGTTTTTGTTCAGATACTTACAAATACACACGCTTTCACGGTGCGGACCTGGGTCACGGGGAAGCCCGGGTCAAAATGACACATGGGTCAGGGCGACCCGGGTCAGTACGGCCCATCGAGGGCAAGGGTCAGTCTGACAGGACGCACGACCACAAACACAGGCGCTCATTCCCGGGGAGAATCTGCCTCGCTCTCGCCGAGCTTGCGATAGAGCGTCTTGCGGCCGATCCCCAGTATGCGTGCAGCGCGCTGCTTGTTGCCCTCCACATGCTCCAGGACCCGGCGTACATAGGCCTGTTCGACCTCGGCCAAACTGGGCCAGTGACTGTCATCGCCGGTTCCGGGTACCGGCAGACCGGCGCCGGAAACAACCCCGGACGATTCATGCGATCCGCTCGTGGCCTCTGACTGGCGCACACGCTCGGGCAGATCCCGCAGCTCGATCACCTCGCCGGTTGCGAGGGTCGCCGCACGCTCCATCAGGCTGGCCAGCTCGCGGACGTTCCCGGGAAAGCTGTAGCGCAGCAAGGCGCGCATCGCCTCGGGACTCAGCTCACGCGCGGGTAGCCCGCGCGCCAGCGCCTGTTCGCGCAGGAACTGCTGCGCCAGGCGCTCGATGTCATCCCCCCGTTCGCGCAGGGGCGGTATCTCGATGCGAAAGGTTTCGAGGCGGTAATAGAGGTCCTCGCGGAATTGTTCCTGGCGGATCCGTTCCTGCAGGTCCTGGTGTGTGGCGGCCACGATGCGCACGTCCGTCTCGATCTCCTCGTTCGAGCCCACCGGGCGGACCCGCCCGTCCTGCAGCAGCCGCAGCAGCTTGCTCTGCATCGCCACCGGCATCTCGGCGATCTCGTCCAGGAACAGCGTGCCACCATCGGCTTCCGTGAAAAGACCCCGGCGCGCGCCCTTGGCCCCACTGAAGGCCCCGGCGACATGCCCCAGCAGCTCCGACTCCAGCAGGGTCTCCGGGATCCCCGCGCAGTTCAGCGCAATGAACGGCCCGTTGGCGCGGTCACTTTCCGCATGCAGGGCGCGGGCAACCAGCTCCTTGCCGGTCCCCGATTCGCCGGTAATGAGCACGCTGCCATCGGCCGCGGCGATCCGCCGAATCAGGTCGTGCAACTTGAGCATGGCCGGGCTCTTGCCCTGCATTCCATGGAAGCTCTCGTCGGCAGCGAGGACCTCGCGATACTGGCGCACCTCCGCCCGCAGGCGGCGGGCCTCGGCGACCCGCTCGGCCGCCAGGCGCAGGTGGTCCAGATCGACCGGCTTGGTCAGGAAGTCATCCGCACCCGCCTTCAGTGCCGTCACGGCCTGATCGATGGTGCCGAAGCCAGTGAGCATGATGAACCCGGGTACCGGCACCGTGTCGCGCGCCACCTCCAGAACGCGGAAGCCATCGGCACCGGGCAGACGCAGATCACTGACCACCAGCGAAACGGTTTGCTGGCGCAGGACCTGCTCGGCCTCCTCGGCCGACTCCACCGCGGTGACCGTATAACCCACCTCGGCCAGTTCCTCGGCCAGGAGCTCGCGATGGCCCCGGTCGTCCTCGACGATCAGCACGCGATCGTTCAGTTCGTCACCCCGGGACATGCTCATGCCGCTCCTCCACCTGTTGCCTGCGCGTCCTGGACCGACTCCGACCCGGACGGTTCCGACTCCCCTTCGCGACAGGCGCCGGAAGCGAGCGGCAGCGTGACTACAAAGCGCGTGAGTTGCGGGTCGTCGCGATCCAGCCTTACCTGACCGCCATGATCCTCCAGCGCCACCTGTGCGACCGCCAGCCCCAGGCCAGTCCCCTCGCCCGTCGGCTTGGTCGTAAAGAAGGGTTCGAAAAGGCGTTCGGCCTGCTCATCCGAGATGCCGCGCCCCACGCGCGGGCCGTCGTCGGCCACCACGAATTCGAGCGTGTCGCCCTGGCAAGACCAGCTCACCCGTACGCATTCGGCAGCGGCCTGCGCGGCGTTGTCGATCAGGTTCTCCAGGGCCTGCCCCAGACGCAGCCGGTCGGCCGCCACGGTCAGCGGCCCTCCATCCAGATCAAAGCGTACCCGCTCGCGGCCCTTGCCACGCTCCTGCACGCGCGCCACGATCTCGCGCACCAGCCCTTCCAGTTCCAGCGGGCGCTGCTGCAGTGGATTGCGTCGCGCGAAATCCAGGAGCTGGCGCACGATAATCTCCACGCGCTCGAGTTCGGTCTGCAGTTCCTTCATCTCCTTGTGCGCGGGTTCGCCCTCGGGAAGTCGTCGCGCGGCGCGCTGGGCGCGCCCGGCGATAATCCCCAGGGGCGTGCCCAGTTCGTGCGCGACCCCGGCCGCCAGCTGGCCGATGGCCGCCAGCTTTTCCGAGTGACGCAGTTTTTCCTCCAGCCGCGCCTGCTCCTCACGCTGGGCCTGCAACGCGGCCTCGGAGGCCTCGCGGCGCTCCAGCATCCCGTTCATCGTGATCGCCAGACGGCGCAGTTCCCAGGGGCCCTTCTCCGGGGCTCGCAGCCCGCGCTGGCCCTCGCCGATATCCCGCATGGCGCCGATCAGGCGCGCCACATGACGCCCGACCGCACGATGGTGGCCAATCAGCACCACCAGCAGGAACAGCACGCTGACCGCCAGCATCACCATGCCTCCCTGCCAGCGCAGCTGCGAGACATAGGCGCGGAACGGCGAGACGTCGCGGGTCACCTGCAACAGACCGACGATGCGCCCGGCGGAGTCCGACAGCGGCAGGAAGAACGAGAACACCTCGCGTCCCTGGTGCTCGTCGAACGCACCGAGGCTGCCGGTCTCGCTGATCGCCTGGGCCTCGCCCGGGTGGCGGATCGTGGGGCTGGGCGGTCCGCTGGTAGCGACCATGTCGCCCTGGGCGTCATAGACGTAGACGCCAAACACCTGGTCGATCTGGAACAGCGAGTCCAGTGACTGCTGCACCGTGGTCACGTCCTGATCCATCATCGCGGTGGCTACCGGCAGGCGAATGGAGCGTGCGACCAGCTCGATATCGGCCTGCATGCGGTTTTCCATCTGGGTCTGGAACTCCTGCAGCCCGAGCGTCACCGTACCCCCGACCACCAGCAGCAGGGGCAGCAGGACAAACAGCAACACCGCATTGCGCAGACTGTTCAGGCGTGTGGGCATCGGACGTTCGGGGGCCAGGACATCGCTGCCATGTTAGGCAGGGCTTTGGCGGGATGCGAATTCCGGGCAAAAAAAAAGCGCGGGTCGAAGCCCGCGCCAAGAAAACCACCAAAGGAGGATGGAGGAGTCCGCTGATGCTGACAGGGGGTCAACAAACAGCGTATGCAAATCTTCTAATATAGCGATCTTCTTGTCAAGCGGCCTCGTACGCAGGGGGTCGTACTCGTGGGCCACTCCGCTCGACCGCTTTTTTCAAGACCTGCACACCCTTAAGGACGCAGAGGCGCGCGTTCTATTCCCGGATTCTCGTCACGAACTGAAAAAAGGCACAATCGTGTTCTCACTACGGATTGATGCAGCCCTATGCTCCGCCACTTGAGCCATCCCGTGACCGCGCTGGCCCAGAACGCCACCCTGATCTGGTGCGACCGGACACTTGCCGCCGCCTGGGTGGACCCCGGGGCCGAAGCCGACACGTTGATCGAGATCGCAAGGCGAGAAGAAGTACGGCTGGACTGCATCCTGCTAACCCATGGCCACCTCGACCACGTTGGTGCGGCTGCCGAGATGGCCCGGCGCTGCAACATCCCGATCCTGGGCCCACAGGCCGAGGATGCCTTCTGGCTGGATCAGCTGCCGATGCAGTGCCAGATGTTCGGTTTTCCCGAGATGCCTGCGCTGGTACCCGACCGCTGGCTGCACGATGGCGAGAAACTATCGCTGGGCGAGACAACGCTGGAGGTACTCCACTGCCCGGGGCACACCCCGGGTCATATCGTGTTCTTCGATCGCGAAAGCCGCCTCGCCCTGGTGGGTGACGTGCTGTTTCATGGTGCCATCGGGCGCAGCGACTTCCCGCGCGGCAACGGACCGCAACTGATCGAATCCATCACCCAGCGCCTCTGGCCGCTGGGCGACGATGTGCGCTTCGTCCCCGGACACGGTCCGGAGTCGACCTTCGGGGAGGAGCGCCGCAGCAACCCGTTTGTCGGGGATGCGGCTCTCGCCGCTGGCGGCCAGCCTGGCCGCGGACGCTATTATTGATGCGTTTCGCTTCGCTCAACGCATCCTACGAGCGGACCCGCCCCCAAACGAAGAAGGCCGCCCTGTGGGCGGCCTTGCCGATTCCTGCCTGACGACCCGATACGGATCAGCTGTTTGCCCGCAGCGCCGCGATGCGCTGCTCGATCGGCGGGTGGCTCATGAACAGCTTCTTCAGCCCCTGGGCCATGCCCCCACGGATGCCGAAGGCGGCCATCTGATCGGGCATGTCCACCGGACGTCCCGACGCGCGCGCCAGCGACTCCAGCGCACCGATCATCTTGTCGCGACCGGCGAGCTTCGCGCCCGCCTCGTCGGCCCGGAACTCGCGCTGACGGGAGAACCACATGACGATAATCGAGGCGAGGATCGCCAGGATGATCTCGGTGACGATGGTCGTGATCCAGAACGCCGGGCCATGGCCCGCCTCGTTCTTGAACACCACGCGGTCGACGAAATGACCGGCCACACGTGCCAGGAAGATCACGAAGGTGTTCACCACGCCCTGGATCAGCGCCAGCGTGACCATGTCGCCATTGGCCACGTGCCCGACCTCGTGGCCCAGCACAGCCTCGACCTCGCCCTGGCTCATGTTCTGCATCAGCCCGGTGCTGACCGCGACCAGCGCGTTGTTCTTGCTCATGCCGGTAGCGAAGGCGTTCGGGTCCGGGGAGTCGTAGATGCCCACCTCCGGCATGCCGATCCCGGACTCGCGGGCCTGGCGCTGCACCGTCTCCACCAGCCACTGCTCGGTCGCATTGCGCGGCTTGTCGATCACATGGACCTTCATGGTCTTCTTCGCCATCCACTTGGAGATGGCCAGCGAGATGAAGGAGCCGCCAAAGCCGAACACCGCGGCAAAGATCAGCAGCGCATTGAGGTCGAGGTGGACCCCCTCCTCGTCGAGGATGCGCTCCACACCCAGCAGGCGCAGGGTGATGCTGAGCACGATAATGATGGCGAAGTTCGTCGCCAGAAACAGCGCAATACGTTTCATGAAGCCTTCCTGTACTCCATCAATTAAATCTTCGGGATGTGCTTATAGTCGGGGCATGGCCGCAAAATTCAAGCCCGACCCCCTCCACAGACCACGGTTGGTCCCCGCGGTTCAGGCCGGACGCACCTCCATCCAGTCGGCGTTCTGGTAGCCGCGCGGCAGCTGGCGCCCGCGCCGGGCGCGCTCGCCAACGTACTCCGCCCACTCGGCCGGGGCCAGCGCCTTGAAGCGCTTGCCGGCGTGCACGACCAGGGTGTCCTGCGGCCCCAGCACGGCCACGTCGAGCACCCGTTCGGAGCTATCCTTGAGGGCCGCGGACGGGATGCCGATCAGCTTGTTGCCCTTGCCGCGCGCCAGCTCCGGCAGCTCGGTGGCCGGGAACAGCAGCAGATAACCACGCGTGGTGACGACGGCGATGTGATCCTCGTGCGGGTTGCGCACCGGCGCCGGCTGCAGCACGGCGGCCCCGTCGGGCACCGTGAGCACGTTCTTGCCGGCCTTCTGCCGCCCCAGCAGATCGCCCAGCTTCGCGACGAAGCCGTAGCCGTGATCCGAGCCCAGCAGCCAGCGGTCTTCCTCCGCCCCGGTGGCCATGCCGACAAACCGCGCGCCCTCCGGCGGATTCACGCGGCCGGACAGTGGCTCGCCCTGCCCGCGCGCGGACGGCAGGGTATGGGCGGGGATGGTATAGGTGCGGCCGGTGGAGTCGATGAACACGACCGGCTGGTTGCTGCGCCCGGTGACTGCGGCCTGGAAGGCATCCCCGGCCTTGTAGTTCAGGCCGCGGGCGTCCACGTCGTGGCCCTTGGCTGCGCGCGCCCAGCCCTTCTCCGACAGCACGATGGTCAGCGGCTCGGTGGGCACCAGCGCGGATTCGTCCAGCGCCTGCGCGGCGGCGCGCTGGACCAGCGGCGAGCGGCGTTCGTCGCCGTAGTCCGCGGCGTCCTTCTCGATCTCGCGGCGCACCTGGGTGCGCAGGCGACGCTCCGACCCCAGGGTCTTCTCCAGCTGGTCGCGCTCCTGCGCCAGTTCATCCTGCTCGCCACGGATCTTCATCTCCTCGAGCTTCGCCAGGTGGCGCAGCTTCAGCTCCAGGATCGCCTCGGCCTGGATGTCGGACAGGCCAAAGCGGCTCATCAGCTCGGGCTTCGGTTGGTCGTACTCGCGGATGATCGCGATTACCTCGTCGATGTTGAGATAGGCGATCAGCAGGCCTTCCAGCACATGCAGTCGCGCCTGCACCTTCTCCAGGCGCCACTGCAGGCGCCGGCGCACGGTCTCGATGCGGAAGTCCAGCCACTCCGACAGCAGCCCGGCCAGGTCGCGCACCTGCGGGCGCCCGTCAAGGCCGATCACGTTCATGTTCACGCGGTAGGTCTTTTCCAGGTCCGTGGTCGCGAACAGGTGCGCCATCAGCGCCTCGACATCGACGCGGTTCGAGCGCGGGGTGATCACCAGGCGGGTCGGGTGCTCGTGGTCGGACTCGTCGCGCAGGTCCTCGACCATTGGCAGCTTCTTCGCGCGGATCTGGCTGGCGATCTGCTCCAGCAGCTTCGCCCCGGAGACCTGGTGCGGCAGCGCGGTGACCACGAGGTCGTCGCCTTCGCGTTCATAGCGTGCCCGCGCGCGGATCGAGCCCTGCCCGGTCTCGTAGACCCGGCTCAGCTCGGCGGGCGGGGAAATGATCTCGGCCTCGGTGGGAAAGTCCGGCGCGGGCAGGTGCTCGCACAGCTCCGCGACCGTCGCCCTGGGGTTTTCCAACAGGTGCACGCAGGCCGCGGCCACCTCGCGCAGATTGTGCGGCGGGATGTCGGTGGCCATGCCCACCGCGATCCCGGAGCCGCCGTTCAGCAGCACGTTCGGCAGCCGCGCCGGGAGCATCTTCGGCTCCTCCAGCGCGCCGTCGAAGTTCGGCACCCAGTCCACCGTGCCCTGCCCCAGCTCCGAGAGCAGCAGCTGTGCGTAGCGCGACAGGCGTGACTCGGTGTAGCGCATCGCGGCGAAGGACTTGGGATCGTCCGGCGAGCCCCAGTTGCCCTGCCCGTCGACGAACGGGTAGCGGTAGGAGAAGGGCTGCGCCATCAGCACCATCGCCTCGTAGCACGCCGAGTCGCCGTGCGGATGGAACTTGCCGAGCACGTCACCGACGGTGCGCGCCGACTTCTTGTACTTGGCCGTGGCCGAGAGCCCCAGCTCGCTCATCGCGTAGATGATGCGGCGCTGCACGGGCTTGAGTCCGTCGCCGATGTGCGGCAGCGCACGGTCCAGGATCACGTACATGGAGTAGTCCAGGTACGCCTTCTCGGTAAAATCCTTCAGCGGCAGCTGCTCGCCACTGTTGGCGAACAGGCTGGGGGTCTCGATATCGGTCATCGGCTCTCTCGAAGGGCGGATGGATCACCATGGCGGCCTTTTACCGCACGCCCGGCCCGCGTACTGTAGCGATCACGCCGCCACCGTTCCATTCCCGGGGAGAATGCCGTGCTGGGTACCGGCTGGACCGCCAGTATCACTGCCTTTGCCGCTTTTGCACTGGCCGCCGCCAGTGTGATGCACGCACTGCTCCAGCGCCGCGAGACCGGCACTGTCATCGCGTGGGTGGGCCTGATCGTTCTGCTGCCGGTGGCAGGATCGATCCTGTACTGGATGTTCGGGGTCAACCGCATCCGGCGCCGCGCCCACGCCCTGCGCGAGGGCCATCTGCTGGTCGACCCCGCGGCGCACAACACCAACGAGACGGGCATTCCGCCACGCTGGTCACGACTGCTCGGCTGTGGCGATCGGCTCGCGCCGTTTCGCGCCAGCACAGGCAATTCGGTACGCCCGCTGCTCAGCGGAGACCAGGCCTACGCGGCGATGCTCGAGGCGATCGATGGCGCGTCACAGAGCATCACCCTGGCGACCTACATCTTTGATTACGACGTGGTCGGACAACGCTTCGTGCGCCACCTCAAAGCGGCCCGCGACCGCGGTGTCGAGGTGCGTGTGCTGATCGACGGTATCGGTGCCCGCTACAGCCGCCGCAATACCCTGCGTTTTCTCAGGCGGGCCGGCATCCCGGCCGCCGCCTTCATGCCCGTGCATCACCTGCCGCGCACCCTCGCCGCATTCAATCTGCGCAATCACCGCAAGATGCTGCTGGTGGATGGCGAACACGGCTTCACCGGCGGCATGAATATCCGCCGCGGGCACAGCGCGAGCGATCCGGGACCGCACCCTATACAGGATCTGCACTTCGAGGTTCGCGGACCGATCTGCCTGCAGCTCCAGCGGATATTCGCGGAAGACTGGCAATTCAGCACCCAGGAGAAACTGGAAGGTGCACCCTGGTTCCCGGAGATGTCGCGCCCGGCCGGTGCGCTCTTGTGCCGCGCCCTGCCGGACGGCCCCGATGAGGACTTCGAGGTCATCAAGTTCACCCTGCTGGCCGCAATCGCGGAGGCGCGCGAACGCATCACCGTGGTCACGCCCTACTTCCTGCCCGACCTGGAGCTGCTGGGGGCCCTCAAGGCCGCAGCGTTACGGGGTATCGAGGTTGATCTGCTCCTGCCCGCACGCAACAACCTGCGCCTGGTCGAATGGGCCGGCCGCCCGCTGCACGGAGAGATCCTCACGCGCGGGTGCCGCATCTGGCTAACGCCCCCTCCGTTCAACCACTCCAAGCTGATGCTGGTCGACCGTGAATGGATCCTGGTGGGATCGGCCAACTGGGACCCGCGCAGCCTGCGGCTCAACTTCGAGTGCAACCTCGAATGCCTGGACCGCGAGCTGGCACAACAGCTGGCCGACTGGGCGGAGGACCTGCGTTCGCGTTCCCACCCGCTGACGCTGGACGATGTTCACGCCCGCAGCCTGCCCGCCCGACTGCGCGACGGCGCCGCACGCCTGCTGACCCCGTACTTGTAAGTCGCCCCCGCGGCGCGCAAACCGGCCCCGGCTGTGCTTAACTCTCAAGAGAGTATGGGTTTTCGCCGCTAACACTAAAGGGAAAACCCTGACCCAGGGGGTCGATCATGGACGGTCCACTGATCGCAGCGCTGTACCTGCTCGCCGGGCTATGCGTATACGCCACGGCGACCCACCTGCTGCACGCCACCCAAAGCCTGCGCCGCGCGGAACACCTGCTGTTTGCCGCGATGTGCCTGCTGGTTGCAGGTGCCGCGATCAGCGTTGCCCTGTCGTACCAGGCAGCAACCATTGAGGCCTATACCGGCCCCATCAAGGCGTATTACGCCCTGATCGCGCCTCTGTATGTGCTGTTCGCTGCCTTCATCGCCCGCTATACCGGCACCCCCGCGCGCGGCCTGCTCGTAATCCTGGGGGCCCTGGTGGTCGTCGTCTGGGTCGTCAATGTCCAACAGCCCTATGGGTTGCAGCTGGGCGAGGCCGCGGAGCTGCGCACGGTGACCCTGCCCTGGGGCGAGACGGTATCGCTCGCGGCAGGCCCCTCGAGCCCGTGGTTTCTGCTGGGGCTGTCCGGTCTGCTGCTGGTGTTCGGCTTCGCCCTGTGGGCACTGTTGCATCGGTGGCTGCGCGAGGGTGGCACGAGCCCCCTGGTCCTGCTGGGAGCGATCGTGCTGTTCCTGCTGGGGACGGCCCAGGGCGCCCTGGTACGGCTTGGTGCCATCGATTCCATTCCCCTCGCGGTGTTCGGCTATCTGGGTATGATCCTGGTCATGAGCCTGGCGCTGCACCGGGAGACCCAGGAACGCGTGCGTGAATCGGAACACCGCTTTCGCGACCTGGTGCAGCAAGCCCCCGTCGCGGTAGAGGTGCTGACGCCCGAGGGCCGAGTGCGCCAGGTGAACGCCGCCTGGGAAGCGATGCACGGGCGCGATGGCGAACGCGTGCGGGATTCCAGCGTGTTGCACTGCCCTGATCCCATCGACGGACGCATCACCGAGGCGGTCCGCGCAGCGGCTCGGGGCGAACGGCAGTACATCGGGCCGTTTGCTGATCGAACGGGGCTCGACCCTGTCACCCAACAGGCGGGGAACCGCTGGTTGAAGGGTTGCGTTTACCCCCTGAAGGACCACCGGGGCGAGGTGCAGGACGTCATCGTGATGCAGGAGGACATCACGCTCGCCCGGCGTGGCGAAGAGGCCCTGCGCGTGATCGCCCAGGGTTTTCGCGCCCACGACCGGGAGAGCTTCTTCCAGAATCTGGTACTGCGGCTGCGCGAGGTCTTTCGTGCCGACTATGCCCTGGTGGGTGTCAATGTCCCGGACATGCCTGGCCATATCGAGACAAAGGCACTTTGTCAGGGTGGCGAGCTGGTGGACAACATCCGCTACGCCCTGACCGGAACCCCCTGTGACGAAGTGCTCGCGCGCGGCCTGTGCGTCTACCCCGACCACGTTCAGGAGCTATTTCCGCAAGACGGGCTCCTGGTGGAGATGGGGGCTCGCAGCTATCTCGGGGCTCCCATGCTCGACAGCCAAGGGCGCGAGCTCGGACACATCGCCATCGTCAATCGCTACCCGCTGGACGAGACCGAGCAGGCAGCCGGCATCCTCGAGATCTTTGCCGACCGGGCCGCGGCCGAACTCGAACGACTGGAAGGCGAGGAACATATCCGCCGACTTGCCTATCACGACCCGCTAACCGGCCTGGCCAATCGCACCCAGCTGCACGATGCGCTGACCCGGGATCTGGATCTGGCCTATCACGGGGGCCTGCATGGCGGGCTCATCCTGATCGATCTGGACCACTTCAAGACCATCAACGATGCCCTGGGGCACGCGGTCGGTGACACCGTGCTGGCCGCGGTCGCCGACCGCCTGCGCCAGAACGCACCCGAAAAGGCGCTGGTGGTACGCCTGGGCGGAGACGAGTTCGCCACCCTGATCCATCCCCGACGCGCATCACGTCAGGCGACCGAGGCCACGGTCAACGCCGCGGCCCACCGGCTGCTGGACGCCCTGCAGCACCCGATTGTGGTGGGGGAACGCACCTTCAGCGTCGGCGCCAGCCTGGGCTGCGTGCTGTTCCCGGACGCAGGTCAGACCTCCTCGGATGCCTTGCGCCATGCCGACATCGCGCTGTATCAGGCGAAGCGGGCGGGACGCGGTGGAGTGCAGTTCTACCGCCATGCCCTGCAGGACGAGGCTCACGCCCGCCTGCAGATCGAGGAGGGGTTGCGCCAGGCCCTGGCGAACCGGGAGATGCATCTGGACTACCAGGCCCAGTTCGATGCCCAGGGGCATTTGATCGGTGTCGAGGCACTGTTGCGCTGGACACACCCGGGACTGGGCCCGGTCAGCCCGGCACTGTTCATCCCCATCGCCGAGGAGACCGGGCTGATCCACTCCATCGGCACCTGGGTCATCGAACACGCCCTGGATAACCTTCGGGGCTGGCACGCCCGGGGCCTGCCGCTGCCGCCTCGCGTGGCCATCAACATCTCGCCCTGGCAGCTGGCCCGCCCCGATTTCGTCGAACAGCTCAGGGAGCGCGTGGAGGCTACCGAGCTGGACCCCGGCCGGATCACCCTGGAGGTGACCGAGTCGGGTCTGCTGCGCGACCTGTCCGACGCCATCGCCAAGCTGCGGGCCCTGCGCAAGTTCGGTGTCCAGGTGGCACTGGACGATTTCGGCACGGGGTATTCGTCGCTGGCCTATCTGCGCGATCTGCCGCTGGACGAGCTCAAGATCGACAAGTCGTTCATCGACGAGCTGGTGCACAAGGGCGAACAGATGCTGATCGAAAATATCCTCGATATCGGCCACAACATGGGCCTGCGGGTGATCGCCGAGGGCGTGGCGCAGGAGGCCCAGCGCCAGCGCCTGCTGGCCCTGGGCTGCACACGTTTCCAGGGGTTCCTCTACGGCGAACCGATCGCGGAAGACGAATTCGCGGCCTGGCTGGAACGTAACGTCACCCCGGCCGTGCACCGCCAAGGCTGATTAGCGAGTCTCCAGACCAAGGCCACAGCCCAGTGGCCCGCGCCGGCGATGCCGCGTACCCGCCTGGCTGACGCGGCTGACATCGACCTGTTCGTGCAGCACGATTCCACCGCCCCCGGCCTCCTTGGCCGCATACATCGCACGATCCGCCTGCAACATCAGGCCCTCCGGGTCCGCACTGTCATGCGGGTACAGGGCCGCGCCCATGCTGAGCCCCACGTGCACCGCCTCGCGATTGACCTCGATGGGCTCGGCAAAGCGTTCAATCAGTTTCAGCCCGACCCCGAGCAGGGCATCCGGGTCGTCCATGTTCTCCAGCAGGATCACAAACTCGTCACCGCCCATGCGGGCCACCACATCGCTCTCGCGCACCCCTTCGCGCAGGCGCCCGGCCACCGTCACCAGCACCACATCGCCCGCGTCGTGACCCAGGCGGTCGTTGATTGGCTTAAAGCCGTCCAGGTCGCAGACCACCAGGGCCAGCCCCGTCTCGTTGCGCTGGGCACGGCGCATGGCCTGGCGCAGGTGTTCCTGGAACAGGCTGCGGTTGGCAAGCCCGGTCAGCGAATCGTGATGGGCCTGATGCCAGAGGCGTTCCTCGGAGGCCTTCTCGAGGGTGACATCCCGCACCATTCCCAGGACCTGCAATGGCCGGCCCGTGTCGTCACGGGCGATCTCGCCTTCCACGCGCACATGACGCACCCCACCATCCGGACGCACGACCCGGTGATCGACGCGATACACCGCCTCGCTGGCCAGCGCCTGGTTGATGGTGCGCCGTGCGCGCGCGCGGTCATCGGGATGCACCGCATGGATGTAGGACTCGAAGCCCGCCTCGTTCAGTCTGGGATCCAGCCCGAAGAGTTCGAACACATGGGCGGACCAGTTCAACTGACCGTTGCGGATATCCCAGTCCCAGAACCCCGCACCTGCGCTGCGTTGTGCCTCTTCCAGGCGCGCCGTGGTCTCCTCGAGCTCCGCCGTGCGGCGCGCCACTGCCGCCTCCAGCCCCCCCTGGGTCTCGCGCAGGCGCGCCTCCACTCGCGCACGCTCGCGCAACTCTTCCTGCAGCGCCTGGTGGTTGCGCCGCAGGCGATAACGCACACGCCCCCCGAGCAGAACGATCAGAACGGCCGCCAGAACAGTCGCCCAGAGCATCCATTCCTGGCTTTGTTCATGGCGTTGCGCCATGGCCTCGATCGCCTGGGCGTTGTCGCGGTGAAAGTTCTCCAGGATGCGTTCCATCTGCCCCAGGACTTCCTCCTGGATCGGCATCAGATCGGCGTACAGCATGCCCAGGGCCTCGTTACGGTCCCCGACCAGCGCGAGATCGACAATATCTTCGAGCAGCGGGGCGCCGATCGAAGTCAGCTCGCGCAACTCCTGCATGCGCTGGCGATCCGCGGCCCCTTCCGCCTGCGCCTCGGCCGCCGCCAGCGTCTCGACGAACTGGGGCGCGAGATCGCGAAACTCCCGGTGATAGCGCTCCTGCAGCGCGGTGTCCTCCGCGCTCACCACCAGCGAGGCGCGCAGCACTCGCTCGCGCACCAGGCTGCGCATGCGGTGGACATGGTCGACTTTCTGGATGTGTTCCTCGGTGAGGGTCTGGATGTCCTGCTGCAGGTGTTGCACCCGCAACCAGCTGAAGACCGCGATTGCCGCGACCAGCAGCAGCACCAGCGCAAACACGCTGGTGATTCCCGGGACGCGCAGGCGATCAACGGACACGATCAGCCCGCCGGCCTTCCGGCCCCCGGGGCATGCGCCCGCGCAATCGTCGGGTCGTCACCGACCGCCCGGCAGGTCTGAGTCCAATCCTTGACGCGCATGCTGTCCCCCTGTGTGATCGTGAATCCACACGACCACACGCGAGAGTGCCCCGGGATGGCGTCAAACTCAAGAGGGGACGGGACACCGATCGACACGCCCGAGACAAAGGTGGCGCTGACCCGGGCCTACGCCGCCACGCACTACCGGATCGAGGCCCCCGGGCAGACGTTGTTCCTGCGCATCGGCCAGCGCGACCCGCGTCTCGAGGCCGCCCTGCAGGCACAGGGGGTGAGCCGGGCCAGCCTGCTGACCGCATGGAACCCGCGCAGCCACCTTGTACCGGAGCCGGAGAACCGCGCGCGACAGGCCCGCCTCGAACGCGATCTCGCGCAGGCCGGCTGGCACTGCTGGCCCACGGTCCACCGGGACCCGGCCGGCCACTGGCCCGACGAGCCCGGCTACTGCGTGCTGGGGATGGGCGCCTCCGAGCTGGATGCCTGGCTGGTCGGATTCGACCAGAACGCGGCCGTAACGGTCGAACCGCCCAGCGTGCCACAACTGGTCTGGCATCCGGCCCTGCGGACAACGGATTGAGAGGACGCAACGCGGGCAACGCTGCGCCGGACAGCCGGCTGCCCGGCGCAGGCCTTATTGCGGCATCAGCGGACCACCGGAGGCCACGATGATGGTGACCAGCCCGATCAGGGTGTTGATGCCCACCAGCCGGCGGATCTGTCCCAGACGGCGCAGGCCCTCCGCGGTGTCATTGGCCGCGATCGCCTGGCGCATACGGCGGTACGGGGCGAATACCACATGGGCGAAGATCGCCATCATGATCAGGCCCAGCGCCAGCATGGTGTGCACGCTGGGATGCACGCTGTCCATGCCGCCAAACACCAGGAAGATCATGTGGAAGCCGGTGATCAGCAGCGCCACGACCGCCGCCCACACCCAGGGGAAGAAGCGCTGGAACACCTCTTCCCACAGGCGCAGCCGCGCCATGTCGTCGAGCTGCCGTGCCGCCGTCGGCCGCAGGAACATCCAGGCGAAGAACATCCCGCCCACCCAGATCACGACCGCCAGCACGTGCACCACGGTGGCCAGTGCATACCCTTCCATATTCCGCTCCTTGTCCGTTTCGGATGATTCCGTGGCGCAGTGTAGCCGGGCACAGCGGACTCTGCCGACCCCTGTCTCGCCAGCCACCATCCGTCGCTGCCCTCGAGGACTCTTGCAGCGGCGACGTCCCGAGACGACGATCGACCAATGATCGCCGCGATCCTGAGCGCTACGCTGGAACTCGCCCTGACGGCCGCCCCGTGGCTGCTGCTGGGCCTGGCCGCGGCCGGACTGGTCAAGGCCTTCCTGCCAGAGGCGGCGCTGCAGCGCTGGCTGGGCGGCACGGGTCTGGCACCGACCGCCCGCGCCGCCATTGCCGGGGCACCCTTGCCGCTTTGCTCCTGCGGGGCGATCCCGACCGCCCTGGCACTGCACCGGGGCGGCGCCGGACGGGGCCCGACCACGGCATTCCTGATCGGCACCCCGGGCGTGGGCGTCGACTCGGTGGCGATCAGCTATGCCCTGCTCGGCCCCCTGATGACCGTCGCCCGGGTCGCCGGCGCCGTGGTGACGGCCATCGCCACGGGCCTGCTGGTCGGGCGCACGCGCGCTCCCGCGGCGCATGCGGACGATACCCGGACGCCACAAGACTGCTGCACCGCGGCTTCCTGCGATGGAGGGGGAGCAGCATCCGCCACGGCGCCGGGCCCATGGACGCGCCTGCTGGAGGGCCAGCGCTACGCGTTTGGCGACGTGCTGGATGACATCCGTCTCTGGCTGGTGATCGGACTGTTCGTTGCCGGGGCGTTGCTGGCCCTGGTGCCACCGGCCGCACTGGCGGAATATGGCAGCGGGCTGCCGGCCATGCTGCTGCTCGCCGTGATCGGCATCCCGATGTACCTGTGTGCGACCGCGGCCACCCCCATCGCGGTCGCCCTGCTGGCGGCCGGGGTTTCTCCTGGCGCCGTGCTGGTATTCCTGCTGGCCGCCCCGATCACCAGCCTGGCGACCCTGGGCGTGTTCCGGCGGGAACTGGGCAACGCTGCGCTGAGTCTTTACTTACTGGGCATTGGCGCCAGCACCATCGCGCTGGGTCTGATACTGGATGCCGGGCTGAGCGCGACCGGGCTGAGCCCCGGGATCACCCCGGGACAGGCCACCGAATGGATCCCGCCCGCTGTCGAGTGGGCCGCACTGGTCGTGCTGATGGTGCTCGCCCTGCATCCACTACGCTGGCCATTGATAAGGAACCGTGATGTCCAACCGTTCGATCGGACTCGATGACCGCCTCCAGGCCTATGTGCTGGACCGCTCGCTGCGCGAGTCCAGCCTGCTCGCGGAGCTGCGTGCGGAAACCGCGGGGATGCCAGAGCACAACATGCAGATCGCCCCCGAACAGGGGCAGTTCATGGCCCTGCTGGCGCGTCTGATCGGGGCCCGGCGCTATCTGGAAGTCGGCACCTTTACCGGCTACAGCGCACTGGCCGTAGGGCAGGCCCTTCTCGAAGGCGGCGAGGTCGTCTGCCTGGACAACAGCGAGGCCTGGACCGCGATCGCCCGGCGTTACTGGGACCGGGCCGGCCTGGACGCGCGCATGGACCTGCGCCTGGGCGATGCACGCGCAAGCCTGCAGCAACTGGAGGCCGAAGGGCAGAGCGAGCGCTTCGATCTTGCATTCATCGACGCGGACAAGACCGGTTATCCGGCGTATTTCGAGGCCTGCCTGCGACTGGTCCGCCCGGGCGGACTGATCATGGTGGACAACACGCTCTGGCATGGCCAGGTGGCCGACCGGGACTGCGATGACGAAGACACCCGGGCCATCCGCGACTTCAATCAGGCGCTGCATCGCGACGAGCGCATCGACCTCTCGCTGGTACCGATTGGTGACGGCCTGTCCCTGGCGCGCCGCCGCTAGCGACCGGTCGCGAAACGACAGATCAGCGGCAAAGCCCGTCGCCGGACAGTCCTCGGCGGCAGATCACGCGCCGCTCCACCCCGGTCACCGCCCAGCCGTCCTCGCGTTCACGGAGGGTCAGCCGGTATTCGTGATCGCGCACGGCATCGTCGCGCAGGTTCTTGACGAAGACCTCGGCCCGCTCCCGCCGCTCGTAGCGGATTTCGAGGCTGGAATAGTCCGTGCCCAGACCCTCGCGCCAGCCGCTGGCATCCACCCAGTCCATCACCGCCGCCCCCGGCGTCGCGGCCGGTTCGAGTTCCGGGATCTCGAGTGGCTTGCGTTCGGTCGGCTGCGGCTGGAACACGTCGGTCGCGCCCTTCTGCTCCGAGGGAAATGGCGCACACCCCGCCAGCAGGCCCATTACCAGCACCGCCCCGATAACCCGTTTGTCGCCCATCGCGTGCCTCCGGTCGCAAATCCATCGCCGATTGCAACAAATTGCACGGCGCAAACGTCCTATCATCACATGACCACAAGCCCATTCCCACGGGGGATACGATGATGGACCACATCCGCACAACAGGACTCGCCCTGGTGGCCGCTGCCGCACTGGCGCTCAGCGCACCACTCGTGCTGGCCGAGGAGCAGGCCGCCGAGGACGAAACCGCGACCGAAATGGAGGAGCTGCGCGAAGACTGGGCGCAGACACGCGAAGAGATTCAGGCCGATGCCGAACAGGACCGCGAAGCGGCCCGCTCGCGCTCCCGCGAAACCCTGGACACAATGGACCAGCAGCTTACGACCCTGCGCGAACGCACCCGCGAGGGCTGGGACGATCTGAGCGATGCCACCCGCGAGCGCCGCGAACAGGCCTATGACGCCCTGGTACGCGAACGCGACAACCTGGCCGAATGGTCCGCCGAGACCCGCGATCGCTCCGCCGGTGCATGGGAGGGAGTGCGCGAAGGGGCCCGCGATGCCTGGGGCGGCGTACGCGACGGTTCACGCCAGGCCTGGGATTCGGTACGCGACGCCTTCCGCGGCGAACGCGCGCCAGCCGAACAGGACGACCCGGACGCTGTGGAGGCCCCGCAAGAACCGGCCGACACCGACGATCCGGCACTGGAGGGCGAATGAGCCCAAGCCGACACGGACGCCGGCTACCCTCGCTCCTCCCTTCCCTGGCCGCGCTGTTCGCCAGCGCGGCCCTGGTCGGGTGCGACGGTCTGCCAGGCCTAGACACCACCCCAGAACACCATAAGCAGGACTGGGACGAAGAAACCCTGCAATTCGGTGAACGGCTGTACATGCAGCACTGCGCGGTCTGCCACGGCGAGAATCGCGAGGGGGCGGAGAACTGGCGCCACCGCGACGAAGACGGCTACCTCCCGCCCCCGCCCCTGGACGGCAGCGCCCATACCTGGCACCACCCCTACTGGCAACTCCGGGACATGATCCGCTACGGCGCCGAACCGCGGGGCGGGGCCATGCCCAGCTTCGAAGACACGCTCTCCTACGACGACGTGGAGGCCATCATCGCCTACCTGCAAGCGCAGTGGCCCGACGAGATCTTTGAGGCGTGGACCCAGTACGACCGCAACCACCCGACCCAGGAGGCCTGGGAGGAAGAAATGGGCGAACCCTGGATCACCCACGAGTCGGATCCGCGCAGTCATTCCACGGGACACGAACATCCCTGAAGGGTTGTCTGGCAGGGATTGCCCGCACCCAACTGCGGCTCGCGAGGGCCATAGCCACCTCCAGGCAGGGGAATAGCGGCTTGCGCCACGGCGTCTCCCGAGATGTAACGCCCGGAAAGGGTTATGATCCGCCGCGTTCACACCCAGGGTATGGAAACACCAGGGACGCCCATGCACGATGCAGCCAGTGGCCGCCGCGAACACGGAAACCGCCCATGAATCGCCGCCGTAGCGACGTAATCCCGGAGGATGAGCGGTTACGTCTGGAAGACCTGGTCCGGGAGGAGCGCGAGGCCCGTCGACGGGCCGAATCGCTGGCGGAGACCCGCCTGCAGGACCTCTATGCGAAGCAGCAGCAGATCGAGCTGCTCAACACCATTGCGTCCGCCGCCAATCAGTCCGACTCCATCGCCGAAGTCCTGCGTACGGCGTTGTCCGCAATCGGCCAATTCCTCGACTGGCCGGTGGGCCATGCCTACCTCGCGCGCAAGGCCGCGAACGGCGAACTGGAACTCAGCCCTACCGGCATCTGGCACCTGCACACGCCCGACCCCGTCGAGGCTTTCCGCGAATGCACGGAGGAGACGAACTTCGCGCCTGGACAGGGCCTGCCCGGACGGGTCCTCGAACAGCGTGCCCCGGTCTGGGTCGAGAACCTGGAACGCGACCCCGATTTCCGCCGGCACGCGGCGGCGGCCCTGAGCGGCCTGCGCTCCGGCTTCGCCTTTCCGGTCCTGATCGGACACGAGATCGCCTGTGTGCTGGAGTTCTTCGCCGCCGAGACCGAACCCGAGCAGCCGGAGGTGCTGGCCTTGCTGGCTCAGACCGGTGTGCAGCTGGGCCGGGTCGTCGAGCGCAACCGCCACGCCGAGCGGCTGATCCACCATGCCTCGCATGACCCGCTGACAGGACTGCCCAACCGGCGGCTGTTCCACGATCGTCTGGAGCACACCATCGCCCGTTACACGCGGGAGCCGGAATCCCTGTTTGCTGTACTGTTCGTCGACCTCGACCGCTTCAAACTCGTTAACGACAGCCTCGGGCACACGGCCGGCGACGAACTGCTGACCCAAGTGGGGCAGCGCCTGCTGACAGCCCTGCGCCAGAACGACACCGTCTCGCGTCCCGGCAGCGACCACAACACCCGGCCCGACGACACCCTCGCGCGCCTGGGCGGCGACGAGTTCACCATCCTGCTGGAGGGGCTGCACGATCCGGTGGATGCGCTGCGCGTCGCCGAGCGCCTGCAGGCGGTACTGCACGAACCTTTTTCGGTGGCCGGCCAGACGGTCTATGTGACGGTCAGCATCGGTATCGCAACGCGCCCCTACGGCCGCGCGTGCCCGGTCGCCGGAACGGATGGGGAAGGCCCGACCCGCGCCGAGGACCTGATGCGCGAGGCGGACATGGCCATGTACCGTGCCAAGTCGCTCGGCAAGGCCCGTTGCGAATTCTGCGACCCCGGCATGCAAACCGAGGCCCTGGAGAGCCTGCGCCTGGAAACCCATCTGCGCGAATCGGTGGAACGCAACGCCTTTGTCGTGCACTACCAGCCGATCATGTCCCTGGCGAACAACCGCATTACCGGGTTCGAGGCCCTGGTGCGCTGGCAGCGAGACGGCGAACTCCTGTTCCCGGACCGCTTCATCCCGATCGCGGAGGATGCCGGGCTGGTCCATCTGATCGACATGCAGGTGCTGTACGCGGCCTGCGCCCAGCTACAGACCTGGAATGCGCAACGCAGCGGTCCGCCGCTCACGATCAGCACCAACCTCTCGGCGCGCCAGCTCACCCGCCCCGAGCTGGTGGACGAGGTCGCGATGATTCTGCGCGGAACGGATACGCCACCGGAGCAACTGCGCCTGGAAATCACCGAGACCGCGACGCTGGGCAACCTCGACGAACTCATCGCAACCCTGAAAGGCCTGAAGGCCCTGGGCGTCAGCCTCGCCATGGACGATTTCGGGACTGGCTATTCGTCGCTCAGCTATCTTCACCGCCTGCCACTGGACATCCTGAAGATCGATCGTGCCTTCGTGGCCGGACTGGACCGCGACGAATACAGCCAGCGCCTCGTGCAAACCGTGATCAACATGGCGCGCAATCTCGGCCTGGAGGCGGTGGCCGAAGGGGTCGAGAGCAATACCCATGCGGCCACCTTGCGGGCGCTCGGATGCGCGCGTGCCCAAGGATACTATTACTCCCGCCCCGTCCCTGCCGCAAAGGCCGACGCACTCCTGGCGGCCGACCAGCTTCCACTGGATGCCACCTGAGGTTATCGACGGGCCAGACCGGGGCTACACCGCCGTCGGGGCGATCCCCCGACGGCGGGCCAGCACCTGACGCACGACCAGTTTCTCCAGCTCCACGATCACGAACACTGCGAGACCAAAGGCCAGGATTCGCAGCCAGTCGGCCAGGTCGATCGTGGTCGTGCCGAACAGGGCGTGCATCACCGGGACGTAGGTAAAGGCCAGCTGGAGCAGGACCAGGACCCCGATCGCGATCCACATGCTGTGCGAGCGCAACAGCTCGAGCCCCGGCAGCACCGGCTGGTGGATCAGGCGCAGATTGAGGAGGTAAAAGGCCTGCCCGGCCACCAGGGTATTGATCGCAATGGTACGCGCCAGCTCCTCGTCTACGCCGAGTACCGTCTCCATGTAGACGAAATGCCCGAAGGTCCCGAGCCACAGCAGGATCGCAACAAACGGGATGCGCCACAGCAGAAAACCGGACAAGAGCGGCGTATCGGGGTCTCGGGGCGGGCGCTGCATCACCCCCGGCTCGGCCCGTTCGAAGGCCAGGGCCATGGCCAGGGTCACCGAGGTCACCATGTTCACCCACAGCACCTGCACCGGCGTCAGCGGCAGGGCCAGCCCCATCAGGATCGCCATCATGATGGTCAGTGACTGCCCGGCGTTGGTCGGCAGCATGTGCAGGATGGCCTTGCGGATGTTGTCGTAGACAGTGCGCCCTTCCTCGACCGCATGGGCAATCGAGGCGAAATTGTCGTCCGCCAGCACCATCTCCGAGGCCTCCTTGGCGGCTTCGGTCCCCTTGCCACCCATCGCGACGCCAACATCGGCCCGCTTGAGCGCCGGGGCGTCGTTCACTCCGTCCCCGGTCATGGCGACGATCCGGCCGCGACCCTGCAGGGCCCGCACCAGCCGCAACTTGTGCTCGGGCGAGGTACGCGCGAACACGTCGGTGGCCTCGGCCATCTGCGCCAGGCGGTCGTCGTCCACGTCATCCAGCTCGTGCCCCGCATGCGCCTCGGCATCGTGTCCCAGCCCCAGCTGCTCGCCAATAGCGCGCGCGGTCGCCAGATGATCGCCGGTGATCATCTTCACGCGGATGCCGGCCTCGCGGCATTCGGCCACTGCCTGAATCGCCTCGTCCCGCGGCGGGTCGATAATCCCCACCAGGGCGAGCAGGGCAAACCCGCCCTCGTCGACGTGTTCGAAATGGAGCTCGCGCTGACCGGGCTCAACATGGCGGGTCGCAATGGCCAGCAGCCGCTGCCCCCGAGCCGCAATGCCCTCCATTGCCTGGTACCAGGCATCGCGGTCGAGGTCACCAATCCCCTTGCGCGTACGGATCCGATCGCATAGCTCCAGCACGCGTTCCGGGGCCCCTTTCAGATAAATCCATGCATGCCCCTCGTGGTCATGATGCAGGGTCGCCATGTAGCGGTGATCGGACTCGAACGGGATCACGTCGGTACGCGGCAACCGCTCCGACTCCAGATGCGGATCGAGTCCCCCCTTGCGCGCGGCCACCACCAGCGCCCCCTCGGTCGGGTCGCCCTCCATCACCCACTCGCCCTCGCGCTCGAAGACCTGCGCGTCGTTGCACAGAAGGCCCGCGCGCAACACCTCCTGCAGCACCGGCTGTTCGTCGGCCTCCACCTCCTGCTGATCCAGGGAGAAACAGCCCTGCGGGACATACCCCACCCCGGAGACCTGATACTCCGCGTCCGCCGTGCACACGGTCTGCACCGTCATCTCGTTGCGTGTCAGCGTGCCGGTCTTGTCGGAGCAGATCGCGGAAACCGAACCCAGCGTCTCCACTGCGGGCAGACGGCGGATAATGGCATTGCGCCGCGCCATTTTCTGTACACCGATGGCCAGCGCGATGGTCATGATCGCCGGCAGCCCCTCGGGAATGGAGGAGACCGCCAGACTGGCCGCCGCCAGGAACATCTCGTCCAGCGGGTAGCTGCGCACCCAGTAGCCGAAGGCAAAGGTCGCAGCGGAGATCACCACGACGACCGCCGCCAGCCAGCGCCCGAACTGCTCCATCTGCCGTACCAGCGGAGTCTGCAGGCTCTCGACCTCGCCCAGCATCGACGAGATACGACCGATCTCGGTGAACTCTCCGGTGGCCACCACCACCCCGTGCCCGCGCCCGAAGGCAACCAGCGTGCCCGAGAAGGCCATGCAGGTACGGTCCCCCAGGTCTGCCTCGCGTTCGGTCGCATCGGGGGTCTTGTCCACTGCGACCGATTCCCCGGTCAGCACCGCCTCCTCGATGCGCAGATTCTTGGCCTCCAGCAGGCGCAGGTCCGCCGGCACACGGTCGCCCGCCTGCAGGTACACGACATCGCCCGGGACCAGCTCCTCGGCCGGGACCTCGCGTCGATGGCCATCGCGCAGCGCCAGCGCGCGCGGTGAAAGCATCTTGCGGATCGCATCCAGCGCCTTCTCCGCCTTACCCTCCTGGACAAAGCCGATCAGGGTGTTGATCAGCACTACGGCCAGGATCACGCCGGTATCGACCCAGTGGCCGAGCAGTGCCGTCCCGGCCGCGGCGGCCAGGAGGATGTAGATCAGGATGTTGTGGAAGTGACGGAAAAAGCGCCGGACCAGCCCCGCCTGCTCCGGCGGACGCAGCTGGTTCTTGCCATAGCGCTCCAGCCGCTCGCGGGCCACGTCACTGGAGAGCCCCTCACGGGAGCTGTCGCGCTCGCGCAGGGCCGCATCGGGATCCAGGGCGTGCCACGCGGTGGGCCCGCTTTGCGGGGCCTGCACGTCTTGTGAATCGTCCATACGATATCGATGCCGGGAGGCCAGCCTCTCTCTGTGGAGACGCCGGTCAATGTACACGTTCCAGGACCGGGCGGGTCGCGCAGCGGATCGTGGTTCTACCGGCCGCCCGACGCAGGATCGATGGCAGGGGCACCCCCCAGCTTCTTGCGCAAGAGGCTCGCACGCCCACACCTGATGGCAACGGGCCAACGCGCGCGGCTGCAGTTCCCTTGTACAGGGTGACTGCACGGCAGTCACCGCGCCTTGTTCCCACGCAAAAGCGACTCGAGCGCGGACGCGCGATTAAATCAGCGTCTCCCTAGAGCGCCGAAGCGGGCGTCTCCCTAGAAGTTGACGCCCACCTTGGCCATCACCCGGAAGTTGTCGACATCCTCGCGACCATTGCGAAAGCGATCGCTTTCGGTGAACTGATGGCGTGCCTCCAGGCCGAGGAACATGCGGTTATCCATGTTGTACTTCAGACTGGCCCCCAGCTGCGCCGCCCAGACGCCGTTGGTTTCGTCGCCCAGCTTGGCGCGTACGTAGCCGATCCCGGGACCAAAACCGATCTGCAGGTTCGATGTCGCATCGAACATCCAGTGGCTGTTGAGCTCGGCGCTGGTCATGCGCAGCGGATCCTCGCTGTAGCGGCTGACGCTGAGATTATGCCGAAGCACCCCGACCTGCGGCTGCAGCAGTCGGCAGTTGTGCCCGAACTCGACGCCATAGCCCCAGTCCGAGCTGGTCCCGGAGGGGTCGGGCGAGACCGAGCCGGCCATCACCGCCAGGCTTGGCTGCGCACCCCGTTCCTGTGCCTGCGCCACACCGGTGGTGCCCAGTGCAACGGCACCTGCCGCAAGCACCACCCAGAACGAACGACTCTTCAACATAGCCCACCTCCGCGTCTTTCCATCCAGGATTCCCTTCGGGCGGGCTCGATCCTCGGATCGCCACCACCCGACGGCACGACTTGAATCCTAGATCATCCATCCATAGCCGGGAACCTTCGCGGAACCCTGAGCGACGGATTCCGCCCACGATGGAATTTTTCGTGACGCCGATGCATCTTCCGGGGCGGAGTCGAACCGGGGCCCATTTGTCCGGGAACACCCGTGCAGTCCCGCACTCAAACGGACAGATCCGCTGGTATTCCGCGTACCCCGGATCGGTTTCAGACTCAATTCAAATGTTTTACGGAGGTCACTCCATGTCCGATCAACCGAACGCGAATCGTCGAGCCTTTCTCCGCCGCGCTTCCGTGGCCGTGGCAGCCATCCCGCTCGCCAGTTTGACCACCTTCGGCGTCGCCTATGCCAAACCGAAGGCCGAGGATGGCCACGCGCACGACTACGTGAACGATGCCGCCGACGCGGCCGACCACGACGCCTACGAAGACGGAGCGATCTGCGAAAACTGCGCGTTCTGGGCGGGTGAAGAAGAGAACGGCTGGGGCGGCTGCCACCATCAGGCATTCCAGGACGTCCTGGTCAACGCCGAGGGCTGGTGCGATGCCCATGTCCGTGGTGGCTGATCACCACACCGCCTGACGGCGTTTGTGAACACCGCCTTCGGGCGGTGTTCACGCTTCTGGCACCCCGGCTGGCCCACAAACTTGCGCACCGGGTCACAAACAGGCCAGTCTTGGGCCGGAATTACTCAACTTCTCCCCTGGCTGGACGTTATCGGACGATGAACCGCCCGTACAAGGACTTCTGCGTGTCCAATCCCCGTCGGCTATCAACCGCACCGGTCGTTCCAGACACCACTGCAATCAGGGCCTCTCGCTAGCCAATGGCTCTGGACACCGCCCAGCTAACGCTGCTGTACGCACTCAACGGGCTCGCCTTTTTCACCCTCGGCATCGTGGCGCTGATGCTGCCGCGCCGCGAACGCTTTCTGCCCTTCACCGCTCATGCCGGATGGCTGGTGCCCTTCGGCCTGCTGCACGGGGCCTACGGCTTCCTCAATGCCATCGGGCTGCACCATGCATACGGCATTCTCGCCGATCGCTGGTTCATGGCAGCCTGGTTGGCGATCGCCTATCTGCCCCTGCTGGAGTTCGGCCGCCGCGCACTGCTGGATGTCCGCCCCAACCTGCATCTACCGGGCTGGGCCGTATACGGACCCGTAGCCGTCGGTCTGGGCGCGGTGTTCCTGGCCGCCAGTGAACCGGCGCTGGCACTCGCCAACGGCGCCCGCTATCTGATCGGGTTCCCCGGAGCAGCCCTTGCGGGATTCGCCTTCCTGCTGCACTTTCGCTACCCGGGATCACAACCCGGGGTGCAGCGGCATGTCCCGGCGCTGGGCATCGCCGCCATCGCGTTTCTCGCCTATGCTGCGTTCCTGCCCTTCCCGGCACAGGTCGATTTTGGACTCCCTGCCTGGCTGCCCGCCCAGGGGGATTTCCTGTCCGCCACCGGGGTGCCCATCCAGGTGCTTCGTACGGCAGCCGCGGTGCTCTTTGCCCTGGCACTGATCAGCCTGACCCGCAGCATCGGTGCGCAGCACAGCGATGACCTGCTGCGGGTACTGGAGACGGTCAATGGCTTCGTCTATCGCTGCCGCAACAACCCGCAGTGGGACGTGATCTTCGTCGATGGCGGCGTCCGCGAATTGACCGGTTACGACGCCCGCGACTTCTACCGTGGTGACATCACCTTCGCGGCCTGGGTCCACCCGGAAGACACCGACCACGTCTGGCAGGGCGTGCAGGAAGGGCTTGGACGCGACGGCACCTACCAGATCCAGTACCGCGCCGTCAGTCGAGACGGGGCCGTGCGCTGGGTATTCGAACGTGGTGCCGGCATCTACGATGCACACGGGCGCCTTGCCTACCTGCAGGGCCATGTCTTCGACGCAAACGAACTGGTCACCACCTCCCGCGAGCTCGAACGCCGCAGCGACGAGCTCGAGGCCTTCCGCAGCACGCTGGACCTGACGCTGGACGGCGTCTTCCTGTTCGATGTGGACAACCTGCAGTTCATCTATGTAAACCAGGGTGCGATGGACCAGACCGGGCGCAGCCGCGAGGAACTGCTGCAACTGCACCCCTACGACATCAAGCCGGAATTCCCGGAGACCCGCTTTCGCAGCCTGCTGGAACCCTTGCGCCGGGGCGAGCGTGACCAGTTGCTGTTCGAGACCACGCACCAGCATGCGGCCGGCCACGAGGTACCCGTGCACATCTCGCTGCAGCTGGTCGCGCCCAAGGGCGAGCGTCCGCGCTATGTCGCGATCGTCCACGACATCACCCAGCGCAAGCGTAACGAAACCGCACTGCTGGAGGCGCTGGCAGACCTCGAGGCCTCGCGCGACGAACAGGCGCGTCTGCTGGAACTCACGCGGCGCGAGCAAGGCCGCATGGCGTCGCTGCTTTCGGCCATGAGTATCGGCATCCTGTTCGAGGACCGCGAAGGGCGCATCGAGTACGTAAACCCGGCCTTTCGGCGCATGTGGGCGATCTCCGACGAAATCGAACTCGTCGGACAACCCTCGCGGGCCGTGCTGGAGCACTCCACCCATCGCTTCGCCCGGCCCGACCACGCCTCGCGCCATGTGCTGCACGTACTCGACACCCACGAGATCAGCGAACGTTTCGAAGTGGACCTCTACGACGGCCGCATACTGACCCAGCTGTCCTATCCGGTACACGACACCGACGAGCGTTCCATTGGCCGGCTCTGGCTGTACGAAGACGTCACCCACGAACGCCAGACGGCCCAGCAGCTGGTCTACCTGGCCGAGCACGACCCGCTGACCGGCCTGTACAACCGCCACCGTTTCCAGCGTCAGCTGGAACGGGCGATCCAGACCGCCCGCCGTCGCGGGACCCACCTCGCGCTGATCTACTTCGACCTGGACGAGTTCAAGACCATCAACGACACCTTCGGCCACCGAGCGGGGGACACGGTACTCGTACGTGCAGCCGGGGAGATTGCCAGCCTGGTACGCAGCGAGGAGATTCTGGCCCGCCTCGGCGGCGACGAGTTCGCCATCCTGATCGACCACGCATCCGAACGCGAACCGGAGGCACTGGCCGAACGCGTGGCACGCACGATTTCCGCAATCCCGTTCCGTTTCCGTGGTCAGAACTACCGCCTGACCGCGAGCATCGGGATCGCCTACTATCCCGAGCACGGTGACAATGTCGAGGACCTGGTGGCACATGCCGATGCCGCGATGTATCAGGCCAAGGATGCGGGCAAGAACACCTGGGCCGTATTCGATCCGACCCGCAACACCGCCGAGCGCATGCTGGAACGCATGAGCTGGAGCCAGCGCATCGACAATGCCCTGGAGAAGGGGCAGTTCGAACTGCACTTCCAGGGGATCTACCACCTGGACAGCGGGGCACTCAATCACATGGAGGCCCTGGTGCGCATGCGCGATCCGCTCGCACCCGACGAGGTGGTGATGCCGGGACAGTTCATTCCCGTGGCCGAAAAGACGGGGCAGATCCTGGACATCGACCGCTGGGTGATCCGCGAAAGCATCGCGCGCCTGGCCGCCCACCCCGAGCTCCCGGGAATCGCGATCAACATCTCCGGGCGCAGCTTCGACGAACCTGGGCTGCCGCAGTACATCGAACGCGAATTGAGCCAACAGCAGGTTGATCCACAGCGCCTGATCATCGAACTCACCGAGACGGCGGCGGTATCCGAGATGCAGGATGCCCAGCGCTTTATCGAGGCCCTGCAGCACACCGGCTGCCTCGTATGCCTGGATGACTTTGGCTCCGGGTTTTCCACCTTTGCCTACCTCAAGTACCTGGGCGTCCAGGTGCTCAAGATCGACGGCATGTTCGTGCGCGATCTGCCGCACAATCGTGACAACCAGGCATTCATCCGTGCGATGGTCGATGTCGGTCGCGGCCTGGATAAATGGACCGTGGCCGAGTGCGTGGAGGACGCCGCCACCCTCGCGATGCTGGCCGAACTGGGCGTCGACATGGTCCAGGGCTACCACCTGCACCGCCCCTCGCCGGAGTTCCCGCCGGATCACGCCCCGTAAGGTGTGAGATCCGCACCCCGCATCCTGCTGCTGTCCGCCTACCGCGCGGACAGCCATGCCGCCTGGGCCGACTGGCTGACCCGGCAGTTTCCCGCGTTCGACTGGGGGCGCCTCGAGCTGCCCGGCCGCCACTTTCGCTGGCGCATCCGGGGCAACCCGCTCTCCTGGCTCGAGACCCTCCGCGATGCCCGCCCCGATGCCATCATCGCGACCTCGATGGTCGACCTCGCTACACTGCGCGGCCTGCACCCGGCGCTCGCGCAAACGCCCGCGCTGTACTACTTCCACGAGAACCAGTTCGCCTACCCCACAAGCCCCCGCCAGACCCGCTCCGTGGACCCGCAGATGGTACAGCTCTACGGCGCCCTCGCCGCCGACCGCATCGCGTTCAACTCTTGCTACAACCGTGATTCCTTCCTCGATGGCGTCGACGCCCTGCTCGCGCGCATGCCGGACCAGGTGCCCCCGGGACTGCGCACGACGCTCGGCGGGAACAGCGAGATCCTTCCCGTACCGATCAAGGCCATCGCGACCCGGGGCCGCGTGGAGCGCGATCCCAACCTGATCCTGTGGAACCACCGCTGGGAATACGACAAGGCCCCCGAAGACTTCGCGGAGGCCACGCTGCAACTGGCCGGCGAGGGGGTCGATTTCCGGCTGGCACTGCTCGGCCCTCGGCCCGCCAGGGTCCCGGATGCCCTCGCTCGACTCCGCACCCATCTGGCGGACCGCATCGCAGTGGACGCCCGATGCTCGCGCGAGGAATACGAATACTGGCTTTGCCGGGCGGGGATCGTGGTCAGCACGGCCCGCCACGAGTTCCAGGGTCTGTCGCTACTGGAGGCCACCCGCGCCGGGGTATTGCCGCTGGTGCCCGACGCCCTGGTATACCCCGAGCAGTACCCGGACAGCTGCCGCTACCCCTGCGGTGACACCGGGGCACTGGCTGCCCGCCTGGGCGCATGGCTGACCGGCCAGCGCCCGCCCGTGCCCGATGTCGGCTACTGGGACACCCAACAGGTGGAACCGCAATGGCGGCGTCAGATCGAAGGCCTGCTGGAGACCCGACGGGGCGTTGACCGAGGGAGAGGCTGAGCGGATTCGCTCAGGGAAGGAAGTCGCCGCAGTCGAGAAAGTGCAACGTCTCGCGGGCCACCGTGGTATCGAACAGCATTCCCGTATGCGAGATCGGCAGCGTCAGGTGGCGCGTGACATCCGGGCCGCGCGTCTCGTCGACGGCAACGAAACCATCGTGCGGGGGCGGCATGTGCGCGAACAGCGGTGCCGGCCCAAGCGCACGGCTGCCGGCAATCATCCCGATTTCGCGCCCGCGCAGGACGGGGCTGCCGCCCAGCAGCCCCCGGTCCAGCGCCGCCCCCAGCCACCAGCGGCCGAGCCGGTTCCGAGCCAGGCGCGCGGCCACCCGGCTACCGGCCAGCGGCGAGCCCAGCATCACGATGCGGCCGGGCCGCTGGACCGGGGCGACGGTAAACAGATGACGCACGATGATGCCGCCGAGGCTGTGGGCGACCAGATGGACCAGGTCTCCGGGGACTTCCTCGAGGAACGCGGCCAGGGCGCGCGCGGCCTGTTCCGGCGTCTGCCGGCGCGAGGCGTAATGAAAACGATGGACGTTCAGGCCGGCCGCGCGGAGCCGCCTTTCCAGCAGGGCCATCTCCAGGCCCGGCATGTGCCAGCCATGGACTGTGACGACACTGGCGTGCATACCGGTCATGGCGAGCGACCGGCGCCTGCCCTACCCCGCCTGCTGGGCCGCACTGGCGCGCAGACGGATACCCAGCTCCCGCAGCTGTTTCTCGCCGACCGGCGCCGGGGCATCGGTGAGCAGGCAGGCCGCCGTCTGGGTCTTGGGGAAGGCCATCACGTCGCGGATGGAGTGTGCGCCGCTCATCAGCATCACCAGACGGTCCAGACCGAAGGCCAGGCCGCCATGCGGCGGGGCGCCGAATTCCAGCGCATCCAGCAGGAAGCCGAACTTCTCGCGCGCCTCGTCCTCGCCAATGCCCAGGGCCTCGAATGCGGCCCACTGCATCTCGGGGTTGTGGATACGGATGGAGCCACCACCGACCTCGGTGCCGTTGAGGACCATGTCATAGGCGCGGGACAGGGCCTCGCGCGGGTTGTTGCGCAGATCGTCCGGGCGGTCCACCGCCGGGGCGGTGAACGGGTGATGCAGGGCGTACAGACGCTTGTCCCCGTCGTCGTACTCGAACATCGGGAAGTCGACGATCCACAGTGGCTGCCAGCCCGCCTCGACCATGTCCAGGTCGTGGCCGATCTTCACGCGCAGCGCACCGATGGCCTCGTTGACCACCGAGGCCTTGTCCGCGCCGAAGAAGATCAGGTCGCCGGCGGCGGCCGCGGTCTTGTCCAGGATCTGCCGGGTCACGTCCTCCGGCAGGAACTTCAGGATCGGCGACTGCAGCCCGCCCTCGAGGTCCGCCGGGTCGTTGACCTTGATGTAGGCCAGGCCCTTCGCGCCGTAGCGACCGACGTACTCGGTGTAGACGTCAATCTCCTTGCGCGTCAGTTTCGCCCCGCCCGGCACGCGCAGCGCGGCCACGCGGCCCTCGGGGTCGTTCGCCGGGCCGTTGAACACCTTGAACTCCACCGCCTGCATCACCTCGGTCAGCTCGGTGAACTCCAGCGGGATGCGCAAATCGGGCTTGTCCGACCCGAAGCGGGCCATCGCCTCGGCGTAGGCCATGCGCGGGAACGGATCGGGCAACTCGACACCCTGCACCTCGCGGAACAGGTGGCGGATCAGGCCCTCGGTCACGTCCATCACGTCGGCCTCGTCGACAAAGGCCATCTCCATATCCAGCTGGGTGAACTCCGGCTGGCGATCGGCGCGCAGGTCCTCGTCGCGGAAGCAGCGGGTGATCTGGTAGTAGCGGTCCATGCCGGACATCATCAGCAGCTGCTTGAACAGCTGCGGCGACTGCGGCAGGGCAAAGAAGCTGCCCGGATGCGTACGGCTGGGCACCAGGTAGTCGCGTGCGCCCTCCGGCGTGGCCTTGGTCAGCATCGGGGTTTCGAGGTCGAGGAAGTCGCGCTCCTCGAGGAAGCGGCGCATGGCCGCGGAGACCTTCGCGCGCAGCCGCAGGCGCTCCTGCATAACCGGGCGGCGCAGGTCCACGTAGCGATAGCGCAGGCGGGTGTCCTCGCCAACGTCCTCGTCGTCCAGGGGGAACGGCGGGGTCTTGGCGGCGTTCAGGACCTCCAGCTCCAGACCCAGGATCTCCACCGCGCCGGTGGACAGGTCGGGGTTCTCGGTGCCCTCGGGGCGGCGGCGCACGCGGCCGGTCATGCGGATCACGAACTCGCTACGCAGCTGCTCGGCGCGGGCGAAGACGTCCTCGCGGTCGGGGTCGAACACCACCTGCACCCGCCCCGTGTGGTCGCGCAGGTCGACGAATATCACGCCCCCGTGGTCACGCCGGCGATTCACCCAGCCGCAAAGGGTCACCTCCGAGTCGAGTTCGTTCTCGGTGACACGTCCACACAGATGAGTTCGCATTGCGCTGTTCCAGCCGAAGGGCACGCCCGCAAGGGCCTGCACGGTTAGTCGGGAAAACGGGGCAAACGTCGCGCCTGCGCCCGCGAAAAGGCCGGAAATCTTACGATTTGCCCTGCTCTCGCGCAACCGGAGCCGGCGCCTCGGACGGGCTCGACAGCGGCGTGACCACACCCATGGACATCACGAACTTGAGCCCGTCCTCCACCGTCATGTCGAGCTCGACCGCCTCCTCGCGCGGAACCAGCAGCACAAAGCCGGAGGTAGGGTTGGGGGTGGTGGGGACGAACACGGTAATCACCTCGCGCTCGGTACGCTCCTGCACCTCGCCGTAACCAACGCCGGTCATGAAACCGACCGACCACAGCCCGCGACGCGGGTACTCGATCATCACGACCTTGCGAAAGGCCTGGCCGCCATCGGTCAGCACCGTCTCGGTGACCTTCTTCACCGCCCCGTAGATCGAGCTGACCAGCGGGATGCGGTGCACGATGGATTCGCCCACCGAGACCAGCTTGCGCCCGACAATATTGGCCACGATCACGCCGGTGACGAACACAACCACGATCGCGACCACGATCCCGGCACCGGGGATCGAGAAGCCGAGCAAGGCCTCCGGCCGCCAGGCCGGCGGCAGGAGGAGGATGGTGAAGTCCAGCAGGTCGACCAGCAGCTTGATGACGAAGCCGGTGACGATCAGCGGCAGCCAGACCAGCAGCCCTGCAATCAGGTAGCGGCGCAGGGAGACCAGCATCGATCAGGTGCCGGTCGCCGCCGCCGTGGGGGTTGCTTCGGACTTGCCGGACGCCGCGGAATCACCCTTGCCGGCCCCGCCGCCATCCTTCAGATTGCGCTTGCCGTCCTTCTTGAAGTCGGTCTCGTACCAGCCGCCCCCCGCCAGACGAAAGCCGGCGGCAGAGACCTGCTTGGTCAGGGCCTCGGCGCCACATTCGGGACAGGTGGTGGCCGGCGGATCGGAGATCTTCTGCAGGATCTCGGAAATCTCGCCACAGTCCTTGCACTGATACTCGTAAATGGGCATGCGTCTATTCCTCAGGCTTCGCGTCCGCGACAACGGCCGCAACAAAACGGTTCGAGGCGTATTATGCGGGCGTTTCACGGGAATAAAAGGCTTTCCCCGGTGGCAATCCGTGTTTGCGCCGCGAGGCCGCAGCGCCGATCATTCGCCCCATACCCGAACGTACTGCCCGCAAGGACCCGTCATGGCCGAAAAGATCGTGATCATGCTGCTGAACCTGGACCTGGACCGCCCCGGCACGCTGGGGGCCCCGTTCTTCCAGGCGACCGTCGCCGCCGCGATGGATCTGGAAGTCGAGATGTACTTTGCCGCCGGCACCACGCGCCTGCTGCGCCAGGGCGTGGCGGACAAGATCTACCCCGGCGAGGCGCAGGAGAAATCGGTCTACAGCTTCATGCAGGATGCCCACGAGGCCGGCTGCCGCTTCTACGCCTGCGCCGGCGCGATGGACGAAAACGGCCTGACCCTGGACAACGCGATCCCCGAACTGGACGGCATGCGCGGCGGGGGCGCCTTTATCGGCGAGGTGGTCGAGGACGACGTGGCCACCCTGACCTACTGAGCCGCGACCGGTGAGCGAGGCCCAGCCCCGTGCCGTCCTGATTACCGGCTGCTCCAGCGGGATCGGGCTGCACGCCGCCCGTGCGCTGCGCGAACGCGGCTACCGCGTGTTCCCTACCGCCCGTCGCGGCGAGGATGTTGCGCGCCTGAAGAAGGAGGGCTTCGAGGCCCTGCAGCTGGATCTGGACGACTCCGCCAGCATCCACAGCGCGGTCACCGAGATCCTGCACCGCACCGACGGCCATCTCTACGGCCTGTTCAACAACGGCGCCTATGGCCAGCCCGGCGCGGTGGAGGACCTCTCGCGCGCCACCCTGCGCGCCCAGCTCGAGACCAACCTACTCGGCTGGCTGGAGCTGACCAATGCGGTACTGCCCGCGATGCGCCGTGCCGGGGAGGGCCGCATCATCCAGAACTCCTCGGTGCTGGGCTTTGCCGCCCTGCGCCTGCGCGGGGCCTATGTGACGTCCAAGTTCGCGATCGAGGGCATGAGCGACACCCTGCGCCAGGAGCTGCACGGCACGGGCATCCATGTGAGCCTGGTCGAGCCCGGCCCGATCCGCAGTGCCTTCCGCGCCAACGCCCTGAAGGCCTTCCGCCGCCACATCCACCGCGAGCACAGCCCCTGGGCCGAGACCTACCGCGCGGCCGAGGCGCGCATGGCCAATGCCGAGTCCGATGCCCCGTTCACCCTCGGCCCGGAGGCCGTCACCCGCTGCGTGATGCATGCCCTGGAGGCCCGCCGCCCGCGGGTGCGCTACCGCATCACCTTCCCGACCAAGCTGTTCGCCTTCCTCAAGTGGCTGCTGCCGGCGCGCGCGATGGACGCCGTGCTGCGCGGGGTATCGCGCGGGGAGAACCGCTGATGCGCGCGCGGCCAGGGGCGGGCGCCGCATGAATCTGATCTTTCTCGCGCTGATCGTGATCGCCGTGGCCACGGCCGCGATCCGCGAGTTCCAGTCCACCGACCCCGACGAACAGCCAATGCAGGCCCTGTCCGAGGGCGCGATCGACGCCGCCGGCTCGGCAGTCGAACTGGCGCTCGGGCTAGTCGGGGTAATGGCGCTGTTCCTCGGGCTGATGAAGATCGCCGAGGCCGGCGGCCTGCTGACCGTCCTCGCCCGCCTGCTGCGCCCGCTGATGACCCGCCTGTTCCCGTCGGTCCCGCCGGAGCACCCGGCGATGGGCGCGATGATCCTGAACTTCTCCGCCAACATCCTGGGGCTGGGCAACGCCGCGACCCCGTTCGGCATCCGCGCGATGCAGGAGCTGGAGAAGCTGAACCCGCACCCGGGCACCGCGACCAATGCGATGGCGCTGTTCCTGGCGATCAACACCTCCAGCATTACGCTGCTGCCCACCGGGGTGATCGCGCTGCGTGCCTCGCTGGGTTCCGAGGCCCCGGCGGCGATCCTGCCGACCACGCTGTTCGCCACCCTGTTCGCGACCATCGCCGGCATCACCAGTGCCCTGATCCTGCAGCGCTATTTCCGCAGTCCGGCCCCCACCCGCTCGATCGACGCGGATGCCTCCGCCGGCTCCGACGAACTGGAAGACACGATCCGGGAAGCGAGCCAGGACAGCACCGAACCGGCGAAGGCCGAGAATCGCGAGCAGGACAGCGCCCAACCCGATCAGCAGCCGATGAACATCGAGGTCCCCACCGAGGGCTACCCGGCCTGGGTCTCGATCCTGGTCCTGCTGGGGGTGCTGGCGATCATCCCGCTGACGATCGTGTACGGCCAGGCAATCGCCCCCTGGATCATCCCCGGGCTGGTAGTGGGGTTCCTGTCCTACGGGGTGATCCGCGGGGTGCCGGTCTACGAGGTCTTCGTCGAGGGGGCCAAGGAGGGCTTCAACGTGGCCCTGCGCATCATCCCCTATCTGGTGGCGATCCTGGTCGCGGTGGGGATGCTGCGCGAGAGCGGCGCTCTAGGCATGTTCGTCGGGCTGGTCGGGCCACTGACGACCCCGTTCGGCCTGCCGGCCGAGGCCCTGCCGATGGCCCTGCTGCGTCCGCTGTCCGGCTCCGGCGCCTACGGCATCATGGCCGGCATCATGCAGGACCCGGCCACCGGCCCGGACACCCATGTCGGCATCCTGGTCTCCACCCTGCAGGGCTCGACCGAGACGACCTTCTACGTGCTCGCCGTGTACTTCGGCGCGATCGGCGTCAAGCGCGTACGCCACACCCTGGCCGCGGCGCTGACGGCGGACGCCGTCGCGGTGATCGCGGCCGTGACCATCGTAGCCATCCTGTTCCTGTAACGCGTCTCCCGCGCAGCGCGGTCAGTTCGGCGGACCGCCGGGATTGATGTCCTTGTCCTTGACGATGAAGTAGACACCGATCGCGGCCAGCGCCATCCACAGCACCAGCGCGATCACCCCGAGGTATTCCCACAGGGTGACAAAGAAGAACAGCATCAGCGCGGCCGCGCCGAGGAAGATATTGCCGATCACGAAGTTCGAGGGACGGCGGGATCCGTTGTCGGACATTCCAGGCTCCTGAGGGAACAGCGCGCGAGTCGCTACTGCTTCTTGTAGGGGGCGAAGTCGAACTGTCCGGCGGTCATGTCGTCCCACAGTTCGCTCTGCAGCACGGCCAGCAGCTTGAACAGCTTGCGTAGTTCCGGGTCGTCCATGAACCGCTGGTCCTCGCTGGCCTTAAGCGCCTCGACCAATGTTGCACACTGCTCGCGGCTGATCCCGAGGACATTCAGGCCCTCTTCTCCCATCTCGACATCCATCGGGTAACTCCGGTTCGGTCAAGGCGACGATTGTAGCGGCTCGCACGCCGGCAGCGAAAACGCCGGACCCGTGCTCCGGCATTGCGCCCGCAGGCGCAATGCCGGGTGACACCTACGCCGCCTGGGCGCGGATGAGCTCGACCCGGTTGCGCACGTACAGGTAGTACAGCACCGGGATGATCACCAGCGTCAGCAGGGTGGAGACGAACACGCCGAAGATCAGCGAGATCGCCAGGCCGGAGAAGATCGGGTCGTCGAGGATGAACCCGGCGCCGACCATCGCCGCCAGCCCGGTCAGGATGATCGGCTTGGCGCGCACCGCACCCGCGTGCACCACCGCCTCGATCACCTCCACGCCGCGGCGGATCTCCTCGTTGATGAAGTCCACCAGCAGGATCGAGTTGCGCACGATGATCCCGGCCAGCGCGATCATCCCGATCATCGAGGTCGCGGTGAACTTGGCGTCCATAAAGAACGCATCCATGAACGCATGCCCCGGCATCACCCCGATCACGGTCAGCGGGATCGGCGCCATGATGATCAGCGGCACCATGTAGGAGCGGAACTGCGCCACCACCAGCAGGTAGATCAGGATCAGGCCCACCGAGTAGGCGATGCCCATGTCGCGGAAGGTCTCGTAGGTCACCTGCCACTCGCCGTCCCACTTCAGCGAAAAGTTGTACGGGTTGTCCGGCTGGCTGATGAACAGCTGCTCCAGCGGCTCGCCGTAGGCCATCGGCGTGTCGCGCAGGCCGAAGAACATGTCGAACATGCCGTACAGCGGGCTGTCCAGCCCGCCGGCCAGGTCGCCCATCACGTACACTACCGGCAGCAGGTTCTTGTGGTGGATCGAGTGCTCGAGGGTCGAGTCCACCACGTTGACGACCTCGGACAGCGGCACCAGGGTGCCGTCGCGCGAGCGCACCTTGAGCCCCAGCACCGGGTCCAGGCTGCCCTTCTCGGCCTGCTCGAACTCGAGCCGCACGGGCACCGCGTACTTCACGTTGGAGCCATAGAGGTAGGTCACGTCCTCGCCGGACAACGCGGTCTCGATGGCCTTGACCACCGCCTGCTGCGACACGCCCAGGCGCGCGGCCCGTTCGCGATCCACCTGCAGGATCTTCTTCGGCCCCGGGTATTCCACCGAGTCGTCGATGTCGGTGATGCCCTCGGTGTTCTCGAATACCTCGCGCACCTTTTTGGCGACCTCGATCTGGCCCGCATAGTCCGGGCCGTAGATCTCGGCCACGATCGGCGACATCACCGGCGGCCCCGGCGGGACCTCGACCACCTTCACCGCCGCCTCGTGGCGGTCGGCGATCGCGTTAATCGCCTCGCGCACGCCGAGGGCGATGTCGTGGCTCTTGCGCGAGCGCTCGGACTCGTGGGTCAGGTTCACCTGGATGTCCCCGACATGGCTGCCCTCGCGCAGGTAGTACTGCCGCACCAGGCCGTTGAAGTTGATCGGCGCGGCCGTGCCCGCATAGGTCTGCACGTTGTCGACCTCCGGCACGGTCTTCAGGTAGTCGGCCATCTCGGACAGCACCATCGAGGTGCGCTCCAGGCTGGTCCCCTCCGGCATGTCCAGCACCACCTGGAACTCCGACTTGTCGTCGAACGGCAGCATCTTCATCACCACCAGCTGGAAGTAGGCCAGCGAGACGGAGCCCAGGATCAGCACCAGCGTGCCGACCCACAGCGCGAGACGGTTGGCCTTCTTGCGCCCGCCGGTCCCGAGGAACGGCAACAGCAGGGTATTGAAGATCTTCATCAGCCCGGCGGAGGCGCTCTCGCCCTCCGGGCCATGACCGCCAACCGCCGGGGCCGCGTGCTCGTGCTGCTCGGCCTGACGCCGCAGGACCTTGTAGGTCAGCCACGGCGTGACCACATAGGCCACCGCCAGCGAGATGATCATCCCCATCGAGGCATTGATCGGGATCGGGCTCATATACGGCCCCATCAGGCCGGTGACGAAGGCCATCGGCAGCAGCGCCGCGATCACGGTGAAGGTCGCCAGGATCGTCGGCCCGCCGACCTCGTCGACCGCATGGGGGATGGCCTCGAGGAACTTCTTGCCCCCCTGGACCATGTGCCGGTGGATGTTCTCCACCACCACGATCGCATCGTCCACCAGGATCCCGATGGAGAAGATCAGCGCAAACAGGGACACGCGGTTGAGCGTGAAGCCGTAGGCCCAGGAGGCAAACAGCGTGATCGCCAGCGTAATCACCACCGCCACGCCGACGATGAAGGCCTCGCGCCAGCCCAGCGCGATCCAGACCAGGATCACCACCGAGGCGGTCGCGAGGATCAGCTTCTGAATCAGGGTATTCGCCTTGTCGTCGGCGGTCGCCCCGTAGTTGCGGGTGATCGTGGTCTCGATACCGTCCGGGATATAGGTGCCGCGCAGCTGCTCCAGCCGCTCGATCAGGGCATCGGCGATGTCCGGGGCGTTGGTGCCCGGCTGCTTGGCGATCGCCACGGTAACCGCCGGGTGGCTCTCGCCGACACGCGCGTGATCCCCGGCCGCTGCGCCATGGGCAAAGCGCACATGCTCGGTCGCATACGCCGGGCCCTGGATCACCTCGGCGACATCGGACAGGTAGATCGGGCGGTCGTCGTGCATGCCGACCACGAGGCCGGCAAAGGCCTCCGGTTCGGTGATGAAATCGCCGGCCTGGATCAGGACCTCCTGGTCGTCCTGGTAGAGCCGGCCGGCATCGCGCGAGAAGTTCGAGGCCTGCAGGCTGTCGCGCAGGTCATCCACCGACAGGTTGTAGGCGGACAGCGTCTCCGGCTTGAAGCGCACATGCACCACATGATCCGGACCACCGACGGTATAGATGTCACGGGTGCCGGGGACACGCTTGAGTTCGGATTCCAGCGCATGCGCCACCCGCAGCAGGTCATGACCGCCGCGATCCTCATCCTCGGTCCACAGCGTCACGTTGACGATCGGCACGTCGTCGATACCCATCGGCTTGATGATCGGCTCGCCAACCCCCAGGCCCTCGGGCAGCCAGTCCTGGTTGGAGAACACCTGGTTGTACAGGCGCACGAGCGCCGCGGTGCGGTCCTCGCCGACCTCGAACTGGATGGTGACCTGCGCCATGTTCGGGCGCGAGGTCGAATAGATGTCGTCGATGCCCTCGATCTCCGAGAGCACCTGCTCGGCCGGTGTCGCCACCAGTTGCGCGACCTCCTCGGCGCTCGCCCCGGGGAACGGGATGAACACATCGGCCATGGTCACGTTGATCTGCGGCTCTTCCTCGCGCGGGGTCACGAGGATCGCGAACAGCCCCAGCAGCAGGCCCAGCAGGGCCAGCAGAGGCGTGATCTGGGTCGTCAGGAAGGCCTGGGCGATGCGCCCGGAGATCCCCATGCGGCCGGATGCCGCGTCCGTGCTGGCATCACTCATCGGCGCCCACCTGCTGATGCTCCTTCAGGTAGATCGCCGCATGCACCGGGTCCAGCGCCACGCGCTCGCCCTCGCTCAGGCCTCCAAGGATCTCGATGTACCCGTCGTGCGTGCGCCCGACACGGACCTGACGGAAACGCACCCGGTCCTCGTCGTCGATCACGTACACAGCGGTGACCTCGCTGCGATAGACGACGGCATCGCGCGGGACGGTCAGGCGCTCGACCTCGTCCAGGAAGAACGCCGTCTTCACGAACATGCCGGGGAACAGACCCAGGTCCTCCTGCTCCGGCAGGTTCACGCGGATACGGAAGGTGGAACTCGCCGGATCGGCATAGGGGAAGATAGTCAGGCTCTCGGCCGCGAGCCGCTGGTCGTCATTCAGCAGCACCTCGGCCTCGCGGCGCTCGCGCACCGCGTGGATCAGGCGCTGCGGGATATCCACCTCCACGCGCAGACGGTCCAGGCTAATCCCCGAGAGCAGCGGCGAGCCGGGGCTGACCGACTCCCCGAACTCCACGTGGCGCTCGGTAACGATTCCGGAAAACGGCGCGAACACTTCGGTGTAACCAAGCTGCTCGCGGGCCTCCTCGACGCGGGCCTCGGCCGAGCGCAAACGCGCCCGGGCCGATTCCAGCTCGGCCTCCGCGCGCTCGAATTCCGAACGCGATACCACACCCCGCTCGAATACGTCCTGGATGCGGTTGAACTCGGAGCGTGCCTCGCCAAAGCGGGCACGGGCTTCGGCCAGATCGCCCTCGGCCTGGCTCACACGCGCCTGCTGCTCGGAATCGCTAATGCGCAACAGCAGCTCGTCCGCCTCGACGAAGTCGTCTACGTCGACGTAGATCTCGCGCACCCGGCCGGAGGTCTGCGCCGAGATCGTGGAACGCTGCACGGCCTCGACTCGGCCATCCAGAATGCGCTCCTGCGCGAGCGTCTGACGCTCTGCGGTCGCGGTCTCGAACGGGAAATCCGCCTGGGCGGAGAAGGGCAACAACAACAGGCCCCAGAGGGCCGGGCGCATCCACTTGAGTGTCATCGGCTTCGTTCCTTGCGTGCTATCGAGCCCCTTGGGTCGAGATAAAGTGGGGTCGACATATATTAGCGTTTTCTAATTTATACGCCGATTGTGCGCCGACGGCAACGCCGACGCCCGGAAATACCTTGCCGTGAGTATAGCTATATCGTCAGGCAGCGCACCCCGGACTGCACGGCCCGTCCGCTGGCCGTATCATGTGGCGCCGTAGCCAACCGAAGGGGAACCGAGATGCCGCTGCTGCGAGTCGAGACCAACACCGTCCTGCCCGACGATCCCGCGGGCCTGTGCCAGCGCCTGTCTGCGCAGGTCGCCGACTGGCTGGGCAAGCCCGAGGGCTACGTGATGGTCGCCTGCACGCACAACCCGGCGATGTGCTTCGCCGGCAGCAGCGACCCGCTCGCCTACTGCGAGCTGAAGAGCATCGGTCTGCCCGAAGGCCTGACCCGCGAGCTGTCGCGCAAGCTGTGCGACGCCCTGCAGGCCGAACTGGGCCTGGACCCGGCCCGCGTCTACATCGAATTCGCCGACGCCCCGCGCCATTTCTGGGGCACCAACGGCACCACGTTCTGATCCTGCCCGGCACCGCCGGGCCCGACTCCACCCCTCAACCCGACAAGGCACTGCCCCGATGCGCGTCTCGCAATTCCCGCTGAACACCCTGAAGGAAACCCCGGCCGACGCCGAGATCGTCTCCCACCAGCTGATGCTGCGCGCCGGCTATGTCCGCCGCCTGGCCGCCGGGCTGTACACCTGGCTGCCGCTGGGGCTGCGCGTGCTCCGCCGGGTGGAGAACATCGTGCGCGAGGAGATGGACCGCGCGGGCGCGCTGGAGGTGCTGATGCCGGCCGTGCAGCCAGCCGAGCTGTGGCAGGAGTCCGGTCGCTGGGACTTCTACGGCGCCGAGCTGCTGCGCCTGAAGGATCGCCACGAGCGCGACTTCTGCTTCGGCCCGACCCACGAGGAGGTCATCACCGATCTGGTGCGCCGCGAGATCCGCAGCTACCGCCAGCTGCCGGTCAACTACTACCAGATCCAGACCAAGTTCCGCGACGAGCGCCGCCCGCGCTTCGGCGTGATGCGCGCGCGCGAGTTCCTGATGAAGGATGCCTACTCCTTCCACCTGGATGCCGAGTCGCTGGCGCAGACCTACCAGCAGATGCACGACGCCTACTGCCGCATCTTCGAGCGCTGCGGCCTGGACTTCCGCGCGGTGGAGGCCGACACCGGCGCGATCGGCGGCAACGCCTCGCACGAATTCCACGTGCTCGCCAGCTCCGGCGAGGACGCGATCGCCTTCTCCCCCGGTGGCTATGCCGCCAACGTCGAGCTGGCCATGTGCCCGCAGCCGGCCCAGGCCCCGCCCCCCAGCGGTGACATGGAGAAGATCGCCACCCCCGGGGTGCATACCATCGAGGACCTGGCGAACTTCCTCGACATCCCGGCCGCACAGACCGTCAAGACCCTGGTCGTCGCCGCCTCCGACGCGATCGATGCCGATCTGGTCGCGCTGGTCCTGCGAGGCGACCACGAACTCAATGCGGTAAAGGCCGAGAAACACCCGTGGGTCGCCGAACCGCTGCGCATGGCCGAGGCAGCCGAGATCCGTGCCGCCTTCGGCGCCGAGCCCGGCTCCCTGGGGCCAGTGGGCAGCCCGATCCCGGTGCTGGCCGATCAGGCCGTGCTGGGCATGGCCGACATGGTTGTGGGGGCCAACGAGGACGGCCACCACCTGAAGCACGTGAACTGGGAACGCGACCTGCCGCAGCCGGAGAGCGCCGATCTGCGCAACATCACCGAGGGCGAGCCGGCCCCGGACGGCTCCGGCCCGATCGAGATCCGCCGCGGTATCGAGGTCGGCCATATCTTCCAGCTCGGCGACAAGTATTCGCAGGCACTGGGCGCCCGCGTGCTGGACGAAGACGGCCGCGAACAGGTCGTGACCATGGGCTGCTACGGCATCGGCGTCTCGCGTGTGGTCGCCGCCGCGATCGAGCAGAACTCCGACGAGCGTGGCATCTGCTGGCCCACGGCGATCGCCCCCTTCGACATCGCCCTGTGCCCGATCGGCGCCAAGAAGTCGCAGCGCGTGCGCGAGGCCGCGGAGCAGCTGCACGACGAGCTGGAGGCCGCCGGCTTCCAGGTCCTGCTGGATGACCGCGAACAGCGCCCCGGCGTGATGTTCGCCGACATGGAGCTGATCGGCATCCCGCATCGCCTGGTGATCGGCGAACGCGGCCTTGATGCCGGCGAGCTCGAATATCAGGCGCGCACCGCCAGCGAGGCCGAACACCTCCCGATGGACGGCCTGCTCGACGCCCTGCGCGAACACCTGCGCGACTGAACCCGGGGCGACCACGATGGAGGAGGTCGCCTTTACCCTGGAGATGGGGATCGTGTTCGGCCTGCTGGGGCTGACGATCCTGCTGTTCGTCACCGAGGTCATCCGGATCGACCTGGCGGCGCTGAGCGTGCTGTTCCTGCTCGGCATGGTGGCGCTGGTACCGGGCGTGGCGCCGATCGTCGAGGGCGACGAGCTGTTCTCGGGCTTCGCCTCGAACGCGGTGATCGCGATCATCGCGGTGATGATCATCGGCACGGGCCTGGACCGCTCCGGAGTGATGAACCGCCTGGCCGACCTGATCCTGCGCTTTGGCGGGCACACCGAACGCCGGGTGATGGCCACGACCTCGGGTGCCGTGGGCATCGTCACCAGCTTCATGCAGAACATCGGGGCCGCCGCTCTGTTCATGCCGGTGATCAACCGCATCGGCGCGGCCGCGCGCATCCCGCGCTCGCGGCTGCTGATGCCGATGGGCTTTGCCGCGATCGTCGGCGGCACCCTGACGCTGGTCGCCTCCAGCCCCCTGATCCTGCTCAATGACCTGATGCCCGGGCACCTGGACGACTTCGGGCTGTTCGACGTGACCCCGATCGGGCTGGCGCTGCTGGCCACCCTGATCCTCTACTTTGCGATCCTCGGGCACTGGGTTCTGCCAGCCCGCGAACCACACGACGAGGACCCGGACGAGAGCCGGGTGCAGACCACCTCGGCCTGGTTCCGCGATGTCTACGGGATGGACTTCGGCGTGCGCGAGGCGCGCCTGGGCGAGGAGAGCTCGCTGGTCGGGATGCGGGTGGGCGATTTCGAGGCGGCCTTCGGGGTGCATGTGGTGGGGGTAACCACGGGTGACGAGACGCGCATCGAGCCGAACCGCGACATCGAGCTGGAGCGCGGCGCCCACCTGGCCATCCTGGGCCCGGTCACCACCATCGAGAAGACCTGCGACAGCACCGGGACAATCCTCAAGGACCAACTCGACGTGTTTGCCAGGGCGATGTCCGCCCGCTACGCCGGCATCGCCGAGGTGATCGTGCCCCCCGGCTCCGACCTGATCGGCCAGAGCGTGCGCGACAAGGGGATGCGCCGGACCTACGGCATCTCGGTCCTGCGCATCCAGCGTGGGGACGACCGCATCGTCGACGAGGTCCCGGACACCCCGCTCAAGGCCGGCGACACCCTGGTCGTGCATACCCCGTGGGAGAACCTGCAGGCGCTGGAGGACGACCGCGACTTCGTCGTGGTCACCAGCCGCTACCCGCGCCGCCGCCGCGAAGCACCCGCCAGCCATCGGCCGCTGGCCGCGCTCGGCTCGCTGGCGCTGGGCCTGGGGCTGGTGCTGTTCACCGACCTGCCACTGGCACTGGCCCTGCTGGGGGGTGCGCTGGGGATGATCTTCACCGGCGTGATCGCGATGGACGAGGCCTACCGCGGCATCAGCTGGAAGACGGTGTTTCTGCTGGCCTCGCTGATCCCGCTGGGGCTCGCGGTGGAGAACTCCGGCGCCGGCGAGTGGATCGCGACCAACGGCATGGCGCAGCTGGAGGGGATGCCGGTCTGGGTCCTGCAGGTCGCCGTGTTCCTGCTGGCCACCTTCTTCACGCTGGTGATGTCGAACGTGGGGGCCACGGTACTGCTGGTGCCGCTGGCGGCCAGCTTCGCCACTGTCGCCCAGGGCGTGGGCATCGACGCCGATCCGCGGGTGTTCGCGCTGATCGTCGCGATTGCCGCATCCAACTCCTTCCTGCTGCCCACCCACCAGGTGAATGCCCTGATTATGGACCCGGGCGGCTACCGCGTAGCCGACTACCTGCGCGCCGGCTCGCTGATGACCTTGCTGTTCATGGTCGTCTCGCTGATGGTCATCAACCTGATCTTCTGACCGCGATCGGACGCGCCGCGACGTCCGCCGTCAGGAGGTGGTCGCACGCCAGCGGCAGGCGCCGCCCGCGGCCTCGTCCAGCGTGCGCAGCAGGGCCTCGTGCGCGGCCTGCTCGTCGGCGTCCGGCTCGATCACCGGCAGGGGCTTGCCGGAGCGCTGCGCACGCACCGGGGCGCCGGTCTCCATGCCGCCCTCGCCCCCGGCATCCAGCCCCAGGGCGACCTGCCCCCCGGTCATCGCCAGATAGACATCCGCCAGCAACTCGGCATCAAGCAGCGCGCCATGCAGCGTGCGCCCGGAGGCATCGATCTCGTAGCGCTTGCACAAGGCGTCCAGTGAATTGCGTGTGCCCGGGTGCATGCGTCGCGCCATCACCAGCGAATCGAGCACGGTACAGGCCTGTGCGAGCTCCGCTACCGGTGCGGCATCGCCCAGCAGCCGCAGCTCGTGATTGATGAAACCGACATCGAACGGCGCGTTGTGGATAACCAGCTCGGCCCCGCGCACGAAATCGATGAACTCTCCGGCAATGTCGGCAAAGCGCGGCTTGTCAACGAGGAACTCGTTGGTGATCCCGTGGACCTCGATGGCCCCGGCATCGATCTCGCGGTCCGGCTGCAGGTACTCGTGCAGCTTGCGTCCGGTCGGACGCCGGTTGTCCAGCTCCAGGCAGCCGATCTCGATGATGCGATGGCCCTCGGCCGGCTCCAGGCCGGTGGTCTCGGTGTCCAGCACGATCTGTCGCATGCTAAAGGTCTCAGTTCTCGATAGGTTGGCCGGCGAGCAGGGCATCGATCCCCGCATTGGCCAGCTGGTCGGCACGCTCGTTCTCCGGGTGACCGCTGTGACCGCGCACCCAGTACCACTCGATGTCGTGGCGCGCGGCCTGGGCGTCCAGCGCCTCCCACAGGTCGCGGTTCTTCACCGGGGAACCGCTGGCGGATTTCCAGTTACGACGCTTCCAGCCGGGCAGCCATTCGGTCACGCCCTGCTTCACGTACTTCGAATCCGTGACCAGTTCCACCTTGCAGGGGCGCTTGAGCGTCTCCAGGGCGCGGATCGCGGCCGTCAGTTCCATCCGGTTGTTGGTGGTCTCGGCCTCCGCCCCGTGCAGCTCGCGCTCGGTCCCGCGATAGCGCAGGATCGCGCCCCAGCCGCCGGGGCCCGGGTTGCCACGACAGGCGCCGTCGGTATAGATGTACACACGCTCTTCATCCATGGACTGACTTTGATTCGCTGCGGCTCGAGGTGCGCGAGGATACCAGCCCCGGCCGCAGGCGGGGGCCCGGAGTGGCAAAGCGATACTGCGTAGCCGGACGCAATGGCAGATCCACCCGCTTGTGCGCGACCGTAAGGATCACGCTGGCCAGTGGCGGCAGGCCCCGCCGGGTCCAGGCGTCCACCGGGGCCAGCCGTTGCTGCCAGGTCTCGGACAGACCGGGCGGCAGCAGGCTGAGACTCCACTGCTCCAGCACCTCCAGGTCGGCCGACTCCACGAACTCGCGGTACTGTCGACGTCTGAGCCCCTCGGGCAGCGGCGAGACCCGCACTCCGCCCTGATCCCCCAGTTGCAGGCGATTACCCTCCAGCATGAAGACCATACCCTCCGGCTCCAGCACACGCGCCGCTTCCGCCACCACGGCGGCGGGAAGGTCACTGTAGGCGCAGGGGTGGGCCAGCACGATGCGGCGCGCACAGTCCGATTCCAGCGGCCAGAACTCCGGCTCCATCAATAGCCCGGGCCGCGAGGAGTCCATGCGCACGATCGGCCCCCCCAGGGTATCGGACTCCTCCAGCATCGGGACCGGTGAGAGCTCGATCGCCACCTCTCCGGGGCCGGGTGCCGCATGTTGCCGAATGCGTTGCAAAAGCCGCTCGCGCACCCGCCGACCCTGCGGCTTCTCGTACCAGTGAGAAAGCCAGCGCAGAAAAGGGTCTTGGTGATATTCCGCGTGTGGTTTATCCTTCAGCGCCATGATGATCCGACCCCGCTCCCGACTGCCGCTTGGCATAACCCTGGGCCTGACAACCCTGCTGGCCTCAGCCTGTAGCCTACACGACTCCGACCGCGCGCTGGATACCTCCCAGGTCGACAAACCCGTCGTGGAGGGGCCGAGCCAGGCCGACGTCCAGGCCGCCATGGAACGCCAGGCGCGCGAGGCCGCCGACCAGGCCGCGGAGACCGACGACCTCTGGGAACGCACCCGCCTGGGCTTCGGCTTTACGGACGATCTGCGCCACGAGCGGGTGGAACAGTACATCGAGCACTACCGCAACAACCCGCGCATCGTCCAGCTATCGACCGAACGAGCCGAGCCATTCGCCTATTTCATACTCTCCGAGATCGAGAAGCGCGACATGCCGGCCGAGCTCCTGCTGCTGCCGATCGTGGAAAGCGGCTTTGCCGCCGAGGCGACCTCCAGCGGCCGCGCGGCCGGGATCTGGCAGTTCATCCCCGCAACCGGCGACCATTTCGACCTGGCACGCGACGACTGGTACGACGGCCGCCGCGACGTCTACCAGTCCACCCTCGCTGCGCTGGACTACCTGGAGGCGCTTTATCACCGCTTCGATGACTGGTACCTGGCCCTGGCCGCCTACAACTTCGGTCAGGGCAACGTGACCCGAGCGATGGAGCGCAACGCCGCACGCGGGGAACCCACCGACTACTGGAGCCTGGAGCTCTCGGCCGAGGCGACCGCCTATGTGCCACGCCTGCTGGCCCTGCGCGAGCTGTTCCTGAACCCCGACGAACACGGGACGCAGATCACGCCGATCGCCAATGAGCCGGCCCTGGAGCGGATCGAACCCGGCCGCCAGGCCGATCTCGCCCTGATCGCCGAGATGGTCGGACTCGAGGCGGACGACCTGAAGCGCCTGAACCCGGGCTATCAGCGCCACGCGACCCACCCGTCCAGTGCCCAGCACCTGTTCGTTCCGCACGACGCGGCCGAGGCCCTGGAAGTGGCGCTGGCCGAACACGGTGACGATCCGCTGATCCGCTTCCGGGAATACACAGTGGCCAGCGGCGACAACCTTGGCTCCATTGCCCAGCGGGCCGGCACTCGCGTGGCCGTGCTGCGCGAGATGAACGAGCTCAATGGCGACAACATCCGTGCCGGACAGACCCTGAAGCTGCCGGTGACCGGGCAGGAAGACGCCGAGATCCAGGTCGCGGCCGCCGCCGAGGCAGGCGAGCTCGACAGCTACGAAATCCAGGAAGGCGACAGCCTGTGGACGATCAGCGAGCGCACGGGCATGACCATCAGCGAGCTGCGCGCGGCCAACGAGCTGGAGCGCGATGCCATCCTGCGTCCGGGCGATACGTTGCAGGTCGCCCAGGCCGATGCGGGGAGTTCGTCGGATAACGGCCGCAGCGTGGCCTACGAGATCCAGCCCGGGGACTCCCTGTCCAGCATCGCCCGCCAGTTCCAGGTCTCGGTGAGCGACCTGCGCCGCTGGAATTCGCTCAACGGCGACGGCATCCGTGCAGGAGAGACCCTGACGCTCTACGTCGCCGAGGGCGACGACGAGGCCCTTGCACGGGCCCGCGATACCTGAGCTGCACCCACGCGGCTCACAGCCCCCCGGCCGCAGTCCTACTGACCCACCGCGGTCGAAGGGGTCTCGTCGAACGCGATCTCGATCTGCTCCGGGTTCAGACCGGCATCACTCACCAGCTGCCGGAAACGCCGCTGCGGCAGGCTCAGGCGTAGCTGGATCTGACCGTCCGCGGTGGTCTGCTCCGCCTCCACGGCCTTCTCCTCGTACAGCTGGGCCCGCAGGCGACCGGCGGCGGCCGGAAGCTCTACCCAGCCCCGCATCATCGACTCGGTAAAGGTCTCGGCCAGGCGCTCTTCCAGTGTGACAATGCCCTCGCCCGTATATGCGGACACCCAGAAGACGTCATCGCTGGAGCCGAAACGGGATGCGTCCGCATCGGGAGTCGATTCCAGCCGGTCAATCTTGTTGTAGACCCGCCAGCAGGGGACATCCTGCGCACCGATCTCCTCCAGCACGGCCTCGACCTGGCGGATGCGCGCCTCGCGCTCGGGGTCGGCGGCGTCGATCACGTGCAGCAGCAACGCGGCCTCGCGGGTCTCGGTCAGCGTCGCCTTGAAGGCCGCCACCAGTTCGTGTGGCAGGTCACGCACGAACCCGACGGTGTCCGCCAGGATCAGCGACTGGTGCGGGGCCAGGTCCAGCCGCCGCAGGGTCGGATCCAGGGTCGCGAACAGCTGATCCGCCTCGTACACATCCGAATGCGTCAGGCGGTTGAACAGCGTGGACTTGCCGGCGTTGGTATAGCCCACCAGGGACACGGTCGGGATCTCGTTGCGCAGGCGCGCCTGACGGCCCTGCTCGCGGGTGCGCTCGACCTTCTCCAGACGCCGTTCGATGTGCTTGATGCGCGCGGCCAGCAGGCGGCGGTCGGTTTCCAGCTGGGTTTCCCCCGGCCCGCGCAGACCAATGCCGCCCTTCTGGCGCTCCAGGTGAGTCCAGCCGCGCACCAGCCGGGTGGCCATGTGCCGCAACTGGGCCAGCTCGACCTGCAGCTTGCCTTCGTGCGAACGTGCGCGCTGGGCAAAGATGTCGAGGATCAGCCCCGCACGGTCCAGCACCCGGCATTGCAGGTGCCGTTCGAGGTTGCGTTCCTGACTGGGCGAGAGGGCGTGGTTGAAGATGACCACATCGGCGCCGTGGGCCTCGACCGCGGCACGAATCTCGTCGGCCTTGCCGGCGCCCACGAACAGGCGCGGATGCGGGCGGTCTCTTGAACCCCGCACGAGCTCGAGCACATCCGCGCCGGCGGAACGGACCAGCTCGTCGAATTCCTGGACCTGGGCCTCGATGTCGGGGTTTTCGCCGATGGCCAGGGCCACCAGCACGGCGCGATCGCCGGCGCTGTCGGGGCGCTCAAACAAGAAGGATGAACCTCCCGCGCATAATCACTGGCTGCTCACGCCTCCGCCTCAGCGGTGGCGGTCGCTTCACCTTCGTTATTCATGCGCACCTGACGGGACGGGACGATGGTCGAGATCGCGTGCTTGTACACCATCTGCGAGACCGTGCTGCGCAACAGGACCACGAACTGATCGAAGGACTCGATCTGCCCCTGCAACTTGATGCCGTTGACCAGATAGATCGAAACGGGAATACGGTCTCGACGCAGCGCGTTCAGGAAGGGTTCCTGCAGCATTTGCCCTTTGGCCATCAGTGCATTCCTTGGTTGTTATTCTTCAATCTCGCCACACGCCAGAGGCTCCTCCACCAAACCCTGACGGGGCCTCTTCAGAGAGTAGCACATCAGCGGTCGAAGTCCGCGGAGCGAATCGCGCTCAGTACCTCCGACCAATCGACCGTGGACGCGTTCAATCGGGCATGCAGGGGGAACCGCCGCAGGCCCGTCAGCTGGCGCTTGGCCAGTTGCCGGGTAGCGGCGATCGCCCGCTCGCGGAACTGCGCAAAATCGAGCTCTCCCGCCAGCCACTGCCAGCCCTGACGGTAGCCCACCGCACGCTGGGAGGGATGCTCCGCCGTCAGCCCCGGGCGCTGTTGCAGGGCCACCAGTTCGTCGACAAACCCGGCCTCCAGCATCGCGTCGAAGCGGCGGGCGATGCGGTCGCGCAACGCCTCGCGATCCTCCGGCCACAGAGCCAGTGACACCCAGCCCTCCGGCACACGGGCCGCTGCACCCTGCTGGAAGCTCGACAACGGACGCCCGGTCGCCTCGAAGACCTCCAGGGCCCGCAGGATGCGTTGCGGGTCATTCGGGTGGATGCGCGCCGCGGCCGCGGGATCCACCCTGGCCAGTTCGCGATGCAGGCCCTGCCCACCCTCCACGTCCAGGCGTGCACGCACCCGTTCGCGCACCGCATCCGGTACCTCGGGGATCGCGTCGAAGCCATCCAGCAGTGCACGCAGGTACAACAGGGTGCCACCCGCCAGCAGGGCCACCCGGCCACGCGCGTGGATACCGGCGATCGCCTCCCGGGCGTCGCGCGCGAAGTCGGCGGCGCTGTAGGTGTCCTCCGGGTCGCGGATATCCAGCAGATGATGTGGTACGCGGGCACGTTCCTCCGCGGTCGGCTTCGCGGTGCCGATATCCATGCCGCGATAGACCAGCGCGGAATCAACGCTGACGATCTCGGCTTCCAGCGCCTCGGCCAGTGCCAGCGACAGCGCGGTCTTCCCCGAGGCCGTCGGTCCGGCCAGGATCACCACCGGCGGGCGGCCGGACTCGACTGCACCCATTACCGGCCTCGCAGGAACAAGCGATCCAGCGCCTGGTGATCGAGCTCCACCCAGGTCGGGCGGCCGTGGTTGCACTGGCCGGAGCGTTCGGTCGCCTCCATGTCGCGCAACAGCTGGTTCATCTCCGGGAGCGTCAGACGCCGGCCGGAACGCACCGAACCGTGGCAGGCCATGGTGCCCAGCACCGCATTCATCGCGCCCTCGGCGCGGTGGCTGTAGCCGACGGCCGCGAGGTCCGCGAGCACATCGCGCACCAACTGCGCGGTGTCACGCCCGCGCAGCAGCGCCGGGACCGCCCGCAGGGTCAGCGCCTCTGGCCCCGACCGATCCAGTTCGAAACCCAAAGCACCCAGTACACCGGCATGCTCCTCGGCCAGTGCGGCCTCGGCGGGCGTCACCTCCACCGTCTCCGGGACCAGCAGGGGCTGCGAGGTAATGCCCTGTGCACCCCATTCCCGCTTGAGGCGCTCGTAGGTAATGCGCTCGTGCGCCGCATGCATGTCGACCACGATCAGGCCGCGCGCATTCTCCGCGAGGATAAAGGTCTCCGCGACCTGCCCCAGCGCGAAGCCCAGCGGTGGCATACCTTCCACACCATCACTTTCACTCGCACCGACTGCCGCCGCGAACGAACGGGGTGCGGGCTCGGCCACCGCGGCTGGCCCGCGGAACTCGGCCCAGGCCGCCGCATAATCTGATGATGTGCCAGGCGCATACTCGCGGCGATCACCCAATCCGGCCGCAGGCGACCGGTCTTCGGCCCGGGACTCGGGCACCCCCAGCCCGCTCAGGGCGCGTTCGCGCGGGAACCCCGGCGCAGCCTGCTTCTGCGGCGACCGGGCAGCACCGGGCTCGGCCGGGAGATGCCCGGGCATCCCGCCGTCGCCGGGACGCACATCGGCCAGCGCCTTGTGCAGGGCGTGAAAGATGAAGTCGTGCACCATGCGCGACTCGCGGAAACGCACCTCCTGCTTGGTGGGATGGGCGTTCACGTCCACCTGCACCGGGTCCAGTTCGAGCTCCAGCACGAACATCGGGTGACGGCCGTGGTAGAGCACGTCCTGGTAGGCCTTGCGCACGGCTGCCGCCAGCACACGGTCGCGAATCGCGCGGCCATTGACGAAGAAATACTGCTGGTCGGGCTGGGCCCGGGACTGGGTCGGCGCCCCCAGCCAGCCGGAGAGCTTGAGGCCGGCACGCTGCTCGTCCACCGGCGTCGCCGCGTCCATGAAGGCCTCGCCCAGCAGGGCACGCACACGTTCGGCGGGGTCCGCCGCGGCGGGCAGGTCCAGTACCACGCGATCGTTGTGGCGCAGGGTGAAGGCCACCTCCGGGCAGGCCGCCGCCTGGGTGCGGATGACCGTCTCGCAGTGATTGAACTCGGTGCGCTCGGTGCGCACGAACTTGCGCCTTGCGGGGACATTGAAGAACAGGTCGCGCACCTCGACCGTCGTGCCCACCGGGTGCGCGGCCGGGGCCGCCTCGCGAAAGACATCCGAGCCGTCCCCGGTCAACCGCCAGCCATTGCGCTCACCTTCCACCGTCGAGGTCATGGACAGGCGCGAGACGGATGCGATCGACGGCAATGCCTCGCCGCGAAAGCCCAGGGTGTGCAGGGCCTCCAGATCCTCCATCGAACGGATCTTGCTGGTCGCGTGGCGTGACAACGCCAGCGGTAGCTGGTCGCGATGGATGCCGCAACCGTTATCGCTGATCTGGATCAGACGAATGCCGCCCTGCTCCAGACGGATCTCGATGCGGGTCGAGCCCGCGTCCAGGGCATTCTCCACAAGCTCCTTGACCACTGAGGCCGGGCGCTCGACCACCTCGCCCGCCGCGATCTGGTTGATCAGTTGCTCGGAGAGTTTCTCGATGGACACGCGCGAATCCGTGGGCCGGAATGGGCCCACAAGCCTAGGGAAACACGGTCCGATTTGCACGCTTTGGGGCCCCAATGGCGTTACCAGTGGGATACGGTGGCCTGAAACCGTGAATGCCTGCGTATCAGGAGTCGCGCGGGATCTGCAGAACCTGACCGGCGTAGATGCGATCGTCCCTGACATCGTTCGCCGAACGCAGATCGGTCAGCGACAGGCTGTAGCGGTCGGCGATCCCCGAGAGCGTCTCCCCAGGGCGAATGATGTGCTGATCCGGCTGGCCGTCGGCGATCAGCGTGCCCGGACGCGCGTGGGTCGAGAAGTACGACCGCAGCCCGGTCAGCAGCGCGTCCGCCAGCGAGTTCTGGAAGTCCGTACTGCGCAGCTTGCGCTCCTCGGACGGATTGGAGATAAACGCCGCCTCGACCAGGATGGACGGGACATCGGGCGAGCGCAGCACCGCGAAGTTGGCCCGCTCGACCTCCGGCTTGCGCACCTTGCCCACCCGGTGCAGTTCGGAGATCATGCGCTCGGCCAGGGTATTGCTCGCCTCGAGACTGCCGCTCTGAGCGAGGTCCAGCAGCACGTTGGTCAGGGAGTCATCCTTGCCGTTGATCGGCACACCACCCAGCCGCAGGTCGGCCTGGTTCTCGCGCTGCGCCAGGAACCGGGCGGCCTCGCTGGAGGCCCCGCGTTCGGAGAGCATGTATACCGAGGAGCCCTGCACGTTGCGGTTGGCGATCGCGTCGGCGTGGATCGACATGAACACGTCGGCATCCGCCTCGCGCGCGCGCTCGATGCGCTCGCGCAGGGGCAGGAAGTAGTCCCCGGTACGGATCATCACCGCCTTCATGCCGCGTTCGTCATCGACGCGTTCGGCCAGACGCCTGGAGATCTGCAGCACCACGTCCTTCTCGCGGGTCCCGCCGGGACCGATCGCCCCCGGGTCATGCCCGCCATGGCCGGCGTCGATCGCGACCACGACATCACGCAGGTCCTCCTGCGAACGACCGCGGCGCGGTTCGCCGTTGTCGCCGGACTCCTCGCGGGCCGACTGTGTGGGGGCACCCTCGCGGCTGGTCAGATCCAGCACCAGACGGTGCGGGGAATCCTGGGCCGGCATCAGCTTGAAACTGCGCGGCTCGATCGGCTTGCGCAGGTCGAACACCACCCGCAGATCGCCGCCATCCCGCGGGGCGTGACGAATCGACTCCACGACCGAACGTGGATTGGAGCTGAGCTTCAGCTCGTCCACCGCGCGGGCGTTCTTGATGTCCACCACCAGGCGATCGGGCGACTCGAGCTTGAACATCGAGTACTCGGCATCGCCGTCCATGTCGAAGACCAGGCGCGTGGTGTCGCCATCCACGGACATGCGCACCCGCTCGACACCCGTGCGCGCGAGCGCGGGCAGCGGCAGCCCGACCAGCCCCAGGGCAGTCAGGGCGCGCAGCACCTGGCGGCGGCGCATATCCGGAATCGTGCTTTGGCCCACGGCGAATCCCTTTTTAATTCAGGGGGTCTGACTCCATTGTGGACGCTTTTTCTGGAAAAGCAATAGCAAAATTCGTTCTTTATGAGCGAGATATCGCGGTTTTTGCGTGTGCCATTGCAACTGAGACCTCGCCCGACAAGAACCGAAGCCCCTCTCAGAAACTCGATTTTTTACGTTTTTTCATTGGGTTATAAGGATGGGGAGTGTCGCTCGAGGCGCGTGCGATACTCGCCGGCGGCCGGGCCGGAGACATAAAGCATGCGCCCGTCCGGCTCGCACGGCTCCAGCCGCACCCGCAGATCCGGTTCCGGCAGCCAGCCCGCCCCGCGCTCCGGCCATTCCACCAGCCAGAGTGCCTGCCCGCCAAAGGCCTCGCGCACCCCCAGATACTCCAGCTCCTCCGGGTCCGCCAGGCGATACAGGTCGAAGTGCAGCACGTGGCGCCCCTGGAGTTCGTAGGGCTCCACCAGCGTGTAGGTGGGGCTGCGCACGCTGCCCGCATGCCCCAGTGCCTGCAGGAGACCGCGCGCCCAGGTGGTCTTGCCCGCGCCGAGATCCCCCTCCAGGTAGACGATCCGCAGGCCTTCCATCCCCGCCAGGGCTGCACCGGCCCGCTCCGTGGCCGCGGCGTCCGGCAGCCGGATCCCTTCGTTCACGCCCCTTCCTCCCCGGCGGCGGCCGGCAGGGCATCCGCCAGCTCGCCCGCCAGCAGCCCGCGCCAGCTGCCCAGCCGCGCGCGCAGGACCTGGCCCGCGGCACAATGCCAGGCTGCCCCGATCTCGGCCGCGGCACGCGCCTCGAGCCCCTGCGCCCGCAGCGCGACGATAATCCCCGTGAGCACATCCCCGCTCCCGGGGACCGCCATGCCGGCATGGCCTCCGGTCACACAGGTCAGCGGCCCGCCCCCAACATCGGGATCGGCGTCGGCGTCGGCGTCGGCGTCGGCGTCGGCGACCAGCGTCCCGGCCCCCTTGAGCAGCGACACGCCGCCGAAGCGCTGCGCCAGCTCGAGCACGGCCGCCGGTCGATCGGCCTCGACCTCCGACGCCGGGCGGTTCAACAGGCGACCGGCCTCGCCCGGATGCGGCGTCAGGACCCAGGAGTCCATCTGACGGGGTGTCGCGGCCAGCAGATTGAGGGCATCGGCATCCACCACCAGGGGCACACCGGCATCCGCGACTGCGTGCCACAGGCGGCGCCCCCATTCCTCGGTACCCAGACCCGGACCTGCCGCGATCACATCCACCTGACGGGCCAGACGCAACAGATCGGCCGGCGCGCGCACCGCCCGCACCATGATCTCGGGCCGGTCGGCATTGGCCCAGGCCGCATGGTCCTCGTGCGTGGCCAGCGTCACGCGCCCGGCCCCGGCGCGCAGGGCCGCCAGCGCCGTCAGACGGGCCGCCCCGGAGAACCCCGGCGCGCCCCCGACCACCAGCACATGCCCGGCGTCGCCCTTGTGCGCCCCCGGCCGGCGGGCCGGCAGGCGGGCCCGCCAGCCCTCCGGGCCCAGATGCCGGGCCCGCGGCATCACGCCCCGGGCGATCTGCTCGGGCAGATCCAGCCGTGCCACCTCCACGCTACCCGCGCAGTCCACGCCTGCGCCGGTGCGCAGGCCCAGCTTGTCGGCAATCATGGTCACGGTAAGCCGGGCGCGCACCGCGGGTCCCGGCACCGCGCCCGTATCGGCATTGACGCCCGAGGGGATGTCCGCGGCCAGCACGGGTCGTCCGGAGGCATTCAGGCGCTCGACCACCTCGCCGTAGGCATCATGCAGCGGTCGCTCCAGCCCGATACCGAACAGGCAGTCGACCCACAGCTCGGCGTCCGCCGGGTCGAAGGCCTCGAGCGGCGCCGTCGCACCCCCGTGCTCGATCCAGCGCCGATGTGCCTGACGTCCGTCCGACTCCGGGCGCGCACGCGACGGGCCGCCGTGGAGCCGCACATCCAGGCCGGCCTGTGCCGCCAGTCGCGCCAGCACATAGCCGTCGCCCCCGTTGTTGCCGGGGCCGCAGAGGATGCCGAGCCGGCGCACAGCGGGCCAGTGGGCCCTGACGGCCGCCAGCAGGGCCGCCCCGGCCCGCTCCATCAATTCCCCGGGCACGATCTCCGGCAGGGCCATACCGGCCGCATCCAGGGCCCGCATGCCCTCGCTGTCGTAGAGCGCGCTGGTCAGGGGGATCACCCCGGGTCCATCATTCACGTTTCTTGCCCCGATCGTAATGATTGCCGAAATCGTGCCTGAGCCTCTCGATCCACGCCAATGTGCCGCGCTGGCCGAACAGATTCGCGTCTGGGGCCGCGAACTGGGCTTCCAGGCACTGCGCATCGCGCCCGCCACCGTCCCGGAGGCGGATCGCCAGCACCTGGACCGCTGGCTGCAGAAAGGCTCGCACGGCGAGATGGACTGGATGGCCGACCGCGCCGCACTGCGCCACGAGCCCGCGCAACTGATGCCGGGCGTGGAGCGCGTGATCAGCGTACGCATGGACTATTTCCCGCCACGCACCCGGCGCCCGGCCATCCAGCTGGCCGAACGCGACCGCGCCTATGTCTCCCGCTACGCCCTCGGCCGCGACTACCACAAGCTGATCCGCAAGCGCCTGACCGAACTGGGCCGGCGCATCGAAGCCGCGGCAGGACCGCACGGCTATCGCGCGTTCACCGACAGCGCGCCCATCCTGGAAAAGGCCCTGGCCGCCCGCGCCGGGCTCGGCTGGATCGGCAAGAACACCAACCTGCTCGCCCGCGAGAGCGGCTCCTGGTTCTTCCTTGGCGAGCTGTTTACGGACCTGCCGCTCCCGGTCGACGACCCGGTCGGCGAACACTGCGGGGCGTGTACCGCCTGCCTCGACATCTGCCCGACCCAGGCCTTTCGCGGGCCCTACGACCTGGATGCTCGGCGCTGCATCTCCTACCTCACCATCGAACTGAAGGGATCGATCCCCGAAGAGCTGCGTCCGCTGATCGGCAACCGCATCTACGGCTGCGATGACTGCCAGCTGGTCTGCCCGTGGAACCGCTTTGCCGAGGTCTCCGCAGAGCCCGACTTCGTTGCCCGTCACGGGCTGGATGCCGCCAGCCTGGTAGAGCTGTTCGGCTGGGACGAGTCCACCTTCCTGCAACGCACCGAGGGCATGGCCATCCGCCGCATCGGCCACGAACAGTGGCTACGCAATCTGGCGGTCGCCCTGGGCAATGGCCCGGCCTCCGCGGAGGCCGAGGCGGCCCTTCGCGCCCGTGCCGACCACCCCTCCGCCCTGGTACGCGAACACGTCGGCTGGGCACTCGAACAATTGCGGCGCCGCCCCCCAACCCCCCCCGCGAAGCACCTCTCCCGTCTCACGCAGGCCCCCGGACCGTAAGCGACAACCGGCGCTTGCCAGCACCGGCGCAACAGGGGACACTCGGAACCGGATTGCACCCCCGGCCCCGGCACCCCACGAAAGGATTCACCCCGTCGCCATGCCCCACCACCCGGACAGCACCCGCTTCCAGCGCCTGTTTGAACAGGCACCAGAGGCGCAGCTGGTGCTCAATCGTGCGGGCAATATTGTCGCGGCCAACCAGGCCGCAACGCGCCTGCTGGGCTACCCCCGGGACGAACTGACGGGCGGTATCCACATCACCGCGATCGACCTCGAGGCCACCCCGGCCGACGTCGACCGTGCGCACGGCCAACCCGAGGAGCGACTGCCAGCCCGCTTCGAGACGCGGTTCCGCCGCCGGGACGGCACGGAGTTCCCGGCCGAGATCCACACCAACGCAATCCACACCGGGAAAGACATCGAGGTCCTGACCACGGTCCGCGACATCACCCGGCAGCAGCAATCCGAGCAGGCCCTGCACGAACTGGAGACCCAGCTCTCGGCCACGATCCGCCATGCGCCCCTGATCCTGTTCGGGCTCGGGCCGGACGGGGTCTTCACCCTGTCCGAGGGGGCCGCGCTGCACAGCCTGGGGCTGCAACCCGGCGAGGTCGTCGGGCAGGACGCACGTCGGTTGTACGCCGAACATCCGGCCATCCTGTCCGCAATCGACCGCGCGCTCGCGGGAGAGCAATTCCAAAGCGAGGTCAAGATCGGCGACAGCCACTTCGCCATCTCCTGGATGCCGATGGAGAGGGTCCGAGCCCAACAGCCGGGTGTGCTCGGCGTCGCCTGGGACATCACCTCGCTGCGTGTAGCCGAGGCGACCACCGCCTCGGAGCGCGACCGGCTGCTGACCACCCTGCATTCCATCAGCGACGGCGTGCTAACCGCGGACACCACCGGACGCCTGACCTACCTCAACCCGTCGGCCCGCGACCTGCTGGGCGTGGATGCCACGGCGGTCCAGGGCCAGCGCCTCGACGAGGTGCTGGAGCTCGAGGATACGCATACCGGCCACCGGGTCCTGAACCCGGTCGCGCAGTGCCTGGAGACGGGCATGACGCTGGAGTCCCCCGAGCGCGTGCTGCGCCGTCCGGACGGTGCGGCCCGTGTGGTCCGGCTGCTGGTCTCGCCCCTGCGGCGGCCGGACCACCACAGCGAGGGGGTCGTGGTCGTACTGCACGACCACACCGAACTGTGGCGAATGACGCAGCAACTGAACCACCAGGCCACACACGACGAACTCACCGGCCTGTGCAACCGGCGCGAATTCGAACGCCGCCTGGACGAGGCCCTGCGCACCCTGGACGAGGGCGACACGCCCCACGCGCTGTTCTACATGGACCTGGACCAGTTCAAGATCATCAACGACACCTGTGGCCACCAGGCCGGGGATGCACTGCTGCGCGAATTGGCCGACCTGCTGCCCGCCCATATTCGCGACAGCGACATCCTTGCGCGGCTCGGCGGCGACGAGTTCGGCCTGCTGCTGATGCATTGCCCGTTGGAACGCGCGGAGGCCATCGGCAAAAAACTGCTGGCCACCGCCCAGGGCCTGCGCTTCTCCTGGGAGGGTCGCCGCTTCGATGTCGGCATGAGCATCGGCCTGGTCCCGATCGAGGGCCCCGGGCGGAACCTTCCAGAGGTCCTCAGCCAGGCGGATTCCGCCTGCTACGTGGCCAAGGACCTCGGGCGCAACGGCCTCTATACCTGGAAGCCCTCCGACCAGATCCTGCGCCGGCGCCATGGCGAGATGGAATGGGTCGGCCGTCTGCGTGCGGCGCTGGAGGAGGCCCGTTTTGTCGCCTTTGCCCAGCCGGTCAAGCCCCTGAACGGCACCGACCTGCCGCTGGATCATGTCGAAATCCTGCTGCGCCTGCGCGGCGAAGACGGAACCCTGATCACGCCGGGCGCCTTCATCCCGGCCGCCGAGCGCTACCACCTGATGCCCGAGATCGATCGCCATGTGATCGATCTCGTATTCCGGCAGCTGGCCGACTACCGTGACCGGAACCCGCATCACGCCCTGATCGTGGTGTCGATCAATCTGTCCGGACAGTCGCTGGCGCAGGACGGGATGCTCGAGTTCATCACCAGCCGCTTGAGCCAATTCTGCATTCAGGCCCAACAGGTCATCTTCGAGATCACCGAGACCGCCGCGATCAGCCATCACGACCGCGCGCAGGGGCTGATCCGCGCGCTGCGCTACATGGGCTGCCGCTTCTCGCTGGACGACTTCGGCAGCGGGTTGTCCTCGTTCGGCTACCTGAAGAACCTGCCGGTCGACTTCCTCAAGGTGGACGGCAGCTTCGTGCGCGACATCGCGACCAACGCGGTCGATGCGGCGATGGTGACCGCGATCCACCGCGTCGGCCATGTACTCGGGCTGCGCACCATCGCCGAATGCGTGGAATCCGAAGAGACCATGCATCACCTGCGCGAGATCGGGCTCGATTTTGTCCAGGGCTATCACCTGGCCAGGCCGATGCCCCTGGCCGACTACCTCGCGGATCTTGCCGGTCAGGATTGAATCCCCGCCTGCCGCCTCAACCCTTTAGATATCCGACGCTTTCGCCTTGCCAACGGCAAGCTGTTAGCGTGAATCCATCCGCAATCAATCAACCGTGGGAACCCATGCCGTACTCGGAAGAACAGATCACCTCGACCCATCGCTGGTCGGACAAGACCTTCAGCTTCAAGACCACGCGCCCGGAAGGCCTGCAGTTCAAGAACGGGCAGTTCGTGACGCTGGGGCTGCGCCCCGAGGGCAAGCTGATCCCGCGCGCCTACTCGATCGTCTCCGAACCCGACGCCGAGGAACTGGAGTTCCTGAGCATCCACGTGCCCGACGGCGCGCTGACCAGTCGTCTGGCCCAGGTTAGCCCGGGCGACTCGATCTGGATCAACACCAAGGTCACCGGTTCGCTGACCTTCGACTACGTGCAGCCCGGGCGCACCCTGTACATGCTGGCCACCGGCACGGGCCTGGCCCCGTTCATCTCGCTGATCCGCAGCCCGGAGCTGTTCGAGCACTTCGAGAACGCGGTGCTGGTACACAGCGTGCGTACCGTCGAGGAGCTGGCCTATCGCCAGGAGATCGAGTCGCGCATCAGCGACCGCCTGCGCTACGTACCGACGGTAACCCGCGAGAACCACGACTTTGCCTGCCCGATCGCACAGCAGCCGTATGACAACAACCAGCGCGGCGCCGACATGTTCCGCTCCGGCGAACTGTTTCAGATCCTCAACCTGCCGCCGGCGGATCCCGAGCACGACCGCGTGATGCTCTGCGGCAACCCGGCGATGAACCGCGAAATGACCGAGTGGCTGGTCGAACACGGCTGGACCCAGACCAACTACAAGGGGGTCGGCAACTTCACCGTGGAACAGGCGTTCGTGACCACGATGTCCGACTCGGACGACTAGTCCCTATCCCTGTTCCAGCAGCACCCAGCGGGCCGCGTTGACCCGCTGCAGGGTGGCCGTGTCGCCCCCGCGATCCGGGTGGTGACGCTGCGCCAGCCGCCGATACTGCTGCCGGATCGCCGCCGCATCGACCGGATCCTCCAGCCCCAGCACCTCGAGCGCCTGTCCGCGCCGCTGATCGCGTGCCAGATGCGACCAGAACTCGCCCAGCAGCGCTTCCACCGCGGCCGCGTCCATCCCCTCCAGCCGCGTCAGGTCCAGGTAGTAGGCGCGCAGCGGATCAGCCCGCGTCGGCAGGCCCGATCCCGTATCCGCCACCGGTAACGGCTCGATCCCGATATCCAGGCAGTGGATGCGCAGCCATTCGCCCTGCTCCACCAGCGTATCGCGCAGCCGGTAAAGACAGTGGAACAGCACAAAGTGGGTCTGGAACAGGCTCAACGGCTCCTGCAGGCACGCCGCGGCGAACGGCTCCACCCCCTGATCGCGAAGCCGTGCAATCAGCGCGTGCTCCGTACATCCGCGAGGGTATTCGCGCAGCGCCTCCAGCACCCGCTCCAGCAGTGCCGTATCCACCGGCGAACCGGCTGGGCGATCCTCATCGATCATGCGCCCGGGAACTCGCCGTCCAAATAGACCCAGCGCCCGCCCTCGCGGCGAAAGCGGCTGCGCTCGTACAGGCGCACCCCCTGCCCGCGCACCCGTGAGCGGGCGACGAATTCGACCCAGCCCTCCTGATCCTCCGGCCCGCCCGCCTCGGTCGCGCGGATCGTCAGACCCAGCCAGCGCTGGTCCGGCTCCAGCGCCAGGGATTGCGGTCGCGTCGCGGCGGCCCAGGTCGCCAGCAGGTAGTCCTCGCGCCCCTCGACGAACGCGGCATAGCGCGAGCGCATCAACGCCTCCGCCGTCGGGGCCGCGGCCTCGCCGTCGAGAAACGGCCCGCAGCACGCCGCCCGGTCCAGCCCGGACCCGCAGGCGCATATATCCCCCTTGCTGCGGCTGGCCTTGCCCACGCGATACCTCCCCCTCATCGAAGCCCCCGCCAGCATGCCCGAGCCACCGCCCCGGGTCGAACCCTCACTTTGGAGCTGGTCTTTCACCTGGGGAAACGTTAGGTTGCGAACGCACCCAGGGAAATACTGATTCATGGCAAACATCCTAATCATGGGCTGCGGCGATCTCGGCTGCGGCGTCGGAGAACAGCTCGCCGCAGCCGGGCACGCGGTCTGGGGCCTGCGCCGTCAGCCGGAGCACATCCCGGAACCGATCCGGCCACTGACCGGCGACTTCGCCCGCGCGGACGCCCTGCCGCCACTCCCCCCGGATCTGGATACCGTCTACTTCATCGCCACCCCCGGGGAGTTCACCGAGCCCGCGTACCGCCGCGCCTATGTCGACGGCCTGCGCAACACCCTGGCCGCGCTGGAGCAGGCCCACCAGCACCCGCGCCGCACCGTGTTCGTCTCCAGTACTTCGGTCTTTGGTGCCGACGACGGGCGCTGGGTGGACGAAACCAGCTCCGCCGAGCCCACCCGCTTCTCCGGGCGCTGCCTGCTGGAGGCCGAGCAGTTGCTGGCCGACAGCCCGTTTGCCAGCGTGGTCGTGCGCTTTGGCGGCATCTATGGTCCGGGACGCGAGTACCACCTGCGCAAGGTGCGCGAGGGCGTGCGCGGCCAGCACGAGGCGCCGGTCTGGACCAACCGCATCCACCGCGAGGACTGCGTGGGTCTCCTGACCCACCTGTTTCATCTGGCCGACCCCGAGGCGCTTTATCTGGGCGTCGATGACGAACCGGCGCTGCGCCACGAACTGCTTGGCTGGCTGGCGCAAGAGATGGAGCTCGATTCCCCGGGGCCGCCGCCGATGCCGGCCGGCGATGTCCGCGGCAAGCGCTGCCGCAACGCGCGGCTGCATGCCAGCGGGTATCACCTGCGCTACCCCGACTACCGCACCGGCTATCGCGCGCTGCTCGACCAGCTCGCCACCACCTGAGCCAAGCTCTCACGTCTTTCAGGCTGGGCCTGGTTCGGCATCCGGTGTTTACGTGCCTTCGGTCTGCCGCCTGCCGTGCGCTCACTCGCGAGCACGCCGCGCCAGTTTTCAATCAAAAACGGGCTTCTTTGCTCGTGCAAAGAAGTAACCAAGAAACACGCCCGGGATTCGCCCGGGAACCTTGCTCCGGCCGCGCCAGGCCGGCGGCGCTGAAACTC
>NZ_ARQK01000044.1 GCF_000385215.1 Thioalkalivibrio thiocyanoxidans ARh2
GCGTTGCGCCGCTTGCGGGTAGAACCACTACCCGCTGCACGACGCGCCTTGTCTCGGAAAACCTGGGGTACCAACGCGAGTGTGTACATGAATCAGTGTTTCCCTAGGTGCGACCTCTCAATAGGTTGTCCACGGGACCGTCCGAATACTCGGGTGGTTCTGCATGCCCGCTTGCCCACCCGTCCAGCCCGGCGAGTATTCTGAGCTTCAGCCGTGCCGAGCGTGGATAAACGGGAGGATCTCCTGTCGCCGCTGAGCAGGGCGCGAACCCATGGGGGCGGTCAGGACCGGATACGACCGAAAAAGGCCCCGCGCCGGGCGGGGCCTTGTGAAGGTTGGGCCCTGGGGGACTGCCTAGTAGAGAAAGTCCGGCAGGTGATTGCGCAGGGCGGCCGGGTCCTGAACCTTGGACACGTTCTTGGCGATCTGGGCGGTGACGATCTGCGTGACCTGTGGGTCCAGCAGTTCGCGCAGTGCACCCAAAAACTGCGGCGCGGCCAGGATCACCAGCCGCTGGTAGGTGCCGGCGTGATAGGCCGACTTGAGATGATCGGCCACCTGGCGGGCAAAGCGGTTGCGTTCATTGACGCTCGGATCGGTAGTCTCCTGCATGGCGTGGCGGCCATCACCCCCAGCGCTGCTCCAGCTGCGGCCGGGCCGGTCGCTAACCAGCTCTCGAGGATGTACGCGGGATTCGGTGTGCGTCAGGGTCTCGGTCTCGTGCAGACCCTGGCAGGCGCGACCTTCACAACTGAGGATGCGCGCGCGGGCGGCATCGGCGACAACGATCCATACGGTATCCATACAGTGCCTCCTGTTGGACGGACGTGGATGCCCCGAAGGGCGAAACGGAACACAGCATCCGCAAGCGGGTCGGGCTCTGCACTCGCACCCGCGCGGGAATTCGGCAGCCTTCAACGTTTAGTGTAGATCGTTGTGGCCGAGTTTCCTGACCCCCTGCAGCGTCAACCTCACCCGCTCGATGCGCGTCACAGGATCGCAGGCAGCGCAGACACGAGTACGCGATGCCGTCGTGCCTGGGGGCGGTCTTGCAGGACGCCGGGAGGCCCTTGTCCGGAAGCATGGCGAGGGCCTTTCCGGGCGGGTCTGCCGGTGTGGGAGCGGGATCCATTGATCACTGCCTCCGTGGTTGTGATGGCAAGGGCTCCGGGCCCTCGCGTGGTGACCGATTCAGGCAGCCGCCTGGCAAGGGGCTACTTGGGGTCGTCCTTGCGTTTCAGCAGGTCGGCGAGCTCGGCGAAGGGGTTGTGGGTTGCCGACGTGCCCGCGCTTTGACCACTGCCGGGGGTCGCGTCGGTGTAGCGCTGGTGCTCGTTGTCGTGGCAGTACAGGCACAGCAGCTCCCAGTTGCTGCCATCGGACGGGTTGTTGTCGTGGTCGTGGTCGCGGTGGTGCACGGTCAGTTCGTGCAGGTTGGCTCGTGTGAACTCGCGCCCGCAGCGCCCACAAACCCAGGGATACATCTTCAGTGCCTGCTCGCGGTAGCCGCGTTCGCGTTCTGCGCGCGAGCGCTGCGTCTGCGCAACCAGTTGATCCAGCCGGTCACTCGAATGGTTCATGCTGCCCTCCACGCTACCCGGCGTTCTCCTGCGCGGTGACCCGCGTATCGATGATGCGATCACCGCCCTCTTTCTTGGCACGATACATCCGAAGGTCGGCTTCGTGCACCAGGGCCTCGGCGCCCGTGGCCAGTGTCTCTTCGGGGTAGCTGGCGATCCCGGTGCTGGCGGTCAGGGGGTCGCCGTCCGGGGTGTAGCACGCCGGTTCGCGCAACACCCGTTCCATGGCCTCGCGGGCGCCCGCGCGATCGGTTTCGGGCATCAGGACCAGGAACTCCTCGCCGCCCCAGCGAATCACGCTGTCGATACCGCGCAGGCGTTCGGTCAGGGCGGTGGCAACCGCACGCAGGGCCCGGTCGCCTTGCTCGTGTCCGAAGCGGTCGTTCAGTGCCTTGAAGTTGTCGAGGTCGACAAAGGCCACCGCGAGCGGGCGACTCTGACGCTGTGACCGTGCCATCTCGCGCTCCAGAAGCGACTCGCCGCTGCGGCGGGTGTAGCAGCCGGTCAGGGCATCGCGCGAGGATTCGCGCACGAGGGCGGCCAGGAACTGCAGCTGGCTCATGCTGGCCAGTGCAGCGACCGAGGCGATCAGCAGCAACAGCCAGAAGGCACCGGCGTGCGTGGTCCATTCCATGCCGTCCAGTTGCAGGGCGGCCGCTACCGCCTGTCCGGCCAGTACGGGGGCCGCGTACGCGACTGCCTCGGTGACGGTCAGCGGAAAGATCGCCAGCCCCGCGATCATCACGAAGGGCAGGAAGGCGTAGCCGGCCGCGATCGCGGCCTCGAGCCCGGCCATGTCGCGGAACGCCAGGAGCGGATGGGAGTAGAGGAAGAAGACGGTCGGGATCGCGAACAGCAGGGCCAGTGCGACCCAAGCACGGGGCATGCTCTCCGATGGCCGGAAGCGCAGGGCCATGGCCAGAAAGGCCGCACTGGTCAACAGCCGTGCCAGGGCAAGCTCGCCCCAGACCGGCCAGGGCAGAAACACGAGGTCCACCAGGATCCAGAGGGGGGTGAGGAGTGCAAACAGAAACGCAACCAGGCGCACTCGCGAGATGATCAGACGCGCTCGCTGATGCTCCAGCAAGGCGTGATGACGCCAGGGCAACAGCAACAGGTCACGGTTCGGGCTGCCCAGCTGCTGCTTCAGCCCCTCGATCAGGGTGGGCCGCCCACCGCTCATGCTGGTGGGTTGCCTAGTTGCGGGCCGGGATGGCCAACATGGAAGCCTTGGGCGTAGTGGATGCCGATCGACTGCACCGCCTCGAGGATCTCCTGGTCCTCGACGAACTCGGCGATGGTGCGCACGTCCAGGTCACGGGCCAGCGCAGCGATGGAGCGAACGAACGCCTGGTCGCGCAGGTCGTGGACCATGTTGCGTACGAAGTCGCCCTCGATTTTCACGAAGTCGATCGGGAACCGCTTGAGATAGTGGAATGACGAGAAGCCGGAGCCGAAGTCGTCGACGGCAAACTGGAAGCCCTGATGCTTGAGATCCAGGACGAATTTCTCCAGTACGGCCATGTTCTTCACCGTGTCGCGCTCGGTGATCTCGAATACGACCTTGGCCGGGTCGATGTCATGATCCTGCGCCAGCTGGCGGACCTTGCCGATGAACTCGCCGATGATCAGGGCGCGCGGTGACAGATTGATGAACAGGAGCCCGGTGTAGCCTGAACGCTGTACCTCGGCAAAGGCCTGTTCGATCAGCACGTAGTCGAGCTGATGCATCACGCCCATGGTCTCGGCCACCTCGACGAACTGTCCGGCCGGAATCAGTTCGTCGCCGACGCGGATGCGCATCAGCAGTTCGTGGATCCGCGCCTCGCCCGTGCGGACGTCCATGATGGGCTGGAAGAACGGTATGATGCGCCGGTCTTCCAGTGCCTCCATGATCATGATGCCGGTCTCGCCCGCTTCGCGGAATACCTCGGCCACTTCCTCGTCGCTGGGCACGCAGACCGCGTTTTTCCCCTCGCGCTTGGCCTTGTACATCATGTTGTCGGCCACCAGGAACAGATCACGCGTGTCCTTGCCGTGGCGCGGATAGGCCGCGATGCCGATGCAGGTGGTGGCCTTGACGCGCGAGCCATCCGGGGCCGGGAGCGACAGTCGATCGGTGGCCTCGGCCATGTGGGCGGCCAGCTGCCAGGCGGACTGCTGGTCGGTTTCGGGCAGGATCAGCGCGAACTCGTCCCCGCCGTAGCGGGCCAGGATGTCCTCGTTGCGGATCGCATCCTGGATGGTGTTCGCATAGGCCTGCAGGAAGCGGTCACCGAAGGCATGGCCATAGCGGTCGTTGATGGTCTTGAAGTTGTCGAGGTCCACGACCATGACCGCGAAGGGGTAGGCATGCCCCTCGGCGCGCTTGATCTCGTAGTTGAGTAGCTCCCAGAACACCCGCTGGTTGTACAGGTTCGTCAGCGGGTCGCGGGTGGCGTAGTACTCCAGGTCCTGGGTGTACTTGTAGATTGCTTTCACAGAGCCCACCAGGTTCAGCAGGGTCGACAGGATGCTCTCGATCACCACGTGCCGCACCGGATCGCGCACCAGCTCGGACTGCACCCCGATCCCGACTACACCGCCGATGCGCGGGGCCTCCAGGACCAGGGACTTGGTCGCCATCTCGATAGTGTGCGGGGATAGCTCCGGCAACGCGCGGCTGGTGTCCGCGACGTTGTGACGGATGGTCAGGTTGGCGTCCATCGCGAACTGCTCCGCGCCGCGGATGCGGTGGGCGGCCAGGTGCTCCACCGTGCGCCGGGTGGTCTCGGTCGGCTCGGCGCGCCAGAAGATCTCCAGTTCGTAGACCTCGTCGTTGGCCTTGAACAGGGTAAACAGCGTGTAGGCGTCGATGATCGTGTTGATCTCGGTGAGCAGCACGCCGATGTATTCGCGCCAGTCGCGCACCACGTCCGAGGTGATGATGAATTTGTCCAGGAGCTTCAGCTCGAACTCGAGGATGTCCTTGTCCACTGCGACCGAACGCAGCTTGCGCACCAGGTCATCCACTTGATCGACCACCTGGTTGAGTTCCACGAAGCCGGTGTCGATGGCCTGCGTCTCGACGTGATTGAGATCCTTGATTGCGTTGACCTGGGTCACCTGGTCCTGGAACCGGCGCACCGAGCGGGTGATTGGGGCCGTGGCCCAGGCGGCAATCAGGGAGCCCAGAAGCAGCGTGCCCAGCCCGGTCCCGAGGAAGGTCCAGACCTGCTGGTTGCGCGCCTCGCTGATGGCCGTGCCCAGGTCCTGACGCACTTCCATCACCCCGAGCACGTCGCCGCTGGACGCGTTGTCGTGACAGCTCAGGCACTCGTTGCGGGCGCGCAGGGGGAAGGTGTAGCGCAGCTCGCCGTTATCCTGGCGACTGTCGATGGCACCGGTCTTGAAGGCCTGCTCGATACGTTCGTGCCAGTTGGCCTGGTCCACGTCGCCGTACAGGGCCGAGACCTTCTCGCCGCGATAGAGATCCAGCTGCAACGGCGTATCCGCCAGCGATTCCTCGATCCCCGCCGAAAACGCCTCCAGCTGCTCGCGGGTCCAGCCCTCGCGCATGATCTGGAACATGGAGGCGAAGGTCTGGTGGGCGATGCCGCTGGCGGTCTGCTCCGCCTGGCGCGTCATCGTGCGCTCGTAGATCAGGGTGGAGGTGATGTGGACGGCCAGAAAGACGAGCAGGGCCACCCCCATGATGGCCGCGATGATGAACAGCCGCAGTCGCAAAGCCCGGCGAGGGGATGCGGGACGTTCCGCGGACATAGGCCAGCGCCTTTCTGGACGATAGAAAAGGGCCTCGAGTGTGAGACATCTAATACCTGTGTACCTTGATCTGGATCACACTCCCGGGCAGGCACGTCGTATCGCGTCGGGGCTCCGGGTGGCTATTGTGCGGCCAGCAAGGATCAGCGCGGCTAATCGAGTTCTTGCAGGTTCTTCACCATGGTGTCCGGTTCGCGTTCGTGGCCCGATGGCAGGCTGGCCTCGGGGTCCAGCATCCATGCGGCGAGGTCGCCGAAGGTGTCGGCGGACCGCGTATAGCGTGTGAGCATGTGATAGCCCTCGGGGTAGAGCACCATGCGGTGGCCCGTGTCGCCGGTTGCGGCCAGGCGTTCGGCCAGTATCGCCATCGGGCCGGGGGGCACGAGATCGTCCTTCGCGCCATACAGCAGCAGGCTTGGTGCGGGGAGGGCATCCCCGGCGCTCAATGCCCGGCCCATCAGAGTGGTCAGGCCGTCCAGGACGTCGATGCGGGCATCACGCAGGACCAGCGGGTCCTCGCGCATCTGATCCAGGACTGCGGGATCGTCGGTGGGGTGGATATCAAACTCCGCGGCCATCTCGCCCGACAGGCGCATCCCCGGGACCAGACGTGCACCCAGCCAGAGGCCGAAGCGCTGATACCAGGGCATTTGCTCGCGGCTCCAGACGGCGGGGCTGATCAGGATCGTCCCGCGCAGGGGTGGACGGTCGTGCCCGGTCGCAGCCAGCAGGGCCACGCCACCGCCCATGCTCTTGCCAACCAGATAGGGCGGCTGGTCCGGATAGCGATCTGCCAGCAGACGCAGCCCGTCGCGGGCATCCTCGGCCAGGGTCCCGTAGCCCGCCCAGCGACCGGCATCGCGGTTGGCGCCAAAGCCGCGCTGGTCATAGGCGTAGACGGCGATCTCGCGCTCGCCGAGGGCCTCGCCGAGCGCCGCCATGCTGCCGCCGTGGTCATTGAACCCGTGCAGGACGAGTGCCACCCGACGGGGGTTCTCCGGGCCCCAGCGGTGGAGTGGCAGGCGGGTCCCGTCGGCGGTCTCGAGGACCTTGGCGGGCGGGCGTTCGTCCGGGGGATCGTCCGCGGCCGGGTATGGCGGGCTGCCGGCACAGGAGGCCAGCCAAAGGGCTGCGAGCACCACCCCCCAAACGCGCATCACAGCGACCTCACCTGGGGGGAGTCTCGTCACCTTCCCGTGCCTCGCCATCCCGGGGCGGGAGCAGGAACTGCGTCGGGTGTCGACGCAGGTGCTGGCCGTATGCCTTCAGCACGCGGTCGAAGGCCCCGATCCGCACGCCGCGGGCACGCAGGGCGACGTACAGGGCCAGGCCGAAGCTGACCCACAGGTTCACCGCGCCGATCAGCAGCACGAACACCAGGAACAGCAGGAAGGTGAACACGCCGATGGGCTCGCTGGCGGTCACGTAGCCGAGGTTGGCGGAGGCGAAGGCCACGTGCTGGATGTCCAGCGGAAGGTTCAGCAGGTAGCCGACAAAGCCGGTCATGCCCAGCAGCATGCCGAACAGGAAGTTGCCCAGCACCGCGCCGTAGTTGTACCCGACCCAGTCCGCGAGGCGGTGGCGCGTCGGGGTCGGCAGCAGGCGCTGCAAGAGCGGGTGCTCGCGCAGGCGCCCGGGCAGGTCGAGATAGGCGCAGCGGTTGTCGAAGAAACCGGCTATCAGGCCGGAGACGAACAGCCAGACCCCGGCGATGGCTGCAAAGAACAGCGCCAGGCCCATGATCGGGCGCAGGCCGTCCAGCAGGTAATCCGTCTCGGTGCCCGACAGGATCGGAGTGCCGAAACCCCAGGCGGCGAGGACCCCGACCAGCAGTGCGGTGGGGAGTGCGACACCGACATTGCCCAGCACGGCGGCGAACTGGGAACGGCCCACCCGTACCAGAAGATCGGCGAGCTTCGAGGCGTCGGCCGTGCCGCGTTCGCTCTCCTCGATCGCGGCTGCCAGGCGCGCGGCGGTCATCGCCGGCTGCTTCGTCGCCACGGTAAAGTGCAGGATGTGGATCAGCACGAAACCCAGGCCATAGTTCAGGCTGACCCACAACGCGTTCCAGCCCTCGGACAGCCCCAGCGACTCCACCTGGATCTTGATCAGCGCCATGAAGGCGATGATCAGACCCGCCCCGGCCCCCGAACGCAGCATCTTCAGATATTCGCCGCGGTCGCGGGTGATGTAGTGCTCGCCGGTATCGGAGACGTGCTGCGTGATGCTGCGCGAGACCAGGCGGATGTTGTCCTGCCACAGGGCCCGCAGGCCATGGCGGCGGGCACTGGCCGTGACCAGCTCGCGAAACACGCCGACCGCGGTAGCGCGGGTGTGCGCCTCCTCGCGCGGTTCCAGCAGGTCCAGCAGCTTGTGGATGCGCGACAGCGTCTGGTCCAGGCGCTCCAGCAGGTGGGTCAGCGACAGGCTGCTGCCATGCGTGATCGCCCGCTGGCGCAGGCGCAGGATCTGCTCCGCGCACTGCTCCAGCAACACCCGCGCATGGGCGTCGTCCATGCGTTCGTGGGCGGGGTCCTGCAGCCAGGCACGGTAGTCGCGCACATAGGCGGAGATCTCGCGTTCCTGCGCGACGAACGCGGAGTTGCGCTCGGCAATCGACGGGTCCAGGCGCAGCAGTTCCGGCTCCAGTTCCTCGGCTGCAATCCAGATCGAGAGCATCTCCAGGGCATAGAGCGTCTCGCTGCGGGCGCGCTCCAGTACACCGGGGTGTTCGCCGGACAGGCAGCCCAGCGCCTCGAGCAGGCGGGACCAGGCATCATCCGGCAGGGCCGAGACCCAGATCGTGTCATCGGGGTCGTGGAATACGTGGTACAGCACGTCTCGGAGATCGGTGCGGTCCATCGGGTGCGGGTTGATGCGCTCGTACAGCAGTTCCGCCGCTTCGCGGAAGAATCCCTTGCGGGAGAACAGGCCCACACCGGTGTAGAGCGTCAGGTGGCGGGCGTCCTCCAGTCCGGCCTCGAGTCGCTCGCGCAGGCGTTCCCGCACCTCGGGGCGCTCGTGCAGGGCCAGGGTCAGGCTCTCGATCCGGGCAATGACCGGCGCGACGTTGCGCGGGTTGTCCGGGCGCAGCCAGTCCACGATACGGCGCAGGGTCCCGGCGAGATCGAACTGGCTGTCATCCTGCAGGGTGTCGAGCAGCTGTGCGGCATCGTCCGGGTTCTGCATAACGCTCCCTGCGTAATCGGATTGCGCCCATTATACGGACAGTGGATGCCGGTTCAGCTGCCACGGGCTCTACCGCATCCGTGGTCAGGCCGGGCACTGGCACAGCTGCAGGGCCCGGCGATACCACCGCGGCCTGGCCGCGAATCGCCGCATCGGGCTCAGGCTTGCGCGGATACTGGTGCGGATCAGGCGGGTGCTCCCGGGTGCCGGCGCAGCCACGCGGCGAACTGTTCGGCCGGCTGGGGGCGGGCGGCGAGATAGCCCTGGTACGTGTCACAGCCCATCCGGCGCAGGAGATCCAGGTGCCCCTCGGTTTCGACCCCTTCGGCCAGTACTTCAAGGCCCAGGCCGTGGCCCATCGTAATGATTGCGGCGGTCAGTTCGCGACTGTCCTGGCGGGCTAGCAGGTCACGGATAAAGCGGGCGTCGATCTTGAGCTTGTCGAGGGGAAACTGCTGGAGATAGGCCAGCGACGAATAGCCGGTGCCGAAGTCGTCAATCGACAGCCGCAGCCCCAGGGCCCGCAGAGTCTCCAGTGTGTTGCCGGAGGCCTGACCTTGCTGGAAGAACGTGGTTTCGGTGAGCTCCAGTTCCAGATGCTGTGCCGGCAGGCCTGTTTCTGCGAGTATGCCGCGGACGACTTCGGGAACGTCCTGCAGCAGGAATTGCTGGGCCGAGAGGTTGATGGCCAGCGCGTCCAGGTCGACCCCCTCGTCCCGCCAGGCCTTCATCTGGCGGCAGCCATCGCGCAGTACCTGCTCGCCGATGCCCGCGATCAGGCCGCTGTCCTCGGCCACATCGATGAACGCGGAGGGCGGGATCAGGCCCTGTTCGGGGTCCCGCCAGCGCAGCAGGGCCTCCGCACCGACGACCCGGCCGTCCGCGATGCGGATAAACGGCTGATAGTGCAGTTCGAACTCCTGCTCCGAGAGCGCGCGGCGCAATCGGTTTTCCAGGGACAATCGCTCGACTGCCCGGAGGGTAAGATCCTCGGTGTAGAAGTGGTAGTGGTTGCGTCCTCGGTCCTTAGCTTCGAACATCGCGCTGTCGGCATTGCGCATCATCTCTTCCATCGTGCTGCCGTCGTTCGGGAACACGCTGATGCCGATACTGGCGCCGATGAAGACTTCATGCCCGCTGGGCAGGGAGAAGGGGGCGGCCAGATGACTGATGATGTCATGCGCCACGGTGCCGGCGTCCTCGGGGTGCTCGATTCGGCCCAGCAGCAGTGCGAACTCGTCGCCCCCCAGGCGGGCAAAGGTGTCCTCGCCCCGTAGCCGCAGGGCAAGGCGTTTCGGGATCGCCGCCAGTAGCTCGTCGCCAACCGAGTGGCCGAGACTGTCGTTGATCGCCTTGAACCGGTCCAGGTCGATGATCAGCACCGCGATCCTTTCACCGTGGCGCTTGCTGTGCTCGATGGCCTTGTCCAGCTTGAATTCGAACAGGGTGCGGTTGGGGAGATCCGTCAGGGTATCGTAGTGAGCCAGGTATTCCAGACGTTCCTGGCTCTGCTTGATGTCGGTGATGTCCGTGAATATGCCGATATAGTGAGTGGTTTCGCCGTTGGCGTCCTGCACCGCATTGACCGTGAGCCACTCGGGGTACTCCTCGCCGTTCTTGCGGCGGTTCCAGATTTCGCCCTGCCAGTATCCGGAGGTGTTCAGGGCCTTCCACATGGCCCTGTAGAACGAAGGTGGGTGGCGGCTGCTCTGGATCAGGGAGGCCGGTTTCTGACCCAGGGCTTCCGCCCTGGTGTAGCCGGTGATCTCCGTAAACGCCCTGTTGACCGAGACGATGCAGGTGTCCGGATCGGTGACGATGATCCCGTCCTGGGTGTGGTCGAACACCATGGCGGCCTGGAGGAGAGCGGCCTCGTTGCGCTTTCTTGCGCTGATGTCCTGAAACGCCCCCTCGACTTTCCGCACGGTGCCCGTTTCGTCGAACACGGGTTCTCCGATGCTGCGCACCCAGACGCGGTGGCCTTGCGCATCGATGATCTGCAGTTCCTCGTCGAAAGGGATGCCGTCTTCGACACAGGCGGAGAAGACCGCACGGATGCGATCCCGGTATTCCGGTGCGTAGTGGTCGATGCCCTGGTCCACCGGTATGGATCTCGCCTGTGGCAGGCCATGGATGCGCGCCACCTGGTCGGACCAGTGCACCAGGCCTGCGTCCAGGTCCACCTCCCAGCCGCCGACGTTGCCGACGCGCTCGGCGATCTCGAGCAGCCGCTGGCTCGTGGCCAGACGCAGCTCGAATTGTTTGCGGTCGTGGATGTCCTGGAACGCACCACGCAAACGGACGACCTCTCCGTCGACCATCTCGGGCTGGCAGGTGGCCCGGGTCCAGATCTCGGTGCCATCCGTACGGGTCAGGCGCAGCTCCAGGTCATAGGGCGTGCCGTTCTCAATCGCCTCGTCGATCGCATGGCGGAGCAGGGGGCGATCATCGGGATGGAAGAGCCCGATGGCCTCTTCCAGTGGCGGTTCGATTCCGGGTGGCAGGCCGAGAATGCGTTGGGTTTCTCGCGTACAGGCCAACTCCTGAGTCCCCGGATCCAGCTCCCAGCCGCCGACGCTGGCCAGGCTGCTCGTGGCCTGCAGCAGCGCTTCGCTTTCGCCCAGGGCCTGCTCCGCTTGCCGATGCTGGGTGGCCAGGATCGCCAGTTCGTGCTGCGCGCGCTCGGCGGCCTCGGTGCGATTGCGTGACTGGTTCAGCTGATACAGGGCCGCAGACAGGGCCAATGCCAGGGCACCGCCAAACGCCAGTACAAGCGACTGAAGCTGCAGGTCCTCGACGCCCCTTTGTTGCAGGGCATGAGACAGCGCCTGCCACAGCAGCAGGGCGATGGTGAGGACCGCAATGCCCGCCGGAATCGGCAGCCAGGCAAACGGGTCCATCTGCAGTTCGATGGCCCTGCGCCAGGCCAGCGCCAGCAGCCCGACACCGAGGATCAATAGCCCGAGGGAGACCTGAATCGCCATCTGCGTGAGGGCACCCCACCCATAGGCGGCGGGAAGCCCGATCAGGTAGCCGGACAGCGCCACCAGGCCCAGCCCCAGGACGAGGGCGGCGAGAGCGGCCTTCGCCACGGGCACCCAGGTCTGTTCGCGCAGCCAACCGTTGAGGGCCAGGCCGGTGCCTGCCAGCAAGAAGCCAAGTGCGGTATTCGGTGGCATGCGCCAAGGCTGCGGCGCCTGCATGGCGAGGCCATGCTGAATGAACAGTTCATCGATGCCGGGGTCGACCGCCAGGAGGCGCTGCGACAGGCTGAACAGCCCCATCAGGGCTGTGATGGCCCCCAGTGCGGCGGCAGCGCGCAGCCGATGCACCAGCACCAGAAGCAGCGAGCCGCCAGCCAGCAGCAAGGCCAGTGCGGTCTTGTACCGTACTGGTACCCAGTCCGGATGGGCCTGGACCAGCGCGGTCCATCCTGTGTGCCAGCCAGCAAGGACCATGGCGCCCATCGCCACCAGCAACGCGCCGGTGGCCAGAATCAGGAGGCCAAGGGTATTCAGGGACGTTTTCATGGAGATTCTATCCAGAGTCTCCGATTGCCGCTGGTGCGGTGGTCAGTCGCAAGGTAGCAGAGAACAGGTACTTACGGGGATCAAGGGTCAGCCTGTGTCAGTTGTTGCTCCGTCGTTCAGGATTTTTTGCTCAGCAGGTCGGCGAAGCCGTGGTTGACGTCGCGATGACCGGCCTCGTCTTCGCGTACGGCGCGGATTACATCCATCAGGCGTGCGTCCTTCGGCAGGTCCCAGTACTGGATGGCGCGGTCGGGCGCGGGGATGTTCTCGATCGCGCCGGTTTCCACTTCCTCCAGGTATTCCGTGTAACTGACGATCGCCTCTTCCTCGAAGTAGCCGATGATGCGGTGCGCGGTACGCGGGGAGACGACATAGATCAGGAAATACAGGGTGTAGAAGAAACCCTGGGCGAGGATGATCAGAACCCGTTCAAACCAGCTCGGCGACGCGATCTCGATGAACGTGAGCAGGTGCATCCGCTCGTTCTCGGCCTCGTCCATCAGGGTGCTGATCCAGCCGTGGTCGTCCTCCATGCGCCGCAGCGAACGCAGGTGCCGTAACGTGGCGCCGACCATGCCGGGGACACCGGCGACCGTCTCCAGTACCACTGCGCGATGGCCGTAGCGGCGAGCAAAGAAAGTATCCGCGAAAAAGCGCATCAGGGCGGTAAATGCTCGCGCAACACGGTCGGAGACATCGCGTGGTTTGTGGTGGTGCGTCAGGTCCGTTTCCTGGTCGATGCTCATGCAGGCTCCAGGGGTTGGGCGTGAAAAGCGTGAACGCCTTCCCCCTGAGACTAGGGGCCGCCAGGCGGAATGTCGCGGGGGTATTTCACAGACTGGGGCCGGTGCCATGTGTCCGGACCGGTCGCCTGACATTGAGCTTCTTGGGCGGGGCGTTCACAATACGCCCCTTTATTCCCGTGTGCGCGAACAAGCCGGCGGTTTTCTGGCGGCTCAAATTCGTGTGTGCGGAGTCCCGCGCGGGCCCGGGCCGCACGGGGGTTAACGGGGTGTTTCCCTACGCAAATCGATGATCAAGCTGCGCACCTACGTCTACATGGATTCCCTCCAGCCCCAGCTGGCGGAATACATGGCCACCGTCTCCCAGGGCTTCCTGCCCGTGCCGGGGGATGCGTGCCTGTGGGTGGAGGTCTCGCCGGGCATGGCCGTGCACCGGCTGACCGATGTCGCGCTGAAGGCCACCCGGGTGCACCTCGCACAGCAGGTGGTGGAGCGCGAGTTCGGTTCCATGGTGATCCACCATCGCGACCAGAGCGATGTTCAGGAGGCCGGGCGCGTCCTGCTGCAGCGCCTGGGTGCGGATCAGTCCGAGCGCCAGGCCTGCCGCATCCCGTGGCAGGAAACCATCCGCGGCATGACCCCGGATCACACGGTACTGATCAACCGCCAGAACCGGCGCGGCAACATGATCCTGCCGGATCAGAGCATGTTCATCCTCGAGGCGGAGCCGGCCGGCTACATCATCTACGCGGCGAATCAGGCCCTGAAGGCCTCCCATGTCTCGCTGATCGACGTGCGCGCGGTGGGTGCGTTCGGTCGCCTGACGCTGGCGGGCTCCGAGGCGGACGTCGACGAGGCGGCGCGGGCGGCGATCCACGCGCTGCACAACCCCGCCGGGACGTAGCATGCATCGCGCGCAACTGCTGGAACTGCTGGCCGGTCATCAGACGCGGTTCATCGAGGAGGCGGGATTCGTGCGCCGTGCGCTGGACTTTGTCGGGGCGCATCCGGACTGCTTTCACTGCGACCTGCTGCCGGCGCATGTAACCGGATCGGCCTGGGTGGTGAGCCCTGACCGCGAGCGGGTACTGCTGTTGCTGCATGGCAAGCACCACCGCTGGTTTCAGCCGGGTGGCCATGCCGATGGCCAGGCCGACATCCTGCAGGTCGCCCTGCGCGAGATCCACGAAGAGACCGGCATTCCCTCGGAGCATATTCACCTGGTGGCCGAGGACATCTTCGACCTCGATATCCATACCATCGCGGCGAGCCCGCACTTCCCCATGCACGAGCACATCGACGTGCGCTTCCTGCTGGAGATCGACGACCGCCTGCCGGTGCCGGGCAGCCACGAATCGCACGATATCCTCTGGGTGCCGCTGCAGCACGTCTCGCGCTACAACAACAGCCGGTCGTTGTGGCGCATGGTGGAAAAGACCCGCCAACTCCGTACCTGGGTGCACACCCACCCGCGTCGTCGGTACTAGCCGGAGGGGTATGGGCGCTCGCCCGCCCGGCCGAGGGTCCCTGCCGCCCCGACCCCGAGCCTCCTTGCCACCCGCTACTGGTGGTTCTCCACTGCGCGCAACAGCCATTCCGACAGATCCGGCAGGCCCATGTCCGGCATCCAGCCTCCGGCCTCGGCCCAGGTCCACAGGCCAATCAGCAGGAACATGCCGGAAGCGATGTAGCGCATCGGGGCGGCCGGGATACGCTCGGCAAAGCGCTTGCCGAGGATCAGGGCGGGGGTAGTGATCAGCAGGATGCCCACCGTGGCCCCCAGCACAACCGGCAGCAGGGCCCCGGAGGCCCCGGCCAGCGTGATGACCGCCAGCTGGGTCTTGTCGAGCATCTCGAACACGAAGAAGGCAACGGCGGCCGCGAGGAAGGCGCTGCGCGCGCGGGTGTCTTTCTCGAACTCGTCGTCCTCGGGGATCAGCACCCACACGGCCATGACCAGGAAGGCCGTCCCGACCACCCACAGGTGCCAGTCGGTCGCGATCACCGCGAACAGCCAGATGCCGGCCACCGCAGACAGCAGCTGATTCAGGAACAGACCGGCGGCCATGCCCCAGAAGACGGCCCAGGTACTGCGGCAGCGCATGCCGAACAGGGCGGCCAGAAACATCGAACGATCACCGATCTCGGCGATGGCAACCGCCACAATGGAGAGCAGAAAGAGTTCCATGGATGCAATCCGGGGCGAGCGGCATGACACAACCGTGTGACACCGCCATCGCCGCCCGCCCACGGGCCAGGCTCGCCAGCAGGCGAACCGGATGTCGGTGCCACAGGTCTCGTCAGGCCGTCCGACGAAGGCGCGCCGAGGCGCCTTCGGGTGGGCTGCACACGCCATGGCCATGCGGCCAAGTCTGTTGACGTGTGCCTCCGGCACGGGTGGCCGGAGCGACTACTCCCCTGAGGGTGCGCGCAATATAGCCAGGCGGCGGCGGAAATGTCCAGGGATCATGTGACGGGGCGCCAGTCCTCGTGGCCGCAGCTCATGCAGTGATAGCGCCCCTCGAAGTGGCCCGGGTGCCCGGGCTGTTCGCGCAGGGTGTCCGGTTGATAGGCGAAGGCCCGCAGGGTACAGCGCGGGCATTTGACCGCTTCGGTGTCGGGTTCGCGCGGGGGCTTGCGGGCCGGCGCCGAGGGCGCAGGGGCAGCCGCCTCCGTTGACAGGTGGTCCAGCGTCTCCTCGATCCGGGCGATCAGGTGGCGGGCTGCCTCCTGCTGATCATCGCGAACGAGGGCGGCCAGCTGCTCCAGCTGCTGGCGGATGGTGGCACGGGCGGGCGTCGGTTCGGTCATGGCGTTATCCGGGATCTCCCTTGAGGACGGTTGGGGCCTGGCGTGGGCCGAAAGACTCAGGCCTCGGCCGGCACGCGGTCATCCATGGTGGCAATGCAGGCCCGGTCGCGGCCCTGGTTCTTGGCGCGGTACAGGGCCTGATCCGCGCGGGCGAGAAGCTGGTCCGGCGTTTCCGTCGCTTCGGCGCAGGCGAGGCCGGCGGACCCGGTCTGGTTGTCGGGTATGCGGTGGCGCAGGCGTTCGACCACGGTGACGGCCTGATCCAGATCGGTGTGGGGAAGCACCACGACGAATTCCTCGCCACCGTAACGCGCCAGCGTATCGCTGGGGCGTAACTCCTGGCGCCAGGCGGCGACCACGTCGCGCAACAATCGGTCACCCTGCGAATGGCCATAAGTATCGTTGTACTGCTTGAAGTGATCCAGGTCGAGGAAGGCGATGCTCAAAGGGGTCTCGAGACGGCGCATACGGGCCAGTTCGTCTGCCAGAATGGCCTCCAGGTGGCGTCGATTCGCCGCACCGGTCAGTGGGTCGGTTCGCGAGAGCGCTTGCAGTGCGCGTGCCTGGCGCTGGGTTTCCCGGATCAGGCCGCCCATCCGATGGAGCACCAGCAGAAAGATCAGAATCGAGGCGCCAGCGGCGATCCGCACGGTGTCGTGATCCACTCCGGCCGTGAACAGGATGATGGCCGGCACCAGGACGGCGGCGGAGCCCAGGGTGTAGAGCCGGCGCCGCGAGAGCTCTGGGCTGCGTGAGCGTTCATCCCGATCGATCGATGTCGAGGGGTGCCAGGCGGCGGCTGCAAATAGGGAATAGGCCACAAGCCAGCCGGCGTCAGTGACGCCCCCGGCCTGATACCAGCCGGTGGAGTTGCCATGCGCGTAGAACAGGTCCGCGGCGAGATAGGCCAGTACGCCGAGCAGCAGGAACAGCTGGCCGTCGATGCGCGTGCTGTGGCGGAACACCAGCCGCAGGACGAGCGGCAGCAGCATCAGGTCAAAGACCGGGTAGCCTGCCGAGACCAGCAGCTGCATGGAGCTCAGTTCGGGGTCATACAGGTAGGGCTGAATCAGGAGTGCCCAGGCGAGCACCGCGGCGGAGATGCCGACGATCAGTGCGTCACCCAGGGCCCCATCGTCCTTGCGTGCCGGACCGCCGAGGCGCCACAGGGCAATCATGAACAGCGGGTATACCGCGAGGTAGAAGAAGTCCGGTGCCGCCGGGAATGGATCGAGGCCGCGTAGATCCAGCACGTACCAGATCAGGTGGCCCGTACCGGCCAGCCCCAGCGCGACCGCAATCAGGGCCCAGGCCGATCGGCACTGCGGTGGGGTGCGGCGTAGCAGGGCCATGGCGATGAGGGCCGCTGCCCCGAAGGTTGCCAGCACATACAGGGCCGCCGCCGCGCGTCCGTAGGGCATCAGCACGTAGGCGATGGCCACGGCAGTACCGCCCCCCAGCCAGGCGAGCCAGGGGCGATGGCCGAAAGAGGGCCTGCCGTTGAGGGCATGCAGGGTGGTCGGATGGTTCATTGGCGGGTCTCCCTGAGCCAATGGTGGCAGAACGCCGCGTATTTCGCCCGTTTTTGGTGCGGGGTGACAACGCCCGATGATTCGGCATAAAGTAGAATGAACGTTCGTTCTGGTTTTGCTCATGTCGACGGTTGCGAACAAGAAGCTGCGCGGTGAGGGGTTGCGCCAGCGTGTGCTGGAAACGGCCCTGGGGCTGTTCAGTACGCGTGGCTACTTCAACACGTCGATCCACGACATCCGTCGAGAGGCGGATGTCTCGATCGGTTCCATCTACCACCACTTCGGCAACAAGGAGGCGCTGGCCAAGGCGCTCTACGACGATCTGCTGGAGCGCATGGATGCCGGGCTGCGCGAGGTCATGGAGCGCGAGCAGGATTGCCGGGCGCGCTGCGACGGCATTATCGCCTTCCTGTTTCAGGCGGCGACGGAGGAGCCTCGCACCATGCGCTTCGTGCTCGAGTCGCGCCATCGCGAGTTCCTGCCGGACGAGCCGCCGGTGTGCTCTTCGCAGCCCTTCATGCGCATGCGCGAGTGCATCGAGCAGGGCATCGCCTCGGGCGAGGTCCGCCCCATCGAGATTCCGGTCGCCGCCACCGCAGCGTTTGGCGGGGCGATTCGACTGGTCCACCTGCATCTGGACGGTGTCCTCGAACAGCCCCTGTTGCGCTACCTGACGTCGATGCAGGACACGGCCTGGCGGGCGGTTGCGACCGACTCGTCGAACCCCACAAGCAACACCATCAAGGAGACTGAAGAATGAAAATGCTGGCCGTCCTTTCCCTGATCCTCGCGCTGTCCGTCGCGTCGCTTTCCGCGCATGCGGAACCGACCGATGCCCGGGCACTGGAGGGCGTCGACCAGGGCCGGGTCGTGTTCGACCTGAACAACAACGACCCCGAACTGCTCGCGCTGTATCTGATGGTGATCCGCGAGACCTTCGAGGACCTGACCGAGCAGGGCGTGGAGCCCGACATGATCCTCGCCTTCCGGGGGCAGGCGGTGACCATGCTCAGCGAGGACCGCGAGCGCTTCGAGCTGACCGAGTTCGACCACCTGGACGCGATCGAGGCGCACATTGCCGCGTTGAAGGAGAAGGGGGTGCGGATGGAGTCCTGCTCCGTGGCCACCCGCCTGTTCGGGGTCGATCACGGCGAACTGCTGCCGGGCATCGAGCCGGTGCGCAACACCTTCGTGTCGCTGACCGGCTACCAGGCCCAGGGCTACGCGGTGATCCCGATCTACTGAGTCGCGTAATGCGGCCACACCGGGTCCGAAAACAAGACAACCGGGCCCCAACCCCAAAGGAGACATAGCTGATGCGAAACCGAATCATGATCCTGGTGCTGGCCCTGCTGCTCCCCCTCGGGTTGATCTCGAAGGCGAATGCAGAGGGTCTGGACAACCGCGAGGCCACCCAGGGCATCGAGACCATGCGCGCGGTCTACGACATGCGCAAGTCCGACCCCGACGTGATGCTCGCCTACCTCCGTGGCATCGCCACCAATCACGAGAATCTGGTGAAGGAAGGCGTGGAACCGGACCTGCGCATGGTGTTCATCGCCGAGGCGGTCAAGTTCATCACCACCGACCCGGAGCCCGAGATCGCGATGGACCATGGCGACACGCTGGAGGAGATCGCGAAGGCTGTCGAACGCCTGGACGAGCTGGGCGTGCGCATGGAGGTTTGTGCCGCGGCGACGCGTGCCTATGGCGTGGACAACGACAAGGTCCTCGATGCGATCAAGCCGGTGCGCAGCGGTTTCATCGCCGTGATGGGCTACCAGAACCAGGGCTACGCGCTGGTCCCGGTCTACTGAACACCTCCGAGACCCCGCACACGGGCCCGGTTTGCCGTCACAGGGAGGTGGCGGCCTTTGGGGCAGGGTCACCGGAGTCGCCTCCCGGCGCCGCCGCGGGCGCCCCTTACAGCCCGATCAGCTCCGCGGTTACCCCGTTTGCCGTCACCGTATCCAGCAACTGCCGACTGTTGACCCGTTCCGGGTCGTATTCCACCACCAGCAGGTGAGGCCGGTTGTCGTGGCTGGAAGCGGCCATGACGCCGTCCAGACCCCGTAACTCGTCCTGAATGCGCAGGCGGATTGCGCGTTCGATGTCCTCGTCAATGTGGATGGTGACATCCGCCATGTGCTGACTCATCAAGACCTCCTCCCGGTCATGCCGCTCTGGCTTATGCCTCGACTATAGACCCGCCATTGGCGATGGACCGTACGATTGGCTCCATAACGGGTTTCGAGCGTGCCCGAGCTCCGCCTCTGCAGGGCTTTGGGTCGCCGCTCACGGCCCGTTCCTTCCGGGAATACGGCCGGAAAACGGTATGGGTCGACGTGGAAGTGGGTGCAAAGCCTGTCTATGTTCTGGGAATGACCTCTTCCATCGGCAGGTGAACGATATGCGGGCACACTGGCTGGTCCTGACGCTGTTCGCGGTGGGTGGTGTCGCCCAGGGCGAAACCATCACTGCGGACGCGCTGGTCGACGATGCGCGCGCGGCGACCACGGAGGTTGACCGCGAAGGGCTGGAGGACATGATCGCGAACGAACCGGATCACGTGCTGATCGATGTCCGTTCGCACCAGGAGATCGAGCTGGGTGGTGGCCAGATCCGCTCGCACCTCACGCTGAATATCCCGCGCGGGGAGCTGGAGTTTCGAATCCCGGGCGAGGTCTCCGACCTGGACACGCCCATCGTCGTCTACAGCGACGAGAACCGCCGTTCGGCCCTCGCGGCCCAGACGCTGCAGCGCATGGGCTATACCAACGTGCACAACTACGCGGGCGGCTTCCCCGAATGGAAGGAGGCCGGTGGCCCCCTGTATGTGCTCGACAAGGCGCTGGATTCCTTCCTCTACGACATGCCGCAGGAGGTGACTGATGGCGTGTTGTCCGCGATCGGTGCCACTCAGCCATCGACTTACGAGAACTCGGGCCACAACAACAACCTGTCGTTCATCATCACTGACGATGGCGTGGTGGTGATGAACGCCGGCGACAACTACCTGCTGGCCCAGTCCCTGCACGAGGAGATCAAGAAGCGCACCGAGCAGCCGGTGAAGTACGTAGTGCTGGAAAACGCCCAGGGGCATGCGATGCTCGGCATGACCTACTGGCAGGAGCAGGGCGCCACCGTGATCGCGCACGAGGACGCCGCGCGCGAGATCGAGCAGAACGGCCAGCGCAGCCTGGAGAGCGCACCGAACCGTACCCGCGACAAGGCGTTCCTGACCGAGCTCGGCACGCCGGACAAGATCTTCGAGGATCGCGTCGACCTCGACATGGGTGGCGAGACCATTGAGGTGCTCTACCTCGGCCCCGCGCACGCCCCGGGGGATATCGCCCTGTGGGCCCCGGACCGCAAGACGCTGATCACCGGCGATCTCGCCTTCCACGAGCGCATGCTGCCGATCTTCGAGTACACCGACACCGCCGGCTGGATCGAGACCTGGGACAAGCTGGAGGCGATTGAGGCCGACTACATCATTCCGGGGCACGGTGGTCCGGTGACCGACTTCGAGCAACTGCGCAAGTACACCCTCGATTACCTCGTTTTCCTGCGCGCGGAGGTGCAGGAGATCCTCGATACCGGCGGCACGCTGAACGACGCCTACAACATCGACCAGTCGGCCTACCGCCACCTGGACACCTACGACGAGCTCAACCGGCAGAACGCCGGTCGCGTCTTCCGCGCCATGGAGTTCGAGGACTTCTGACCCGCTCGAATCCACTGGGGCAATCGCCTCTGGTGGGGACAATTTCGGCAAGCCGCGGATCGCCGCACTCTGAGGCTTGACTCGCGTGTCCTTCCGGCGTGACTCTGAATATAGATGTATGGGGAATCAATGTTTTTCGGGCCGGCGATCAGTCGATCCAACGGAGGTCGGGCAATGAAAAGGACGCAGACAGAAGCAGCAGCTTCGGCCATCGGCCGCAGCCATCCGGGCACACGCCTTGCGCTTTGGTGCTTGATCGGCCTGTTGTGGTGGGTGGCTTCCGCGGCCCAGGCCTCGACAGGACCGGACTTCAGCGAACTGTTCGGTGACAGCGACTTTATCGAGATCATCGAGCGCGACGAGGGGCTGGAGACGCGGCCGACCGGGTACGTCTCGCAGGATGTCGAGCCGGATCATGTGTTCCGGATCGACCTCAACGAGGGCCAGGTGCCGATCGGGCAGGGCGTGGTCTACGACGGCTTTCTGACCGACGGCAAGTTGCCGGGCCCGACCCTGCGCGTGACCGAGGGCGACATCGTGCGCATGGAGATCACCAACAGCGGGGCGGTGATGCACGGGGCATCCATCCATGCCGCCTATACCCAGACCTCGAAGCACGTCGGCTCGATCATGCCCGGCCAGACCAAGTCGGTCACCTTCCGCGCGACCACGCCAGGGGTCTTCATGTATCACTGTGCGCCGGGCGGCCATGCCATCCCGATGCATGTGATGTTCGGCCAGTACGGGATGATCGTCGTCGAGCCGCGCGACGAGCCCTACAAGCTGGAAGAGGACCTGGGCCAGGAACCCGATCTGAAGCTCTACATGCTGCAGCACGAGCTGTACGCCAGCGGCAAGGAGGCGGTGGAGGGCGATGTCAGCTACACCGCCTTCAATGGCGAGCTGTTCCGCTACGTGGAAAACCCGATCCCGGTGCGTCCCGGTGATTACGTGCGCATGTACTTCCTGAACGTGGGGCCCAACCTGCTTTCGACCTTCCATATCGTCGGCATCGTCTGGGACTACGTGTACTGGCAGGGCCACCCCGAGGCCATCTGGCCGGGCGGACAGACGGTTACCGCGGGTCCCTCGGACTCCTGGGTGATCGAGTTCCGGATACCGCCTGAGGAAGGCGTCTACACCATGCTGGATCATGGCGTGGGGGCCACCAGCCGTGGCGCTATCGGGTTGCTGGATGCCCGCGCGGATGCCGATACGCCTTCCGAGATCCTGGCCGAGGGCCCGTCCTACGAATCGGAGGAACTTGAAGAACGGATCGGTGAAGCGCAGCGGATCATTTCGCCGTTCGGCATCCCCGATGCGGATGCCAGTCCGGTACCCGCGCGGGCGGATCGGCCCGTTCGGTTCAGCTCCGACATCGAGGAAGTCGTGATCGAGATGAAGGGCAATGCCTTCTACCCGAAGGTCGTCGAGGTGGCACCGGGCACAAAGATCACCTGGGTCAACGAGGATGTCTTCACCTACGGACAAGGCGAGCCCTCGGGGGCGCACAACGCCGTAGCCATGAGCGGTCCGGAGTCGTTCGCGACCTCAATGCTGGCGCACGCCGAGAGCGACAGCGTCACCCTGACCGAGCCGGGCACCTACGACTACATCTGCGCCCCGCACCCCTACATGCAGGGCCGCATCATCGTGCGCGACAGCGACTGACTCCGGCCCGAGCGGGGCAGCGCCTAAAACAGGCGGCGGTGATCGTCGCGCCAGAACGACAGCGACAGCACCTTGCCCGGCTGGCTCAGGCTTCAGGGAGACACTGGTTTGTGTACTCGCTCGTGTGGGTGACCCATGTTTTCCGAGACAAGGCTTGTCGTGCTGTCGGTAGTGGTGCTACCGGCCAGCGGCGCAACGCAGGATCGGGGAACATGGGGCACCAACCCCTTGCGGACTCGGCCGAGCGCTGCCTGGACTTTCAGTGGCAGCAAACCAGGGCGCCAGACAGGGCGATGGTGGGTCGGACTGCGTTGCGGTGCCTCTGGCCAGAGCCCATGCCGGGGCACCCGGCAGGAACTTGTTAATTCCCCTCATGGTCGCAAGGGATCCAATGGTGATTCGAAACCGCGTATAGGGAGAAGCGCATGAAGAAAACACTGATGGCCCTTGCGGTCGCAGCCGCCTTCCCGGCTCTGGCGCTGGCCGAACCGCGTCTCGTGGACACGGATCGTAATGTCTTTATTCCCGCCGAAGAGGATGCCCGCGCCGTCCTGCGGGTTGCCGCGGTCTATAACGACGAAGACTTCCGCATCCACTACGAGTACGAGACCGATACCCCCAGCTGGTATCACCAGGTCTGGCGCTACGAGGATGGCGAGTGGGTGCGCTACGGCTCCGGCGGCCCGGGGCCGGACGAGCACGGCCTGTACGAGGACCGGATCTCCATGATGCTGGACGACGGCAAGGTGGAAGGCTTCGACCGCATGGGCGGGTGGATGACCGCGCACGACGGTATGCGCAGCTTGACCTCCGAGGTGGACGCGGATGCCGTTCGCGAGCATCCCAAGCTGGGCGGCGAACTCGGGCGCAGCGACGTACGCAAGTACCTCCCGCAGACCCGCGTCACGGACGACCCGGAAGAGACCTCTTGGGATCAGATTCTTGATGATGACGCCGTGGATCAGCTGCAGTCCGATGGCGTTTTCCTCGACCTGTGGCAGTGGCGCTCGCACCGCAGCCATCCGATGGGTTATGCGGACAACAATTACGTGCTGCATTACCGCCTGTCGTCCGAGGGCACCAGCATGTTCACGACCAACTGGGACGATGACGCGGATCAACCCGCCTGGATGTTCGATCCGGAGAAGGTCGGTGCCCCCGCCCTGGAGTGGGGGGCCCTGATCGCCCGCGAGTACGGGCAGGACGACGCCTATTACATCCACGAGGGCAACGCGGTCGCCTTTGATCCGGACCACGACTGGCAGGAAGGCGACGTGATCCCGCAGCGGTTCCTGCAAGAGCCGAGCGGCGCCCGCGGCGCGATCCGTGCCGAGGGTGGCTACGAAGACGGCGCCTGGCGGATTGCGCTGACCCGTTCGCTCGAGGCCCCCAACGCCCGGGACAGCAAGACCCTGGAACACGGAGAGTCCTACAACGTCGCCTTCGCGGTTCACAGTGCCGCGGGCGCGCGCTGGCACCTGGTCTCGCTGCCGATGACCCTGGGGCTGGAAGACGAGGAGGCCGACATCGTGGCCCGGCGCGTCGATGGGGATCTGGACGACGCCGATCTGGAATGGACCGAGGTCGAGGTGTTCTACCCCGGTCAGATCACCTATCAGTTCCTGCACAGCGACGACCACCCTGGCCGCGAGCTGGTGCTTGAGGGCGAGCAGGGTGTGCGTGACCAGCACGATCTCGACACCCTGCCGGGCTTCATTGTCGACATGGAGCAGCAGCTTCTGCGCGACGCGGACTGAGTCGGCGCTGACCGGCACCCGGCGCGCTCAGAACAGGGGCGCGCCCGACGCCCTTGCGCCACCAGGCGTGGAGGGTAAGGCACAAAGTCTGACGTCGCGTTTCCTGTCCTCCGTCGTCCCGGACACCGCGCAGCGGTGATCCAGGATCTCTGCAGCAGGGATGGAGCATGGTCGCCGGATAATGCCGGTGCGGGAGATCCCCGCTCTGCGCTTTGCTGCGGCCGGGGTGACGGCGCGGGTTGGACGGTGCCCGGTCGGTTGATCGGGCTTGGGTGGCTGCGGGTGCGTGTCAGGCCGTTTCTGGGTTGCTGGTGGGGGCGGTTTCGCGGCGGATCAGGTGGTCCACGTAGAGGAAGCCGAACGGGACCACTCCGAGGAACAGGACCAGCAACCATTTCCAGACCGGCCAGCCGCTCAGATGGCTGGCGATCAGCGAGCTCGCGCCATAGATGATGAACAGGATGCCGTGCACCCAGCCGGCATAGGTGACGGCCAGGGGCATGTCCGCATACGTGCGCAGCGGCATCGCGATAAACAGCAGGGTGATGAGCGACAGACCCTCGAGCACGCTGATGAGGCGGAAGAATTTCATGAAATGCGGACCGGTGGCGCGGGAAACGTGGCGCAGGGTAGCACAGACGACCCGCGGCGCTTGCCAGCGGGCTGGCGCAAGCGGTACCCGCCCAGGCAAAAGGGACGCGTATGAGCAACAAGCTGCACTGGGAACAGGTCTACCAGACTCGTGATACCGAGGCTGTGGGCTGGTACGAATCGGAGGCCCGCACATCCCGGGCGTTGATTCGGGATGTGGCACCGAATGCCAATGCCGAGATTGCCGATATTGGGGGTGGTGCCTCGGTCCTGGTGGATGAGCTCCTGGCGGAGGGCTATCGCCACCTGACGGTCTTCGATCTGTCCGGGGTGGCTCTCGAGAAGGCGCGCGAGCGGATCGGAGAGCGCGCCGAGGCCGTTACCTGGCAGGAGGCGGATGTGCTGGACTATGCGTTCCCGAAGGACGCGCTGGATGTCTGGCACGATCGCGCAGTGTTTCACTTCCTGACGGGCGCGGATCAGCGAGCGGCCTACGTGCGGCAGATGCAGCATGCCCTGCGCCCGGGCGGGCATGTGGTGATCGGTACCTTTGCACTGGATGGTCCGAAACAGTGTACCGGCCTGCCGGTCCAGCGACACTCGCCGGAGACCCTGCAGGAAGCGTTCGGCCCGGCGTTTGCGCTAGTGATGTCCCGGCGGGAGGTTCATGTGACCCCGGGCGGGACCGAGCAGCCGTATAACTGGTGCGTGTTCCGCCGGGAGCTCTGACCCGGGCCGCGACGAGCCGGTCAGCCGCCTTTGGCCTTGGTGGCATGCGCCTTGGCTCGCGCACGAATTTCCTCGAAGAACAGTGCCTCCCAGCGCGTATTGCGCTCGTCCGGGGACAGGGTCCCATCGGCCTGTTCGTTCTTCAGGCGGGTATCGGCCGCCGACTCGGCCTCGTCCAGGATCTTGTTGAACACCTCCTGGGCCGCGGCGGCCTTGGGGTCGATCCCGTTGCGCTCGAGCACCTCGGCCAGCAGCGAACCGCCTTTTTTCCACTTCGACCAGAGCCTCACGCATCCTCCTCGGGCAGGGCGCAAGAAATTTGTGGCAGCCCCGCTACTGCATGATTGTGCCCACAGCCTTGCGCGAAGTTGAAGAGGCAGGACACGGGTATGGTATTCCGGCCTGATGAAAAGCCTGCCGGGGCGCAAACCTCCGGCAGGCATGTATGGATCATTGGTCTGGATCCTGCCCCGGTGCCAGTATCTCGATCACCAGGAATCGCAGTCGGCTGCGGAGCAGCGTGATTTCGGCCAGCGCGTTCTTGCGCATCCCCAGCAGACGCGCGCCCAGAGGGGACAGGATTGATATCTTGCCGCGCTCCGGCTGGGCATGCTCCGGCTCGCAAAGCTCGACCCGATAGGTTTCCTCGGTTTGCAGGTCCAGCAGGCGGACGCAGCAGCCTGTCTGGATGACTTTTCCGCATCGGGGGGCGGTGTCTGTATGGGGTGTCTCGCTCTCGATCTTTTCGAGTAGCGAGGCCAGGTCGACTGGTGTGCCAATCGCGCCCCAGTAGTCCTGGCGGACCCAGCGATTGACCTGGGAATCGTAGGCTTGACGAAGGTAAGACGAATTCTTGCGCGCCACGGTCGCATCTCCTGTTCAGGTGTTAGAAGAAGGCATGGGCCGGGCGCGGAACATTCGGCGCCCGGCCTAAGTGAGGGTTCCCGTCATCGTGTACTCCATCGTTTGTTAAGTGTCTGTTAGAATTAAAGAAATAAGGATGCTACCCAGGCGCCCCAAAAAAGGCAAATCCATGTGAATCGTGGCATTTTTAGTGTGCCTAATCCCGATCTTTCCGACCCCGTAACTGCAAAGGAGCCTTCATGGCCAACGAGACGAACGACCCGCAACTGGAAATCAGCGCCAGCTCGGCGCGCGAACTGGTCGACATCGGCCTGGCCGTGTTGCTGGATATCCGCCAGCCCTTCGAGCTGGAGCTGGAGGGCGAGGTGGAAGGCGCGGTGTCGGTGCCGCTGTTCCGGCTGAAGCAGCTGCTGGGGCGGGAGATCTCGGAGGAGGAGCAGGAACTGCTGGACGCCGACGAGCCGGATGATCGCGACTTTCAGCACTTCCTCTCGCTGATCAATCGCTACCACGTGACGCAGGATCAGATCCTGCTGTGCCTGTGCAACAGCGGTCGCCGCAGCCTGCGCGCCGCCGAGCTGCTGCGGGAGCTGGGGTATGCGCGCTGCCTGTCCGTTCGGGAGGGCTTTCGCGGCTGGAAGGAATAGGCGCCTGTCGGGTGTGGGCGATTCGTTGACTGGCAGCCGTTTCCCGGCCTCGTCGGGAACCCGTGGGCGCTTGTGGCTGTCGCTGGTGCAGCATGTAACGGGAGACAGGTATGCAGTCCACGAGTGAGCGTTCGGCGAGTCACTGGATCACGAAGCTGCGCAGGCCGCCTGCGGCCATCGCGCTGAGCGTGTCGCTGGCGTTGTTCGCCGTACCGGCCGTTGGCGCTGCCGAGACCGAGGTCGAGGCTGAATTCGTGGAAGGTAATGAAGGCCCCTGGGCCGAGGGCGAGGCGCCCCCGCTGCCTGAACTGGAGCAGTTCTTCCGCGATCCGCAGCATGCCGCCGGGCGCATCTCGCCGGATGGCGACTACGTGGCACTGGTGAGCGCCCACGAGGGCGCGATGAACCTGCACCTGATGGAGCGGGGCGAGCCCCTGGAGTCGGCACGCCCGCTGACCGCGGAGCCGCGTTCCATCATGGGCTTTTTCTGGTCTCGTGACGGGCGCCACCTGATCTTCGTCCGCGATCGCGACGGCGACGAGAATCTGGAGCTGCGCGTAATCGCGCTGGAGGATGCGGTCGGGGAGGAGGGCATCCCCGAGTCGCGCCGGCTCGCCGGGGGCGATGGCGTGCAGGCGCGGGTGCAGCATGTCCCGCGCTCGACCCCGGAGTACATCTTCGTCGGGCTGAACGAACGCGACCCGCGGCTGCACGACGTCTATCGGGTATCGCTGGAGACCGGCGAGAAGACCCGCGTGGCGAAGAACACCGCCGAGATTGAGGGATGGGGCTTCCACGAAGGCGAGCTGCGCAAGGCGGTGCGCACCACGGACGACGCGGGCACCGAGATCCTGCGCGTGAAGTCGCAGGACGAATTCGAGTCCATCTACACCTGTGCATTCGGCGAGACCTGCTCGATCGCCAACTTCCACCCCGACGGCGAGCGGCTCTACCTGCGCACCAACGCGGGGGACGACCGCGACCTGATCGAGCTGGTCCTGTTCGACCCGGCCACCGGCGATGAAGAGCTGGTGCATCGCGATCCGGAAGGCGAAGTCGACCTCGGCGGCGCGAAGTTCTCGGATCAGGACCATCGCCTGCTGGCCACGGTCTACACCGGGGATCGCCAGCGCATCTACGCCCATGACGAGGACTTCGAGTCACATCTGGACTGGCTGCGCGACGAGCTGGGCGAGGGCGAGCTGGAGATTACCTCGCGCACCCGCGACGAGTCCCTGTGGACGGTCGGGGTCATCCGGGACACCGACCCGGGCAGCGTGTATCTCGCGAACGTCGAGGCGCGCGAGATCGAACGGCTGTACGAGGGGCGCCCGGACCTGCCGCGCGAGCACCTCGCGCCGATGGAGCCGATCCGCTACACCGCGCGCGACGGCCAGGAGATCCCCGGCTACCTCACCCTGCCGCACGGCGCCGAGCCGGAGGGCCTGCCGCTGGTGGTGATGCCGCACGGCGGCCCGTGGATTCGCGATACCTGGGGCTACAGCGGCACGGTGCAGTTCCTCGCCAACCGCGGCTATGCGGTGTTTCAGCCCAACTTCCGTGGTTCCTCCGGCTTCGGCAAGGAGTTCCTCAACGCCGGCAACCAGGAGTGGGGCACGGGCGTGATGCAGCACGACGTCACCGACGGCGTGAAATACCTGATCGACCAGGGCATCGCCGATCCCGACCGGGTCGCGATCTTCGGCGCCTCCTACGGGGGCTACTCGGCCCTGGCCGGCCTCACCTGGACACCGGAGCTGTACGCCGCCGGCATCTCCATGGTGGGGCCGTCCAACCTGATTACGCTGATGGAATCCATCCCGCCGTACTGGGAGGCCGGCATCCGCCGCATGCACGGCCGCGTCGGTGACCCGGAAGACCCGGACGACCGCGAGCGCCTCAAGGCGCAGTCGCCGCTGTTCCACGTCGGGAACATCCAGGCCCCGCTGATGGTCGGGCAGGGCGCGAATGACCCGCGCGTGAAGCAGCAGGAGTCCGATCAGATCGTCGCCGCGCTGCGCGAGGCCGGGCACCCGGTCGAGTACCTGCTGGCCCCGGACGAGGGCCACGGCCTGGTCGACCAGACCAACCGCCTGGCCTTCTTCGCCGGAATGGAAACCTTCCTGGCCGAACACCTGGGCGGCCGCCACCAGGCCGACTACCGCGAGGCGGTGCAGGAGCGCCTGGAACTGCTGCGCCAGGACGTCGACGAGGTGGAGGCCCCGTAAGGGTCGAGCGAGGCTGCGGGCGCGCTCGTTTGTCTGCCGCCCGCAGTCGGTCGGCGGGCTAGGGCGGCCAGATCCACAGGATCAGCGGCACGGCGGTCACGATCACCAGCAGCGACAGCGGCAGCCCCATGCGCCAGTAGTCGCGGAACTCGTAGCCGCCCGGTGCCATCACCAGCGTGTTCGACTGGTGCCCGATGGGCGTCAGGAAGGCGCAGGAGGCGCCGATGGCCACCGCCATCAGGAACGGGTCCGGCGCGGCCTCCATCGACCGCGCCAGCGCCAGCCCGACCGGCGCGGCCAGCACCGCTGCTGCGGCGTTGTTGATCACGTTCGACAGCAGCATCACCACGCCCATCAGCAGCGCCAGCATCACGGCAGGGGAGGCGGCCTCGCCCAGCGCGAACAGGCCATCGGCGATCAACTGCGAGCCGCCGGTCGTCTCCAGCGCCTGGCCCACCGGCAGCAGCGCGGCCAGCAGCACGATCACTGGCCACTCGATCCCGCGATACACCTCGCTCGGTCCGATCAGCCCGACCAGCACCATCGCTACCGCGGCCCCGACCAGCGCCGGGGCCGCCGGCACCCAACCCAGCGCTACCGCGCCCAGCGCCAGGGCAAACAGGCTGCTGGCGAGGATCACCTTGCGCGGCCGCGTGATGCGCAGCCCGCGCGAGGCCAGGGGCAGGCAGCCGAGCTCGCTCAGTGCGCCCGGCAGTTCCTCCTCACCGCCCTGCACCAGCAGGATGTCCCCGGCCCGAAACCGCACCTTGTCCAGGCGCTCGCGCAGGCGCACACCCTGGCGCGCAACGGCCAGCACATTCACCGCGTAGCGCTGGCGCAGTTCCAGGGCGCTGGCCGTGGTGCCGACCAGGCGCGAGGCGGGTGTCACGATCGCCTCCTCCAGCGCCAGTTCGCCCAGGGCACTCTCGCGCTTCTCGCCGTTGTCTTCCTGTGCGGCCTGCTCCTGCTCTTCCGCCTCCTCGACCCGCGCCTCCAGCTCCATCTTCGTGACGTCCAGCAGCGTCTTCAGGCTGTCGGGGTCCGCCTCGACCAGCAGGATGTCGTCCGCGCGCAGCACCTCGTAGATGGCGGGCATCGGTTCGCGGCGTTCCCCGCGCACCAGGCCGACCACGACCACCTCGGCCTCGCCGCGCAGTTCGCGCATCAACTCGTAGACGGTGTGGCCGACATAGCGGTTGCCCTCCGGCACCCGTACCTCGGTCAGGTAGGCGCTGATCTCGAACAGCTCGCCGCTGGCAGCCGGGCGCTCGCGCTTTGGCGTCAGCCGCCAGCCGATCAGCGCGATGAAGATCACGCCGACCACCGTCACCCCCAGCCCCACCGGCAGGAAGTCGAACATCGCAAACGCGGTGCCCGTCGCCTCGGCGCGGTACTCGGCAATGATGATGTTCGGCGGCGTGCCGATCATGGTCAGCATCCCGCCCAGGAGCGAGCCGAACGCCAGCGGCATCAGCAGGAACGAGGGCGAGCGCCCGCTCTGCCGCGCCATCCAGATGGCCACGGGCATCAGCAGCGCCAGCGCGCCGACGTTGTTCATGAACCCCGAGGCCAGCGCCACGACCCCCGTCAGTGCCGCAACCTGCACCCAGGGCTGGTCGCCCACACGGGTGAGCTGGCGCGCCACCGTGTCCACGACCCCGGCGTTCAGCAACCCCCGGCTCAGCACCAGCACCGCGGCGACCGTGATCACCGCCGGGTGACCGAACCCGGAGAACATCTCGCGAAACGGGACCAGCCCGAGAAAGGCCGCCGCCAGCAGCGCCCCGATCGCCACGATGTCGTAGCGCCAGCGGTTCCATACGAACAACACAAGGGTCACCGCCAGTAACCCGAAGATCATCCACTGCTCGGCTGTCACTCACGGCTCCCTCGGTCGTCCCTTTCGTCCAATGTAGGGCCTTCGCGGCGCGACTGCATCGCCCCGTTGTGCGGATACGTGGCGGCATTGCCGTCGTGGGGAAAGACGTGGGAGGGGGCGTGTGATGTCCGCAGGCATGCGGCAGGGCGCCGGTGCGGGGAGGTCGGACCCAAAAACAACGAGGCCCAAAACAACAGGGCCCTCCGAAGAGGGCCCTGACGTGATCCTGCGCGGGGGATCAGTTGGAGAAGAAGCGCACGCTCGGGTCGGCCATGTAGGCGCCGACTTCTTCCGGATCGGCGGGGGTGATGCCGTCCAGCAGGTCTGCCTCGGTGTAGTCGGTGTTGGGCAGGAAGATCGCGCAGGTTTCCACCTTGGCGCCGTTGTTGATCAGGTTCATCAGCAGCTGCTGGGCGTTACGTCCGGCGGGCTCCAGGGTCGGACCATCGAAGTCGTCGGTGGCCATGGTGGCGGCCGGACCACACAGCAGCACGCGGATCTCCTGACCCTGACGCATGGTCTGGTTTGCCAGCACCATGGACATGAACTGGGTGTGCTCGTCGGCCGAGGTCAGGCTCACGAACAGCTTGTTGGGTTCGGCAGCCTGGGCCGCGCCACTGGCGCCGGCAATGGCGAGAACGGCGGAAGCAGCGAGGGTCTTGAGGGTTCGCATAGGATCTCCTTTGGACTGGGTATAAGCGAATCACAAGATCAGCACACACTAATGTGTTGGGCAAGGGCTACTCGCAAGGCCGGGGATATATAAAGCACGCACATTCGAAAGTGGGTGTCCCTCCACAGCTCCTCCACAGCTCGTTCTCCGCGCGCAAGAAGGCAGGTGCCCCTGCAAGATTTCGCCACGGCGGGACGAGTAATCACCGTCATCGCGAGGCGCGCAGCGCCGTGGCGATCTCTGTGGATGTCCCCGGCAATGATCGAGGCGGACGTCTGGGATTGCATTCGGAGAAGGCCGCGGCCCCTGCGGGACCTCGCCATGACGCGGCAGGGAAGAAGGGTGTGTTCTTGTTGTCCTTGTTCAGGTATGTCCTGGTGCGTCTCCCCGGCGGGGGCTGTCGAGTTCGAGCAGTTCCAGGCGGTGGTTGCCGGCCGGGTTGGGGGCCGAGGGGCCCTGAACGAGAAGGACGAGGCCGTCATTGATGTCGTTCTCGGCGAGCCACTCCCGGGCGAAGTCGTTCCAGTCGCTGCGGTCTTCGGTGACCTCCACTGGCTGTACGCCGTAGGAGAACTGCAGGCCCTGGGCGGTTGCGGGGTTCGGGGTGAAAGCGACCGTCCAGCAGGGCAGGCGCAGGCAGGCGATGCGCCGGGCGGTGGCACCGCTGAGCGTGGGCGCGAGGGTCACGTGGGGCAGGCGCCTTTGCGCGGTGTGGAATACGCTGCGCACGATCAGGTCGACGGCGCGGTCGCGCCCGGCCTCGTCATGGTCGTTCGGACCATCAGGAATCATGCCCGTGTCGCGTTCCGGTTCGATGGAGCGGGCAATGGCCGCGAGCATCGCCACGGCCTCCACCGGATAGCGCCCCATTGCGGATTCACCGGAGAGCATCACGCAGTCGGTGCCGCCGAGGATGGCATTCGCCACGTCGGTCGCCTCGGCGCGGGTCGGGCGGCGCGAGGTGACCATGGACTCCAGCATCTGGGTCGCGGTGATCACCGGGCGGTGGTACTGGTTGGCGCGGCGGGTGATGCGGCGCTGGGCGAGGGCGATGCTCGCGATCGGGATCTCCACCCCCAGATCCCCGCGCGCCACCATGATGCCGTCCGCCGCCTCCAGGATGCTGTCGAGCTGCTCCAGCGCCGCGGCCCGCTCGATCTTGGCGACGATGAAGGGGGCATAGCCCAGCGCCTCCGCCGCCTTGCGCACGGCCAGGATGTCGTCGCCATCGACGACGAAGCTCTGGCTGACGGCATCCACGCCGTGTTCCGCCGCGAAGCGCAGCCACTCGTGGTCGTCCAGGGTAAAGGCGCGGATACCCAGATCGATGCCCGGCAGGTTCAGCCCCTTGCGCGAGCGCAGCTCACCGCCGGTATGCACGCGGCAGGCCACATCGCGGCCCTCGATCGACACCACCTCCAGCTCGATGTAGCCATCGTTCAGGAACAGCGCATCGCCCGGCTGCACCGCCTCCGGCAGCCCGGAGAACGACACGCTAACGCGCGAGGCGTCACCGGTGCAGTCCTCCGTGGTCAGTGTGATGGCCTGGCCGGGCTCCAGTTCGATCCGCTCCTCACCCAGCTCGCCGATGCGCATCTTCGGTCCCGGCAGGTCTCCCAGGATCGCAATGCGGCTGCCGGTCTCGCGGGCGGCTTCGCGGATATGGCCGATCACCTCGGCGTGGTAGTCGGCATCGCCGTGCGAGAAGTTCAGCCGTGCCACGTTGAGGCCGGCCCGCACCATCTGTCGCAGCGTCTCCGGGGAATCGGACGCCGGCCCGATCGTGGCCACGATCTTCGTCTTGTGCGCGGGAAACGGCATGGGCGGGCCCTTATGCGTTCACTCCCTCCGAGGGTAAACCGTCCGTGTCAGCCTGTCGCCGCGGGCCCGGCGGCCTGCTATCGAGATGTATGCCCGCAGCCGGAAAAGAAAGGTGTCCTCTTCCTCCGTTACTGCGCCGCCCGTTGGGTCGCGGTGATCAGGGACGTTGCCAGTCCAGGGTGGCCCGTACCTCGCGATCGTCTTCCGGCAGGCGGATCTTGAGGTCAATGTCGTATGGGGCGCTTCCGGTCAGGTCGAAGTAATTGCCGTATGTCTCGGCATCGGCAATCACCATAAGCTCGAGATCCTTGCGAACCTCGGCCATCTCCTCGCTGCTGATCGTGGCTTCCACGTCCGCGTCGGTGATGCGGTCGCCCGTCTTTTCGTCAAACAGGGCAATCATCACGTGGTAGCCGTCATCGGGAACGCCGTCGTGCATCTCGGCCTCCGGGTGATCGGGCGGATGGTGATCACGCACGACCGCGGCCGGCACCACACCCAGGTAGATGGTTAGCCCGTCGACGGTTTCTGCGGCGCGCGCGTCGCTGGCCAGCGCTCCCATGCCGAGCACCATGAGGCCTGCCACCAAGCTGACCATCCAGGCGGAAAGAGAAGAAGTCTTGCGCATCGCGTGCTCTCCTGTAGCCGAAACGGTTCGCTTACCTGGAGTCTAGTTCAGATAGAGCGATGGACCAGCCTCGATTGCCGTGCCGCCTGGGCGATCGTCCTCCCATTTCAGGCAGGGCGGCATCATCGTGTACCGTTTCGGTGTCCGAACAGCCCGAGCCAACACCAACGGGAGGCTCCCATGTCACGGCAGCGCATCCTGGCCCTACCCGAGTTCAACGTGGCCGTGTTCGCGTTCCTGCTGAACTACCCATGGGAGTTTCTGCAGGTGCCCTTCTTCGACGACATGCCTACCATGCCGCACTGGGAGGCCGTGGTGTTCTGCACCCGGGCAACGCTTGGCGATGTACTGATCGCGCTCGCGGCCTTCTGGGGCGTGGCGGCGCTCACCCGGAACCGGAGCTGGATTCTCCAGCCCACCCTGCGCACCGTGCTGCTGTTCGTGGCGATCGGGGTCGTGATCACCATCGGCCTGGAGTGGCACGCAACGGCAATCGACGACCGCTGGCAATACGCCGACACCATGCCCACCTTGCCGATCCTGGGCACGGGCCTGCTGCCGCTCATTCAGTGGATGATCCTGCCGCTCCTGCTGATCTGGTTCGTCCGCCGCCAGGTGAGGGGGCAGCTGGCGTTGAACGACGCGTAGCTACCGCGTCCAGAAGGTCGGTGTCGCCTTCTTCGTGGCTGGCAGTAGGTGTGCTTTTCTTCGTGATGTCGCCTTTTTGCACTGTCGCGCCCTAAAGGAGCCAAAACGACGCTACGGCGCGTCTTCGGCTGAAACGATTGAATCCATCTGAGCGCGGGCCGTACGTACGAGGATCCTGAAGTCGGACTCCCGAATGATCCTGATTCGCTGACCTTCAGCAACCAATTGCTCCGCTCTGCGATGCTTTGAACTCTTTTCGTGACCCGCGAGTTTGGTGACATCTTGGTCACCTACAATCAAGATCGTGGTTTTCTTCGTCACGCTGCTCGTGACCCGACAGCCAACACTAGCCGCAAGGTCTGCCGCTTGGCTGCGCGGGAGTTCGAGTGCCCCTGTGAAGACGACGACTTCACCATATAAATCGCCTTCAGGGTTGCCGTCTCTTTTTATGCGTGCGCCAGAGAGCGCGCTCGCGGGATCAATGGGTTGGTTGACCCTACGGAGCCAGTGATCTAAGTCTTGCCGTGATTCTTTCAGAGCGGCAAGCAAGACAAAGCCAGCTGCCTTTGCGTCTTCGAGCGCATCATGATGCCGAAATTCGTATCCGATCCTGTTACAAACGTTGGCAAGGCCGTAGCCTTTCCACGCCAGGTCTTTCCAGGTGCGGCGGACTACTCTGGCCGAGTCCAGCCAAGTGGTGCAAATGGGATTCAGGTTATACTTTGCGTAGGCCCGGTCGATAGCGATCCGATCAAAATGGGTGTGACAAACGCTGATTGTATTTTCGAGAGTAAAGCGTATTCGGTCGGCAATCTGGGGTAGTATTGGACGGCCTCTTACCAGATGCGGTTTGATGCCGTGTATGCTGACGTTGACCTCGTCGAAATGCTCTTCAGGGTCGACAAGCGTGCACCACTCTTCGGTGAGTTTTCCATCGACAAACTTCGCGACGCCGATTTGGCAAATCGATCCCATGTCAGCATTGGCAGTCTCGACGTCGATGGCAACAAACTGCATCGGCTCGTCTCCAATGGGTTTACGCTTCCGCGTACTTTTTATTGTCGGCGGTGAAGACAACGGCCATTCCGGTGGCGGTGCACGTCAGTGTAATATCCTCGGCAGTGTCGATGTTCAGGTCTTCGCCCCTCAGGCCCTGCCACATGGCGAGGTAGAAGAGTGTTCCGAACTTGTGTTTCTTCTTTATAGCTTTTTCGACACCGCCTTTCCAAGGGAGAACCACGAGCTTCCCATCCGCGGCTCGCGCGGCCAGCTCTGGATCTTCAAGCCGTTTCTCTCGACCCCGTTCCCAGCATGCGATGAGCCCATTATCTTCGGAATTCCAACGTTCATCCCAATTTGCGCCGTCGCGAATCGGCTCGCTAATCGATCGGTATATCTTCATGCGGTGCCCCTCGAGAGTCATGAGTAAGGGTCTAACAGCAAAAGGCAACGGTCGGACCCCGTGGCCGATACCCCCTTCTTGCGGCTCGTTGGCTGAAGACTCCTACAAGCCCTCCGGGTTACCGTCGCGGATCTCGCCCGTCCCTGCCATCTCGCCGTGGCGTAGCCAGGTAATGCTGTTGCCTTCGATCGAGAGGCGCCAGCAGTCCGAACTCCTATTGAACGTCATGCACAGCGCATCGTCCTCGACCTTCCAACTGGACTCGGTCTCGTCCGCGTTACGCATTCCCCCATCTTCAGCGAAGTAGTCCACCGTTCGCCCCGCGCCGTGGATCTTGGAATCAACGGTATTTCAGGAGACGGCGGCTTCTACCTCCGAACTCGTCGCAGGTTCGAGATCCGCAGCCGCGGTGTGACTGCGAGGGCAAGGAGTTCAGGATGATGACACGCATGGTGGCCTCCCTGATCAACACGTTCAGGGGCTCGCAAGCCCTCAGCCTCGTATAACATCGGGCACACGCCCGAAACAATCATGCTGCATGCCGAACACAGTGCCGACAAGCGTGAGTTCCCCTGCAATCGTGTTTTTCACCTTCCAGTATCCCCGTGGACGACCCGGGCGTTGGCTGAGAGGCGCGCCGGGGTTGCGTCCGGGCGGGGCCTCGCCCTAACGGGCCAGAAAATGATGCTATCGAGATCCGAGCCCTTTTCCCGCTGGTTTTCGCGTTTCGTTCAGGCGGAACCCGGATTTCTCGCAATGGTCCATCGGTATAAGTATCGGGGCAGGGTATCCGGCAGGCCGACAAACACCGGCTGTCAGCGCATCAAGCCGGAAGGACGGTGGACGTGATACGGAACAGGATCTGCGCATGCCCCATGGTTCTGGTGGCCGTGGCGTTTCTCGTGTTCGGCCTGAGCGGCAACGCGGCCGCCGGGGAACGGGACGCCGAGATCGCGCAACTGGTGGAGGGCCTGGACGAGGACGAGCTCATCGTCTTTGAGCCGGACGACGCCCAGTACACCGTGACGGTCTTTACCGACGTCAACTGCCCCTATTGCCGCGAGTTCCACCAGCAAATCGACGACTACCTCTTATGGGACATTCGCATTCGGTATGCGGCGTTCCCCGTCATCGGCAACGCCTTCGAGCAGATGGAGGCGGTGTGGTGCAGCGACGACCGGCAGAATGCCATCACTCGGGCCAAGCTGGGCGAGACCATAAAGGCGGAAGACTGCCCGAACCCCGTGGCCGATCATCTGGCCATCGCCCGGGAGCAGCGGTTCCGGGGCACTCCCACCATCATCACCCCCCAGGGCCGGATCAGGTACGGCCTTGTCTCCGCCGCCGAACTCGTGGATATGCTGGAAGCCGAGGCGGCCCGGTAAGCAGCGTTTCAAGAAGGTGGGTGTCCTCATCTTGACCCCTCGTCGCTCTCCTCCAGCCCCAGTCGTTGGTGCCATTCGGCGATGCTCTCTTCCGGGAAACCGGAGAAACATCGGCTGGTGTCGTCTGCCTCCACCTCCACCCAGTTGGCCTTGCTGTCGAGCAGGATATGGACGTGCTCGGGTGGGGTCGGCAGTTCGCTGTCGATGGCGGACGCAAAGGGGTGGACGAGGGCGGGCCAGCGGGGATCATAGACCCATAGGGCACTGGCGCAGTGGCGGCAGAAATGGCGCTCGCCGAGGCTCGGCTCGCCATCGATCACTGCATGGTAGATACCCGTGTGATCGGCGCCCTCGACCTCCAGCGTCTCGGCTCGACCGCTCAGGTTGATGGCATAGCCGCCGCCCCCGGCGGTCTTGCGGCAGATCGAGCAGTAGCAGCGCTGGTAGGGATATGGATGCGGCGATTCCACGCGAAAACGCACCGCGCCGCAGTGACAGGAACCTTCGAGCAGCATGGCCTCTCCTCCCGAATCGGGTGGCTACCCTAAGTCTAGTGCACTGGGGAAGGGCGGCAGGCCTTCGCTTTCGCCACTGGAGGGTACGAGGCAGAGGGCGCTGCGTCGCGTATGGCGAACATAGCAACAAGCAAGGTCTGACCGCGTACCCTCGCCTGGTCATGAAGGACGCTTGGCCCCCCCCACATCAAGCCAGTGGCCAAGAAGGTGGGTGTCCTCTTCTTCCCCGCATGGAATGTCTCTCCGCGGGCGGTTGATATCTGCCTGGTGGATCCTCCGACAGGGCGCGGTGGGGTTCCGCGTTACAACCCTGATCGAATCGGGGTTGGTTGTGGGTCGGACCACATCTACCGAAGGTCTAAGGCGGTTTTTGGGCCGTTCGGGCCAGCCGGCTGTCAGGAGACGCCGTTCGGGGAGGGATCTCATGTCCACTGATTCGTACATCCATTCACTGCATCCGCTTCCCTGGTGGCGTTCAGGTCTGGTGACCGCGTCGGCGGTCGTGCTCATGGCCTGCGGTCCCGGGGAGGGGCAGTCGGAAGTGCCGGGGGTGACGGGCTCTTCGCTGGAACATCCGGAGGGCACCGGCGAACTGGTGGTGGTAACCCGCAATGCCCCCACCGCCTGGTTCTACGATCGCCACACCGAGAGCGCAGGCCCGGAACATGACCTGGTGGAAGCCTTCGCAGCCGCGCGTGGCTGGGAGGTCGAATGGAAGGTGGTGGACTCGGTGGGCGAGGTGCTGAAGACCCTGGCCTCCGGCGAGGTCCATATGGCGGCGGCCGGTCTCACGCATCTGGAATCGCGTGATGCGGATTTCCTCCGCGGGCCGCAGCATACCGAGGTGACCGAGCAGGTCGTGTGTCACCGCGATCGCGGCTCGCTGCCGGAGTCGATCGCCGACCTGGACGGGCTGGAGCTGGCGGTCAGTGCCGGCAGCGCCTACGTCGAAACCCTGCAGGCGCTGGACGAGCCGGTGGCCCATCGCGCCGAGCCGGAGGGCACCGAGCGGCTGCTGGCGGCCGTGGAAGAGGGCAAACTCGACTGTACGGTGGCCGACTCGCATATCGTCGACCTCAACCAGCGGATCTTCCCGCACCTGGAAGTGGCCTTCGACGTGAGTGATGAACGCGCGATCGGCTGGTATCTGCACCCCGATTTCGAGGAACTTGCGGCGCAGGCGGGTGCGTGGATGGACACCGACGAGGGGACGCAGGTGCGTGCCCGGGTGGACGAGCAGTACTATGCCTACGTCCCGGAATTCGACTTCGTGGACCTGCGTGCACTGACCCGGCGCATCGACCAGCGGCTGCCGGATTTCCGCCCGGTGTTCGAGGAGGCCGCTGACGACTACGAACTGCCCGCCGACCTGCTGGCCGCGTTGGCCTACCAGGAGTCGCACTGGGATCCGCAGGCGCGCAGTCCCACCGGGGTGCGCGGGATGATGATGCTGACCCAGCGCACCGCGCAGGAGCTGGGGATCGAGGATCGCCTGGATCCGGAGCAGAGCATTCGCGGCGGCGCGCGGTACCTGCAACAGATGCACGAGCGCCTGGACGAGGACATCCCGGAACCGGACCGTACCTATCTCGCGCTGGCCAGCTACAACATCGGCCGCGGGCATCTGCTGGATGCGCGGCGCCTGGCGAGAGAACTGGATCGCGATCCAGACCGCTGGGCGGACATGCGCGAGGTGTTGCCCCTGCTGACCGAGGAACGCTATTACCGCGATCTGCAGTTCGGCTACGCGCGCGGTTACCAGCCGGTGTACTACGTGCAGCGCATCCGCAACTACCGAGCCGTGATCCGGCCCGCCTTCGTGGGGGACGAGGTCGCCGTGGACGGACCGGCGCCGTCTATCTTCTCGCGGCTGCTGTCGGACTAAGCAGGCCGCCGGTCAATTCTTCCAGCGCCTGCGCCAGGCGGGCAGCAGGCGCGCCTAGCGAAGGGCAACAAGGTGGGTGTCCTCTTCTTCCCCTTCTTCCTGCACTTCTTCGACGGGGATACTCGTGGTCTTACATCAGTACAAATACTGCTGAAAGTCCACGAACACTTCTCGGATGTTGCTCACCGGCCCCAGCTCGTGCACCGCGTCACCGAGGCTGTGGTACTTCAATTCAATCAGCTGGGGGAGCTTCGCCGTATCCAGTTCGCTTACGCCCTGAGCGACATAGTGATCGAGCACGAATCTCAGAAATTCCTGCTGTCTGTAGTCGTGTCCCTGGAAGATGCGCTCCTTGTGGGCATCGACTCGTTCCGCCCGGGTGACCGGCGCCATGTTGAAGGCGATGTAGGCCAGGACGTCGTATAGATCGCTGTTTTCGGCCTCGATCAGCTTGCCGACCTCGGCCAACTGTTGCGTGCCATAGCCCTTTTCCTCCAGCCCCTCCAGCAGGCTCTTCCGGGTATCCGGGCGGCTCCACAGGCGGCGAAGCTCATCTTCGTCCTGGAAGAGCTCTGGTAGATCGCCGAACAGGCGCTGGATGAATTCAGCGGCAGAGATGGGCTTGCCGTCCGGGCCCCAGAAGCTGGTCGCCGTCATGTGCTGGATGGCGCGTTCCTTGCCGTCGCCCAGGCGGATCTTCACCTTGCGGCGTTTCTCGCAGATGCAGGGCCATTCGCCGCAGACCTCGCAAGGTTCCGGCGGCTCCTTCTCGCAAACACAAGGCCGCTCGCCGCAAACAGGGCAGGGCTGCGGAGGCTCCGTGGTGCAACTACAAGGGCTGTTGCCGCATCGCTCGCAGGGTTCGGGCGGCAAGGGCTCGCCATCCCACTCCGGATCGTTAAAGTGCTCGTAGGCCTTCACGAAGTCGTAGATCGTGAAGTAGTCCTTGCCCTCAAACAGGCGCGTACCGCGACCGATGATCTGCTTGAACTCGATCATGCTGTTCACCGGCCGCATCAGCACGATGTTGCGCACGTTGCGGGCATCCACGCCGGTGGAGAGCTTCTGCGAGGTGGTGAGGATGGTCGGGATGGTCTTTTCGTTGTCCTGGAACTGCTTCAGGAAGCGCTCGCCCTCCTTGCCGTCGTTGGCGGTGACGCGCTCGCAGTAGTGCGGGTCCTTGCTGGTCTTGAGCTGGTTGATCAGGTCGCGCACTGCCAGCGCGTGTTCCTGGGTGGCGCAGAACACCAGCGTCTTCTCGCGCGGGTCGATCTGCTTCATGAACAGCTTCACGCGGTAGCGCTCGCGCTCCTGGATCTCGATGACCCGGTTGAAGTCGTCCTCGGTGTAGCGCCGCCCTTGCTCCACCTCGCCCTCGATGATCTCGTCATCCGCCGTGTAGACGTATTCATCCAGCGTGGTGGCGATCTGCCGCACCTTGAACGGGGTCAGGAAGCCATCGTTGATGCCATCCTTCAGCGAGTAGATGTAGACCGGCTCGCCGAAGTAGGCGTAGGTGTCGGCGTTCACCGTGCGCTTCGGCGTGGCGGTCAGGCCAAGCTGCACGGCGGGCTGGAAATACTCGAGGATGCCGCGCCAGTTGCTCTCGTCGTTGGCGCCGCCCCGGTGGCACTCGTCGATGATGATGAAATCGAAGAAATCCGGCGGGTAGTCGCCAAAATTCGGTGCGGGGTGGCCCGCGGCATCGCGCCCGGTCATAAAAGTTTGGAAGATGGTGAAGAACACATTGCCGTTCTTCGGCACCCGACCTTTCTTGCGGATCACCTCCGGATCGATCCGCACCAGCGCATCCTCGGGAAAGGCGGAAAAGTCGTTGAAGGCCTGATTGGCCAGGATGTTGCGATCCGCCAGAAACAGGATGCGCGGCTGCCGCCCCGGCGTGCCGGCAGCACGCGCCGCCAGACTCCAGCGCGCATGGAACAGCTTCCAGGCAATCTGGAAGGCGATGGCCGTCTTGCCGGTCCCGGTCGCCAGGGTCAGCAGAATGCGATCCCGCCCCGCGGCAACCGCCTCCAGCGCCTGGTTGATGGCGTTGTGCTGGTAGTAGCGCGCCTGCCAGAAGCCGCCCTTGTCCTCGAACGGCACGGCCCCGAAGCGCTCCCGCCAGGTGTCCTGCGCGTCGCCGCCCGCGCCGAAGGTCTCCACCCACAGATCATCCGGCGACGGCCAGGCCTCCACAGGGCCCTCCACGCCGGTTGCCATGTCCACCCGGTAGATGGCGTCACCATTGGTGCAGTAGGCGAAGCGCGCCTGCAGGCGCTCGGCATAGCGCTTGGCCTGGGCGAGCCCCTCGGTCACCGGCAGGCTGCGCTTCTTGGCCTCGATCACCGCCAGCTTCTGGCCGCGGTAGGTCAGCACGTAGTCGGCAATGTCCTGCCTGGCTCGCTTGCCGCCACCCTGCAGCCGGCCGAGGGTGATCACCTCGCGCCGCACCCGGCTGGCCTCCACCACGCCCCAGCCGGCCTCCTTCAAGGCCGGGTCGATCAGTTCGGCGCGGGTGTCTGCCTCATTGAGGCCGGCCTCGTTCATCCCTGGCCTCCAGCCAGCATGTTCATGATCAGACGGATCATGGTCTCCTTGTTGGCAGGGTCGGACTCGGCCACCAGCAGCGTCAAGGCCGCGAGGCCGACATCGTTGATCACCGGCTCGCCGTACTCATCCAGCAGGCGACCGTTGCGGTGGAGGAAGTCCACGAACAAGAAGGCGGCGCTGCGCTTGTTGCCATCGGAAAACGGGTGGTTCTTCACCACGAAATAGAGCAGGTGCGCCGCCTTGGATTCGACGCTGGGATAGGCGGGCTCACCAAACACACTCTGATCGAGATTGCCCAGCAGCGAGGTCAGACCATCGCCCCGGTCGCGGGCGAACATATCGGTGGCTTCGCCCCGCGCCATGAGGTCCGATTTCAGCCCGTCCAGCGCGGCCCGCGCCTGTTCCCAGGAGGGCAGCGCGCCTCCGGTCTGGGCGCGAGGTTCGGTCAGCAGGCCTTCGTCATAGCGTTGCAGCAACAGAAAGGTCTGGGCGTAGCGGCTGACGATATCCACCAGACCACGACCGCTGCCCGCATCCAGCTCCGGGCTCTGCGCCGCCTTGCGCACCAGCGCCAGGGCCGCCTCCAGCTCTCGCGCGTTTTCCTCAAAGCGCTGGCGGTTCAGGGTCCAGCCCTGGGTCAGGTGTTCGCGCAGCACGCGGGTGGCCCACTGGCGGAAGCGGGTGGCACGGCTGGAGTTGACCCGGTAGCCCACCGAGATGATGACATCGAGATTGTAATACTCCACCTGGTAGGTTTTGCCGTCCGCAGCAGTTGTTGCATTTTTTGCAACAACTGAATCTCGCTGTAACTCCTCGTCACTAAAGACGTTCTTCAGGTGCCGCGAAATCACCGACTTGTCCCGGCCGAACAACTCCGCCAGCTGTTGCAGGCTCAGCCAGACAGTTTCCTGGTTAGCATCCAACCGCACCTCGACGGCCTTGTCGGCATCCTCGAAGATGACGATCGGACCCTTGGTTTCGGCAGTCACGCAACTTCCTCCGCCTTGCGGATGGCATCGGATCCTTGCTTCTCTGCGGTGAGCTCGCCGGAGAAGGCTTTTTTCAGGAGGGATTGTTTGAGTTCAGCCAAAACGACGAGTTTTCGTTGATAGATGTTCTGGAGTCGACGGATCTCCTCACTTAACTCATCAAGAATCGCGACGATGCGCTTTTGTTCAGGCAGGGATGGAAGAGAAACTTCCCATTCCCTAAGCACCCTCGTGTTAACAACCTGCTGCGCAGATCCAACCCGACGGTCCAAGAGGTATTGCTGAGCGCTCGGGGAGTTAACGCAATAGTATAGAAAAGTACTGTCCAGCCCTTCTCGAGGCCGTAGCAAAATAATGTTTGCACAGTTGGCCTCTCCCAAATCAGGGGGAAAGATAGCGCACCTCATTTCATCAGTAACTACTCGAGATATGAGAACATCTCCAGCCAAAACCTGTGATTTTTTCAGTGAATTATGGAATTCCGGGGTTACGAATTTCACGTCAGTTAGATCGAGCCCATGTTTCCCCACATTTTGGGTGCGCAGAAATAAAACCCCCTCGCCAGAATAGTAGGCAGAAGTCTTTCCGACATGCCCGACAGTTACCTTTTGGCATGCCTCTTGGAGTTTTTTTCGCGACCATCCCTGCTTCGTTGCATCCCCAGAATCTTGCTGGTCGAACGCCGCATTCAAATAACTATCAAAAAGCTCCCGGGCGTTCTCGAGATTCTTTTCGGTGTTGGCGACCGCAGTGGCGATGCCCGCGAAGGCTTCATCGAGGATGGCGACGATGCGCTTTTGTTCGGGGAGGTGTGGTACTGGAAACTCGATCGCCTTGATCTGTTTGGCGGAAAGATGCTTTACGGTCGTAAAGGTCGTTACGTCCTCTATTTCTTTAAGGAACTTGTTGATTCCATAGAACAGGAACCGCGGCAACAGACTAGATGAAAAATTATGAAGTCGGCAGACTCGCTGATTGAGTAGTGCTGGACCTCCCTTCCATTGGTGACAGGCGAATTCACCGTCCATTCCTATCAGGAGGTCACCGGCACGAACGACATACTTCGACTCATACGCTCCTGAGTATCTTGTCGCCGTGGTTACGCCATTCTTCAAGTCGCGGATGCGAATAAGGGGCATATCACCATCATCAGCGAACTTCTTGGAATCGAAGGCAAATCCGTTCTGAACATCGAGCAGCTCTCCCAGCGTTATCCTCTTCCACCCCTCCCTCATAACATCCCCCGAATCCCTTCCAGGATCTCCTCGCTCTCCCTGTCGAGCGTCTCGATCTCGTTGATGATCACCTCGGGATCGCGCAGTGGCTCGGCTTCGGCCTTGTTGGGGTTCTTCACCGACAGATCGACGCTGTCCGGGTCGATGGCCTTGACGTCCACCGTCCAGGAGTTGTCGGAGTCCTCGAACCCGGCTTGGCGCGCAACGAAGTCCTTGAGGTCGTTGTCGTTGAGGGGGTTGGTCTTGCCCAGGCTCCGGCCGGGGTCGAGCTGGTAGTACCAGATCTTCTGGGTCGGGGCGCCCTTTTCGAAGAAGAGCACCACGGTCTTGACGCCGGCGCCCAGGAAGGTGCCGCCCGGGCAGTCGAGGATGGTGTGCAGGTTGCAGCTCTCCAGCAGCTCCTTGCGCAGCGCACGCGAGGCGTTGTCGCTGTTGGACAGGAAGGTGTTCTTGATGACGACGGCCGCGCGGCCACCGGCCTTCAGGTACTTTATGAAGTGCTGCAGGAACAGGAACGCCGTCTCGCCGGTCTTGATGGGGAAGTTCTGCTGGATCTCCTTGCGCTCCTTGCCGCCGAAGGGCGGGTTGGCGAGGATCACGTCGAAGCGGTCCTTCTCCTGGATGTCGCTCAGGTTCTCCGTGAGGCTGTTGGTGTGGACGACGTTGGGGGCCTCGATGCCGTGCAGGATCAGATTCATGATCCCGATGACATAGGGAAGGCTCTTCTTCTCCTTGGCGTAGAAGGTGCCGGTCTGGAGGGTATGCAGGTCGCTGGTGGAGAGATGGCTGCCGTCGCCCTGGCCGTCCGGCCCGTAACGCAGGTAGTCGTGCGCCTCGCACAGAAAGCCCGCTGATCCGGCGGCGGCGTCGTAGATGCGCTCGCCGATGCGCGGCTTCACGATCTGGATCATCGCGCGGATCAACGGGCGCGGTGTGTAGTACTCCCCGCCGTTGCGCCCCGCATTGCCCATGTTGCGGATCTTCGCCTCGTACAGATGGGAGAGCTCGTGCTTCTCCTTCTGCGAGCGGAAGCTCAGGCCGTCGATCAGCTCCAGCGCATCGCGCAGGCTGTAGCCACTGGAGAACTTGTTGCGGATCTCGCTGAAGATCTCCCCGATCTTGTACTCGAGGGTGTCCGGCCCTGTCGCGCGCGTACGGAAGCCCTGCAGATAGGGAAACAGCTCGTCGTTGACGAAGGCGATCAGATCCGCGCCCGTCAGCGCCTCGTCATGGTCGAACGCGCCATCGGCCGTCTTCGGCGCAGCCCACTCCGACCAGCGATACGGCTCATCGATGATGTACCGGTAGGACTTGCCCACCAGCTCCGCCTCCTGCGCGCGCTCGTACTCCAGATCATCCAGATACTTGAGGAACAGCATCCACGACGTCTGCTCCGTATAGTCCAGCTCCGTCGCGCAGCCGGCCTCTTTCCAGAGCACATCATCGATATTGCGGAAGGTTTGCTCGAACATTCAGTCACCCGTTCTCCTTGGACGCCGCATTATCCCTTCGCGCGCAGGTCAGGAGAAAGGTGGGCGCCACTTCCCTGGCGTACTTCCTGCGGTGCTAAGCGACAGGTTGCCCGCCGTCGCCAGGCCCATCGAACCGCACCGGGCGCCCGGTGTCCAGCTTCACGCGCTTTCGTGCACACCAGAGGTCGTGCCGGCCCTGCATGGCCAGCCAGCTTTCCGGCGAACGGCCGAGCGCCTTAGAAAGCCGCAGCGCCATCTCGGCGCTGACCCCACGGCGCCCCTGCAGGACACGCCCCAAGGTGGAAGGCGACACATCGAGCTTGCTGGCCAGCTGGCGGGCACTCAGTTCAAACGGCTCCAGAAAGACCTCGCGAATGAACTCGCCCGGGTGCGGAGGGTTGTGCATGGTCATCTGTGGCAATCCTCATAGCCTACGGCAGTCGTCGAAATCCCGAAGGAAGATGGGTGTCCACTTAGCTTGCGCTCGTTAGCCAATTTATCTCGTATTGCCATCGGCATCAGTGACTGTAACCGATGCGGACATAGTCAGCTTGATTGGCCCTCCCGCTTCTTTTTTCGAATTCACATCAAAGGCTGGATACAGACTGGCTACAACGCGGTATGCCCCATCAAGTAGAGCATTCAAGCTGAGAGTCCCCATGCTTAACTTTCTAAACTTGATGGATTTCCCCTCATCGCCGAAGACAATAGATATTGGTCCGCCGCCTGTCTCGGCGGCGGTAACCTGAGAATGCATGTGATCAAATTGATTTCTTACTAGGCGAAGATCTTCAATTGAAGTGTGGAAATTGCTGGAGAATTTCCGTGCCTCCTGGCAGGAGTCTAGCCTTCTGATTGCCATACAAGCTCGATACGTTGCCGCTACGCAATCCTCTATCTGCTCTGACACATCAAGAATGTGAAATATCGCGCCACCGTCTCGTGACTGATCCGCGTTATCTTGGAGTTCGACCAGCTCTCTAGCTCTTGTGTAATGTCTTGAAGCACTGATAATTGTATGAAGAAGCCAAGCCCGAATCCTTCTGTCATCTGGCGATAGTGTCGGCTCAGGAGCGAAGACGCACATAAATGAATGCCGCTTCAAGCCCTCAATATTCCCGGAAAGATCCGGAATGTTCTCGGCGGTCGGAAAGTTTTCGGCTGATTTCATTGCGCCACCTGTCTATAGCCTTGTCTAACAGTGATCCGGTATCGGGCATAGATATTGATTGAACGTGCGGAGTAGCAAAGGGGCCAGACCTAGCCTTTTGTCCCTGTCGGGGGGGGGCGCCGAAGGGGGCAGGTCTTGCCTTTTCCCCTGTCGTGGTACGGAGGCAAAATGCAAGGTCTGACCCCCCATGGCTCCCCAGAAACAGCGCCGCTTTTGGGGGTCGCTTGGAGCCGATTGTTAGGTATTACGTTCTGCGACTTGAAAGCGGCCACCTTCTGTATGCATTTTTTCGAGATGGGCATGAACGAAGAGAATCTCATCAGCCACAGGCTCTATCAAGAACTCCTCATCTAGTAACCGGAACTCACCCGTATCTACGAAGAACGCGCGAAAGAAATGCCCAGGGACGCCATCCTCTTGGGGTTTGGGGCCAACATACTCAGGAAAAAAGTAACCGACTGCCCCCTGCGAAAAATATCTGTCTATCCGTTCATCGAAATGCTCAATCGCGTTCCGGAGGTCACGGTTGAAAAGCGGGCTATCTTCCGCCATTGCGAAATACTTGCTGAGCAGCTTGCCTCTGGGTTTGTGGTCTGGGCGCACCGGCCAAAAGTACCTCGACAATGCACCGGCGTGCACGATCATGTTCTGTAGCTCGTTCAGTATTAGCTTCGTCGGCAAGTGCTCGACATCCGCTATCGTCGGGTTGTCCGGCAGCTTCCCAAAGACGGCTTCGAGCCTAAGTATCGAGCGGACAGCAGACGTACTGTTGAAAAGCATGCTCTCGATGTAGAACGCTTCATACGGTGGTGATGTGGGCGAGTCTGCGTCCATTGGGGTCCTAACAGTGAGTAGGTGGCGCGGACGGTTATTGGTTGGACGTGCGCGCTATAAATCCCGGATGAGGCGGCGTCGCGAATGGGCGATTATTCAGCAGGTTATGGTGGATAGGCGACGATGGATCCTGGAGGCGTCGCGAATGGGCGATTATTCAGCAGGTTATGGTGGATAGGCGACGATGGATCCTGGATATGTTGCGGCGGAGACAGCTTGCGGGTGGGGGCCGGTAGAGTCTGCGCCGTCTTCCATGGTGGTCGGGTGGATTGTGTCACACGCTGTGTGGTTATGGCGAACGTGTCGATGTCGGGGCGATTCCCACTGCAGGCGAGGCGGTTCAGTCCAGGAAAGCGACGGATTTGACCAGGGCGTGCGCGCGCGTGCCGGGCTTCAGGCGGAGGCGTTTGGTAGATAGATGCGTGAGCTCCGCCATCAACGTCTGCCCATCGTCCTGCCGGCACACTGCAAGTACGCGCGCTGGCCCGTGGTGCCCAGGCGCCTCATCCAGCGACTCGATGGTGACGGGGATGATGTTGAGGATGGATACGTCCTGGGGCGGGGACAGGGCGATGGACACGTCCCGGGCGTCGATGCGCAGACGGGCCGGGCGGCCGGCGCTGTTGGTGGCGCTTGGTGTTGACGGTACGCGGTAGCGGGCCTCGGGAGGGCCGAAGGGGTGCAGTCCGTGTTCGTCGGCCGGTCCCAGTTCGCCTTGCAGGACGGAGACGGCGCCTTCGTCGCGGAACAGGGGGGAGTCGGCGCGGGCGAGGGCCTCGCGCAGGGGTTCCAGGCGTTCGAGCTGGCCGTCGTGCATGAAGGCGACGCGGGTGGCGAGGCGTTCGACCTCGTCCGGGGCGTGGGTGACGAGCAGGCTGGGGATGCCGGTCTCCTCCGACAGGCGAGCGAGGAAGGGCATGATCTCGCGCTTGGTCTGGGTGTCCAGGGCGTTCAGCGGTTCGTCGAGCAGGAGCAGGTCGGGGCTGGTGAGCAGGGCGCGGCCGAGGGCGACGCGCTGGCGCTGGCCGCCGGAGAGCTGGTCGGCGCGGCGCTCCAGCAGGTCGTCGATGCCGAGCAGGCGGGCGACCTCGTCCAGGTGCAGGCGGCGCAGGGGCTCCGGCGTGCGCTTGTAGCCGTAGAGCAGGTTGCCGCGTACGGACAGGTGCGGGAGCAGGGTGGATTCCTGGAACACGAGGCCGACGCGGCGCCGATGCAGCGGGATGAAGGTCTTGCCGGACTGCCAGGCGGTATCGCGAAAGTGCACCTCGCCGCCGGGCGGGTGTTCCAGCCCGGCGATGATGCGCAGCAGGGTGGTCTTGCCGCAGCCGGAGCGGCCGAACAGGGCGGTGACGCCTTCCAGCGGGAAGGCGGTGTCCACGTCCAGCGCGAAGCCGGGGCGTTCCAGCCGGGCCTTTATGCGCAGCGTGTCGGGGTCGGGCCGGGTCACAGGCGCACCGTGTCGAAGCGGCGGTTGATCGCGTAGACGATGAACAGCACGGCGAAGGCGAAGATGAGCAGCCCGAAGGACAGGCGGTGGGCGGAGTCGAAGTCCATCGCCTCGGCGTGGTCGTAAATCAGGATGGACAGCACCTGGGTCTCGCCGGGGATTGCGCCGCCCAGCATCAGGATCACGCCGAACTCGCCGAGGGTGTGGGCGAAGGCGAGCGTGGCGGCGACGATGAAGCCGCCGCGGGTCATCGGCAGGATCACGGTCACGAAGCGGTCGATGCGCCCGGCGCCCAGCGAGCCGGCGATCTCCACCGGGCGGCGGCCGAGGTTGGCGAAGGCCTGCTGCAGCGGCTGCACCGCGAACGGCAGGGAGTAGATCACCGAGCCGATCAGGATGCCCTGAAAGGTAAAGGCCAGGTGGTTCAGGCCCCAGCTCTCCAGCGTGCTGCCGACCGGCCCGGCCGGGCCGAGCAGGACCAGCAGGTAGAAGCCGAGTACGGTGGGCGGCAGCACCAGCGGCAGGGCGACGAGGGCCTGCACCGCGGTGCGCACGCCGGGGGAGCCGCGCCCGTTGGCCAGCCACCAGGCGATCGGCGTGGCGATCACCAGAAGGATCAGCGTGGTATAGAGCGCGAGCTTGAGGGTGACCTCGATCGCCATCCAGTCCGTGGGGCTCAGGTCGAACATCCGTTATTCGCCCTCGGGCATCTCGAAGCCGTAACGCTGCATGATCTCGCGGGCGCTGTCGCGGCCCATGAACCCGGCGAAGCGGTGCGCGGTGTCCTTGTCCGCGCCGCGGCGGGTGATCACGAAGCCCTGGGTCAGGGGTTCGTGCAGCGCGTCGTCGATCAGGTAGTGCGGGTGCTCGGCGAGATCGGGAAACTCCGCGAGCGACAGGGCAATGATGCCGATGTCCGCGCCGCCGGCCTGCACCATGCGCGCGGTCTGGGCGATGTTGTCGCCGTTGACGATCCTGGGCTGCAGCTCCTCCCAGACGCCGGCGGCCTTCAGCGCCTCCATCGCGCGCACGCCGTAGGGGGCGTGCGTGGGCGAGGCGATGGCCACGCGGCGGATGTCGTCGCGCGCCAGGTCTTCCAGTGTCAGCTCCGAGGCATCCATGCGGTTGCTCCAAAGCACGATGCGGCCGATCGCGTAGACGGACGGCTCGGTGACGGCGGCACCCTCTGCGTAGAGCCGCTTCGGGTAGGCGATGTCGGCGGAGAAGAAGAGGTCGTAGGGCGCGCCGTTGAGGATCTGCGTGGTCATGCGCCCGGAAGAGCCGTAGGTCACGCGCACGCGGTCGTCCGGATATTCCTCGCGGTAGGCCTCCACGATCTCGTCCAGGGCAAAGCGCAGGTCGGAGGCGGCGGCGATGGTCAGCGGGCTAGAGGCGTGCGCCAGGCCGGGCAGCAGCAGGGCGAGGGTCAGGAGCAGTAGGCGCAGGTGCATGGGTGGGGATAGTTCCCTGTGGGTACGGGTTGTGGTTGGCTCGGGTGGTTTCGTTCGGCGACTGCTTCGTCGCGGTGCTCCTCGCAGTGACGGTGAGGCTGGGGATGTGCGCTTCGTTATATTTCAGTTTGCATATCGCCAGGCAGAAGCCTACACCGGAACGGCCCCCGGCTGCCAACCGTTTGGCAGAGCCAGCCGCGCGTCAGGCGATGTGCACGATCCCGACCACGGCTCCGGTCATCAGCGTGGCCAGCGTGCCGGCGACGATGGCGCGGATGCCCAGGCTCACGATCTCGCTGCGCCGCTCCGGCACCAGCGCGCCGAGGCCGCCGATCAGGATGCCGAGGCTGCCCAGGTTGGCAAAGCCGCTGAGCGCATAGATCAGGATCAGCTCGCTGCGCGCGGACAGCGCGTCGTCGCCCAGCTCGGCCATCTGCAGGAAGGCGACCATCTCGTTGAGGATGGTCTTGACGCCCAGCAGCGAGCCGGCCGTGGTGGCCTCGGCCCAGGGGATGCCCATCAGCCAGGCCAGCGGGGCAAAGACCCAGCCCAGGATGCGCTCCAGGCTCAGCGCGGCCCCCGCGACCTCGGGCAGCGCACCCAGCATCACGTTGACCAGCGCGACCAGGGCGATCACCACGATCAGCAGCGCGATGATCTGCAGTAGCAGTTCCAGCCCGCGCAGGGTGCCGCGGGTGATCGCGTCCATCGAGCTGGTCGCACCCTCGGTCTCGGGGAGCAGCTCGCCGGCGGTGGAGGGCGCGGTCGGCGGGATCATCACGGTGGCGATCAGCAGCGCGGCCGGCAGGCTGATCAGCGAGGCGACGATCAGGTGGCCCAGCGCGTCGTCCAGCACCGTGCCGATGATGGTGGAGTACAGCACCAGCATCGTGCCGGCCAGCGTCGCCATGCCCACGCTCATCAGCGCGAACAGCTCGCTGCGCGTCATCTGGCGCAGGTACGGGCGGATCACCAGCGGCGATTCGACCATGGAGAGGAACACATTCGACGCCGTACCCACGCCCAGGGCACCGCCAATGCCGAACGCCCGCTGCAGCACCAGCGAGGCCCCGCGGATCAGCACCGGCAGCACGCGCCAGTAGAACAGCAGCGCCGACAGGGCCGAGAGCACTAGTATCAGCGGCAGCGCCTGGAACGCGAGGATGAAGTTGTTGGCCGGGTCGTCGACCGCGAACGGCGGGTCGTCCCCGCCGATATAGCCGAACACGAACGAGGTGCCGGCCTGCGTGGCATCGGTCAGCGCGATCACGACCTGGTTCAGCCACAGGAACGCATGCTGCGCGCCGGGGACGCTCAACAGCAGAACGGCGATCCCGAACTGCAGTGCCAGCCCGGCCAGCACCTCGCGCCAGGGGAAGCGTGTCTTGTGTTCGCTCAGCAGCCAGGCGATGGCCACGAATACGAGCAGTCCCAGCCCGGCTTGCAGTGCGAGCATGCAGCCCCCTTTGATTCTGTGACGGCGTTCAAAAACCGCACAGGATACCGGCTTTTACACGGATGCCAATGGGGGCGGGCGCAGGGGCGTGCACATTGGTAGGGTAGGCCCATTAAACGAAGTGCAAGGAGCAGGGGTGGCGGAGTCCGGCGAGCTAGAGCCAGGGATGGTGGTGCTGCACGGCAACCATCTGGAGTCGCTGCGTGCCCTGGTGGTCGAGTGGATGCAGCGCGCACCGCTCGGCCCGCTGGAGAACGAGACCCTGCTCGTGCAGAGCAACGGCATGGCGCAGTGGCTGCGCTATGCGCTGGCCGCGCACCCGGATGCCGACCCGCCCGGCTGCGGCATCGCCGCCGCGCTGGATATGCAGTTGCCGTCGCGCTTTGTCTGGTCGGCCTATCGCGCGGTGCTCGGGCTCGAGGCCGTGCCGCTGGAATCCCCGTATGCCAAGCGCCCGCTGATCTGGCGTCTGATGCGTCTGCTGCCGGAGTGTCTGACGCGCCCCGAGTTCGCCCCGCTGGCGCGCTTTCTCGCCGATGACGACCCGCGCGACGGCGGCGATCTGCGCAAGCGCCACCAGCTCGCCGAGCGCCTGGCCGACCTGTTCGACCAGTACCAGGTCTACCGCGCCGACTGGCTGACCTCCTGGGCCGCCGGGCGCGATGTCTTGCGCGACGCCCGTGGCCGCGAGACGCCGCTGGGGGAGGACGACCGCTGGCAGGCCGCGCTGTGGCGCCTGCTGCGCGAGGACATCGGCGAGGGCGCGGCCGACACCAGCCGGGCCACGGTCCACGCCCGCTACCGCGAGGCCGTGCAGAGCCTGAGCGAGCGCCCGGCGGGGCTGCCGCGGCGGCTGATCGTGTTCGGCATCTCCTCCATGCCCGGGCAGATCCTGGAGGCGCTGGAGGGGCTGGCCGGCGTGTGCCAGATCCTCGTCTGCGTGCACAACCCCTGCGAGCACTACTGGGCCGACATTGTCGCCGACAAGGATTTGCTGCGCGCGACGCGCCAGCGCCAGGCGCGCAAGGCCGGGATGCCCAGCGTGCTGGACGACGCCGAGCTGCACCAGCACGCGCACCCGCTGCTGGCCGCCTGGGGCAAGCAGGGTCGCGACTACATCGGCCTGCTGGACGAACACGACGACCCCACCGCCTACGACGCCGTGCTGCAGACCCTCGCCTGGAAGCGGGTCGACTACTTCGAGCCGCACGGCGGCGACTGCCTGCTGCACCAGTTGCAGGAGGACATCCGCGAGCTGCGCCCGCTGGGCGAGACCCGCGAGGCCTGGCCGGCGGTGGCGCCGGACGACGACTCCATCCAGTTCCACGTCGCCCATGGCCCGCTGCGCGAGGTGGAGATCCTGCACGACCGGCTGCTCGCGCACTTCGACGCCGACCCGAACCTGCGCCCGCGCGACGTGATCGTGATGGTCCCGGACATCGACGCCTACGCCCCGCATATCGAGGCCGTGTTCGGCCAGCTCCCGCCGGACGACCCGCGCTACATCTCCTACACCCTGTCCGACCAGGGGCCGCGCGGGCGCGACCCGGTGCTGATCGCGCTGGAGCGCCTGCTGTCGCTGCCGGAGAGCCGGATGGGCGTGGCCGAGGTGCTGGACCTGCTGGACGTGCCCGCGCTGCGGCGGCGGTTCGGGATCGCGGAGGAAGACCTGACCACGCTGCACCGCTGGGCCGAGGGCTCGGGCGTGCGCTGGGGGCTGGATGCCGAGCAGCGCGCGGGGCTCGGCCTGCCGGAGGGGCTGGAGCAGAACACCTGGCGCTTCGGCCTGCGGCGGATGCTGCTGGGCTATGCGTCCGGGGGTGCCGGGGCCTGGCAGGGGTTGGAGCCGTTCGACGAGATCGGCGGGCTGGATGCCGTGCTGCTGGGCCCGATGGATGACCTGATCACCGCGCTGGCGGAGGCCTGGGGCTGGCTGCGCCACGCCCATACCCCCGGCGAATGGAACACCCGGCTGCGCGAGCTGCTGGATACCTTCTTCGCTGGCGAGACCGATGCCGAGCTGTTCACGCTGGGGCGCCTGCGCGAGGCGCTGGACCAGTGGCAGGCCGACTGCGCAGAGGCGGAGCTGGACGATCCCCTGCCGCTGGGTGTTGTGCGCGAGCAATGGCTGGCCAGCCAGGAGGACAGCGGGCTGGGGCAGCGTTTCCTGGCCGGTTCGGTCAACTTCGGCACGCTGATGCCGATGCGCGCGATCCCGTTTCGCATCGTCTGCCTGCTGGGCATGAATGACGGCGACTATCCGCGCAGCCCGACGCCGGTGGACTTCGACCTGATGCGCCGCGACTACCGCCCGGGCGATCGCTCGCGGCGCGAGGACGACCGCTACCTGTTCCTGGAGGCATTGCTGTCCGCGCGGCGGCAGCTGCATGTCAGCTGGGTCGGCCACAGCGCGCGCGACAACGAGTCGCAGCCGCCCTCGGTGCTGGTCGCGCAGCTGCGCGATCACCTGGTTGCTGGCTGGCGGCTCCAGGGTGCAGAGGAGGGCGACGGGCAGGCCCGGAAGGAGCCACTACTGGACCACCTGACTACCGTGCACACCCTGCAGCCGTTCTCGCCGGCCAATTTCCCGCCCGACCCGGCACACGCCCGGCACTTCACCTACGCGCGCGAGTGGGAGGCGGTCCACCACGCCGACGAGACGCCGGCGCCGGACGCGCTCGACCTGCCGCCGCCGGACGAAGCCGACGATGAACGCGTGCTGGGCCCGGATACGCTGATGCGCTTCCTGCGCGATCCGGCGGAGGCGTTCTTCCGCCACCGGCTGGGCGTGGTGTTCGATCGCGAGGAGGCCCCGAGCGAGGACCTGGAGCCGTTCACCCTGGCCGGGCTGGAACAGTGGCAGGTGCGCGAGGCCCTGGTCGCGGCCGCGCTGGACCATGGCGAGGACCCCGACGCCTGGGGCCCGGTGCTGGAGGCCGAGGCCGCGCGGCTGCAGCGCGCCGGTGCGCTGCCGCTCGGCGCGGCTGGCGAGCTGGAACGCGAGGCGATGATCGCCGAGGCCGCACGTCTGCTGGAGCGCATCGGCCTGCGCCTGGCCGTCTGGCCGGAACGGCTGCCGCCATCGCCCGCCGTGCGTCTGGGGCAGGGTGGCTGGATGCTGGAGGGTGCCGCCCCGCCCCTGCGCGGCGGGGCCGGGCAGGCCGTGCTGCTGGACTACACCGTGAGCCGGCTGAGACAGAAAAAGGACTGGCGCGTGGACAAGGTGGCCAAGCCCTGGCTTGAACACCTCCTGGCGAACCAGGGCGAGGGCGGCCCGGTCGCCACCGAGGTGATCGGGCTGGATACCGGGATGCGCCTGCCGGGCGTGGGGCCGGAGCAGGCCCGCGAGCATCTCGGGGCCCTGGTCGAGGGCTGGGTGGCCGGGCTGGAACGCCCGCTGCCGGTGGCCTGCGCCACCGCCTTCGCCTGGCTGCAGGCCGAGGCGAAGGACGACCCCGACCCGCTGGCGCGGGCCCGCAAGGTGCTGGTCGGGGACGACTTCAGCCCCGGTGAATGGGCGCGCAGCCCGGCCCTGGCGCGTGCCTGGCCGGACCCGGAGGCGCTGCTGCAGGATCCGGCGTTCGGGCACTGGCGCGACCGGCTGTACCGGCCGCTGTTCGAGGCGCTGGCCGCCGGGGAGGAGATGGAATGAGTGCAGGCGCGCAGCCGCTGGAGCTGATGGAACTGCCGCTGCACGGCAGCCGCCTGATCGAGGCCAGTGCCGGCACCGGCAAGACCTACACCATCGCCGCGCTGTATCTGCGGCTGGTGCTGGGCCACGGCGAGCTGCCGGAGGGCACCGGCGAGCTGACCCCGCCGCAGATCCTGGTGATGACCTTTACCGAGGCGGCCACCCGCGAGCTGCGCGAGCGCATCCGCGCGGTGCTGGCGCGCGGGGCGCGCGTCCTGCGCGGGGAGCCGGCCCCAGCCCACGAGGCGTTGTGGCCGGCGCTGCTGGCCGCCTACCCGGACCCGGCCGCGCGCGCCGGGGCCGCGCGGCGGCTGGAGCTGGCCGCCGAGTGGATGGACGAGGCGGCGGTCTCGACCATCCACTCGTGGTGCTATCGCATGCTGCGCGAGCATGCGTTCGACAGCGGCAGCCTGTTCAACCAGCGCCTGGAGGCGGACCAGAGCGAGCTGCAGGCCGAGGCGGCACGCGACTACTGGCGCCGCTTTGTCTACCCGCAGCCGGCGGATCACCTGAAGCTGCTGCGCCAGGCCTTTGGCGAGGGGCCCGACGAGCTGCAGGCCCGGGTGCGGCCGCTTCTGGGGCACCTGACGGACACGGCGGGGCTGGAGCCTTACCGCACGCCGGACGGGCTGTACGCGGAGCTGGCCACGCGTCTGGCGCGCCTGGCCGAACTGAAGGCCGTCTGGCGCGACGATGCCGCCGAGGTGGAGCGCCAGTTCCGCGAGTTGCGCGCGAACGTGCTCCATGGCCAGAAGTACAGTAACCCGGACAAGTTGATCGAGGCGATGCACGCCTGGGCCGAGGACCCGGCCGCACTGCTGCCGGACAAAGTCGGCGATACCCCGGTGCTGGAGCGCATGTGCGCGGCGGGGATGGCCGAGCGGCTGAAGAAGGACAAGTCCCTGCCGGACGACCTGCACCCGGCCTTTACGGCGCTCAATGCCGCCGCCGAGGTCTGCGCGGACGACAGCGAGCGCCTGCTGCAGGCGGCGGCCGTGGAGATCGATCTCCAGTTCCGCCAGGCCCAGCGTGTGCGGGTGCAGATGGGGTTCAACGACCTGCTGCTGCGCCTGCGCGATGCCCTGGAGGGTCCCGGTGGCGAGGCGCTGGCCGAGACCCTGCGGCGTCAGTTCCCGGTCGCGCTGGTGGACGAATTCCAGGACACCGACCCGGTGCAGTACCGCATCCTCGAACGCGTCTACCGCATCGAGGACAACCCGGGCGAGCAGGGCCTGCTGCTGATTGGTGACCCGAAGCAGGCGATCTACGGCTTTCGCGGCGCGGACATCCACAGCTACCTGAAGGCACGCCGCGCGACCGCCGGGCGCCACTACACGCTGCCGCGCAACTTCCGCTCGACCGCGCGCCTGGTCGGCGCGGTAAACCGCCTGTTCGCCCATGCCGACGGCTGGTCGGAGGGCGCGTTCCTGTTCGGCCAGGGCGATGCCGGCGAGCTGCCGTTCCACGCGGTGGATGCCCAGGATCGCGGCGAACGCCTGGAACAGGACGGAGCCGAGGTGACGGCCCTGACCCTGTGGTGCATGGATCCGGGCACACCGGTCGGCACCGGTGTCTATCGCGAGCAGATGGCCACGGCCGCCGCCGAGCAGATGGTGCGGCTGCTCAATGGCGGGACGGACGGGACCTGCGGCTTTCGGGATTCAAAAGGGGAACAGCGGCCGGTACGCCCGCGGGATATTGCCGTGCTGGTGCGTAGCAAGGTCGAGGCCCGCATCATGCAGGAGGCGCTGCGCGCGCGGGGGGTGCGCAGCGTGTACCTGTCCGAGGGCGAGTCGGTGTTCGCGACGCCGGAGGCAGGGGACCTGCTGCGCTGGCTGCGGGCCTGTGCCGAGCCGACCAGCGAGCGCCTGCTGCGCGCGGCGCTGGCGACCCCGACACTGGGGCAGTCGCTGGCCGATCTGCACCGGCTGACCACCGACGAGCTGCGCTGGGAGCACCGGGTCGAGCAGTTCCGCGAGTACCGCCGCCTGTGGCAGACGCGCGGTGTACTGCCGATGCTGCGCCGCCTGCTGCACGACTTCGACGTGCCGCGCCGGCTGTTGGCCAGTGCCGATGGCGAGCGCGCGCTGACCAACCTGCTGCACCTGAGCGAACTCCTGCAGCGCGCGGCCGCGGAGCTGGATGGCGAGCAGGCCCTGATCCGGCACCTGGTGGAGCACCGCGAGGGGGACCGGGCGAAGGCCGACGAGCAGGTGCTGCGCCTGGAGAGCGACGAGGACCTGGTCAAGGTGGTCACGCTGCACAAGTCCAAGGGTCTGGAGTACCCGCTGGTGTTCCTGCCGTTTGTCTGCGCGTTTCGCGCGGTCGACCCGAAGAAGGACGTGCCGCGTATCGATCGCCCGCCGGGCGGCAGGCCGCGCTGGATCTTCCATATGGATACCCGCGCCCAGGAGCGCGCCGATCGCGAGCGCCTCGCCGAGGACCTGCGCCTGCTGTATGTGGGCATGACCCGTGCGCGCCACGCCTGCTGGATGGGGCTGGTGCCAATCGTGTCGGGGCGAAGCAAGGAGAACGAGCTGCATCGTAGTGCGGTCGGCTATCTGCTGAATGGCCCGGAGCCGATGCCGAATGGCGAGCTGGAGGACCGGCTGCAGGCGGCCCGTGGCGACGAGGCGGCCATCGCGATCGAACCCCTGCCCGAGATCACGGGCGCGGGCGTGCGACTGGCACAGCAGACGGCCGCCCCCGGGCGGGCGCGCACCCCGACACGCCCGGTACGCGAGCCCTGGTGGGTGGCCAGCTACAGCGCCATTGCGCACCCGGACGACGCGGATGCGCCGGCGCCGCTGGTTGCCGACCCGGTGGCCCCGGACTCCGCGCTAGAGGACATGCTGCGCGAGAGTGCGGCCGAACCCACTGCTGACTCTCGGACCGGGCATGACCCGTTGCCCGAGGTGCCAGTGGCCGGCGGGTTGCACGACTTCCCGCGTGGCCCGGCGCCGGGGACCTTCCTGCACGGCCTGCTGGAATGGGCAGCCGAGCAGGGCTGGTCGGCCGTGGTTGCCGATCGCGCCCGACTGGACGACGAGGTGCAAAAGCGCTGCGAGCAGCGCGACTGGGGCGACTGGACCCCCGTCGTGCAGGACTGGATGCGCCGGCTGATCACGGCCGAGTACGCGCTGGCCTCCGGTGGTTCGTTCCGCCTGTACGGGCTGGGCGTGTATCAGCCGGAGCTCGAGTTCCTGTTCGAGACACGCTGGCTGCAGAGCCGGCGGCTGGATGCCGCCGTGCGCGAGCAGTTGCTGCCCGGACAGCCCCGGCCGCCGGCGGGCGACCGGCTGCTGAACGGGATGCTCAAGGGCTTTGTCGATCTCGTCTTCGAGCACGAGGGCCGCTATTACGTCGCCGACTACAAGTCCAACTGGCTGGGGCCCGGCCCCGAGGCCTATGTGCCCGAGCGCCTGCGCGACGCCGTGCTGGAACACCGCTACGACCTGCAGCTGGTGATCTACACCCTGGCCCTGCATCGCCAGCTTCAGGCACGGATGCCGGAGTACGACTACGACCGACACATGGGGGGCGGGGTGTACCTGTTTCTGCGCGGGATCGATGCGCCGGGGCGCGGTGTGTTCCATGACTGCCCGCCGCGGGCGCTAATCGAGCAGCTGGACGGCTGGTTTGCCGAGGGGCCGGACCGGCCGCGGGAGGCCCGGGCATGACGGCGGATCGCGCATTGCAGGACACCGGGGCGCTGCTGGATCTGCTCGGGGAGTGGGAGCATGCGGGTTGGCTGCGCGGCGTCGACCGTGTGCTGGTGCGTTTTCTGCGCGAACAGGTGCCCGCCGCACCGCCGCTGACGCTGCTGCTGGCGGCGCTGACCAGCCACCAGGCCGGGCGCGGGCATGTCTGCCTGGACCTCGACGGCCTGCTGGAGGCCCCGGACCGGATGCTGTCGCTGCCGCCGGAGGGCGCGGAGCGGGGACTGCCGCGGCCCTCGGATGTCCTGCGCGGCCTGGACCGTGCGGCACTCGACACCGCGCTGGAAGGCCATCGGATCTGCGGTGTCGATGAGGATGCGGGGACCCCGCTGGTGCGGGCACAGGACCGGCTGTATCTGCGCCGCTACCGCGAGGCCGAGCGCCGAATCGGGGAGGGGGTGGCCGGGCGCCTGTGCGAGCAGCCGGCCTGGCGCGAAGGGCTGGATGCGCACGCGCTGCGCACCTGGCTGGATCGGCTGTTCGGTCTGGCCGAGGAGGGCGATGGCGAACCGGACTGGCAGCGCCTGGCCTGTGTACTGGCGGCCGGGTCCGCGTTCAGCGTGATTACCGGCGGGCCGGGTACCGGCAAGACCTACACGGTGTTGCAACTGCTCGCGCTGTTGCAGGGCCTGCAGGGCGAGGGCGAGCCGCTGCGCATCCGTCTGGCGGCGCCGACCGGCAAGGCGGCCGCCCGGCTGAACGCCTCGGTCGCCGGGGCAGTGGACGCGCTGGGGCTCGAACGTTTCCCCGGTGGCGAGCGCCTGCGCGCCGCGATCCCGCGCGAGGTGGTCACACTCCACCGCCTGCTGGGCGCGCGACCCGATACCCGGCGCTTCCGCCACGATGCGCGCAATCCGCTGCCGGTGGATGTGCTGGTGGTGGACGAGGCCTCGATGGTGGATCTGGAGCTGATGGCCAGCCTGATGGCCGCGGTGCCGGCGCATGCGCGGCTGGTGCTGCTGGGGGATCGCGACCAGCTCGCCTCGGTAGAGGCCGGGGCGGTGCTGGGCGAGCTGTGCGCGCGGGCGGACGGCGGGCATTACGCGCCGCAGACGGTCGCCTGGCTGCGCGAGGTAGCCGGGCTGGCGCTGCCGGCCGGCTACGTGGACGAGGGCGGGCAGGCACTGGACCAGCACGTGGCGATGCTGCGCCGCAGCCGACGCTTCGGAGCGGACAGCGGGATCGGCCGTCTGGCCGCGGCGGTGAACGACGGCACGGCCGAGGTGACGGGCCACCCGGGCGAGGATGTCCATGCGGCGGTGCTACAGGGCCCGGATGATCCGGCCCTGCTGCGGCGCGTGCTGGACGGGGCCGGGCATGCCGATGCGGCACCGTTCGGGGTGGTCCGCTATCTGGAGCATTTGACGGCCGGACGCCCGGCATCCCGCGATGCGCGTGACGCATGGGAGGAATGGGCGCGCGGCACCCTGCGCGAGCACGGGCGCTTCCAGTTGCTGTGCGCCGTGCGCGAGGGGCCCTGGGGTGTGGACCGGATGAACCGCCGAGTCGCCGGGGCGCTGACGGCCCGTGGTGTATTGCAGGCGGAGGGTGCCTGGTACGAGGGGCGCCCGGTGATCGTCACGCGCAACGACTACGCGCTGGGACTGATCAACGGCGACATCGGCGTGACCCTGCGCGTGCCCGCCTGGCTGGCCCGGGGCGATGCCGAACCGGGTGCGGACGATGCGACGGAAACGGCCCTGCGGGTCGCCTTCGTCGCGGCGGACGGGCATGTGCGCTGGATGATCCCGCAGCGCCTGGAGTCCGTGGAGACGGCGTTCGCGCTGACGGTGCACAAGTCCCAGGGCTCGGAGTTCGAGCATGTGGCCTTCCTGCTGCCCCCGCCGGAGAGCCCGTTGCTGACGCGCGAGCTGGCCTACACCGCGATCACGCGCGCAAGCGGCTGGCTGAGCCTGTTCGAGCCACAGGCGGGGGTGCTGCAGCAGGCGAGCCGCCAGCCGACCCGACGCAGCGGCGGCCTGCGCACCTGGTTGTCCCCCTAACCTCGCAGGGCGTCCTTCATGCGGTAAAGGGCGTCCAGGGCCTCGCGCGGGGTCATCTCGTCCGGGTCGAGTGTGTCGAACAGGGCCTTCAGGGCGCGTTCCTCGGGCCTGGGCGGCTCGGGTTCCGGGGTCGCCTCGGCGACCTCGGAGGCGACTGACGCGGGCTCGGGTGTGAACAGGCCCAGTTGTGGCGAATCGGTCGCCGCGGCCCGGTCCTCCAGCTCGCGCAGGTGGGCGCGGGCGAGCTTCAGTACATCGGCTGGCACACCGGCCAGCTGCGCGACCTGCAACCCGTAACTCTGGTTCGCCGGACCTTCGCGGACCTGGTGCAGGAACACGATGCTGTGTTCGTGCTCCATCGCGTCCGTGTGCACGTTGGCCACGGCTGCTTCGCGCTCGGCCAGCGCGGTCAGTTCGAAGTAATGGGTGGCGAACAGGGTCAGCGCGCGGTTGTGGCGCGTCAGGCGCTCGGCGCAGGCCAGGGCGAGGGCCAGCCCGTCGAAGGTGCTGGTGCCGCGGCCGATCTCGTCCATCAGCACCAGGCTCTCCGGGCCCGCGTTGTGCAGGATGTTCGCGGCCTCGGTCATCTCCACCATGAACGTCGAGCGCCCCGAGGTCAGGTCGTCGGAGGCGCCGATGCGCGTGAAGATGCGGTCCACCGGGCCGATCTGCGCACGCGCGGCGGGCACGAAGCTGCCCATGCAGGCGAGCAGCACGATCAGCGCGGTCTGGCGCATGTAGGTGGACTTGCCGCCCATGTTGGGGCCGGTGATCACCAGCAGCCGGCGCGTTTCCGGATCCAGCTCGGTGTCGTTGGCGACGAACGGGGTGTCGAGCCCGGCCTCGACCACCGGGTGCCGGCCCTGCTCGATATGGATGCCGGGTTCGCCGACCAGCTCCGGGCAGTGCCAGTCGAGGCGGGCGGCGCGCTCGGCCAGGCAGGCGAGCACGTCCAGCTCGGCCACGGCGTCCGCAATGGTGCGCAGGCGCGGGGCACGCGCCTGCAGGTCGGCGATCAGATCGTCGAACAGCGCGCGCTCGCGGAGCATGGCCTGCTCGCGGGCGGACAGGATCTCGTCCTCGAAGCGCTTGAGTTCCTCGGTGGTGTAGCGCTCGGCGTTCTTCAGCGTCTGACGGCGCATGAAGCGGCCGGGGAGCTCGGCCGATCGGCTGCGCGAGACCTCGATGTAGTACCCGTGCACGCGGTTGTACGCGACCTTGAGCGTGGGGATGCCGGTGGCCTCGCGTTCGCGGGCCTCGATCTCGCGCAGGAAGGTATCGGCGTCGCTTTCCAGCGCGCGCAGGCGATCCAGCTCGGGGTCGTAGCCCGCGCGGATCATGCCGCCGTCGGTTACGCGCAGCGGGGGCTCCTCCACCAGGGCGGCGCCGAGTCGGGCGGTCAGCTCATCCTCTGGCGCCAGCGCCGCATGCAGCGCGGACAGGCGTTCGGCGGCATCGGCCAGCGGCGCCAGGGCCGCGTGCAGGGCCGGCAGGCGTTCCAGGCTGGCGAGCAGGGCGGTCAGGTCGCGCGGGCGCGCGCTGCCCAGCACGATGCGCGAGAGGATGCGTTCGCTGTCGGCACTGCCGGCCAGGGCGTCGCGGATCGGGGTGACGGCCTCCTGCTCCAGCAGGGCGGTGATCGCGGTCTGGCGCTCGCGGATGATCGCGCGCTCGCGCAGCGGCTGGTGCAGCCACTGCATCAGGCGGCGGGCGCCCATCGCGGATTGCGTCGTGTCCAGCAGGGCGAGCAGGGAGCCGCGGCGCTCGCCCGTCAGGGTGCGCGTGAGTTCCAGGTTGCGGCGGGTGGCCGGGTCCAGTACCAGCATCTGGCTGCGCAGCTCGTGCGCCAGGCTGGTGATGTGGGCGAGGTCACCGCGATGGCGGTTCTGTACGTAGGCGAGCAGGGCCCCGGCGGCGGCGATGCCCAGGTCCAGTCCCTCGCAGCCAAAGCCGGACAGGTCGCGGGTGCCGAAATGGGTGATCAGCAGGCGATGGGCGGAGACGGCGTCGAAATGCCAGTCGGCGTGGCGCTGGGGGGCGAAGGGCTCGGTGCCCGGGATCGCACCCGCCTGGTCCGGTACGAGCAGCTCCACCGGGTCGAGCCGCGCCAGTTCGGCGGCGAGCTCGGTTTCGTCACCGACCTCGAGTACACGGAACTGGCCGCTGGCGAACTCCAGGCTGGCGATGCCGTAGCCGGACTTGCGGCCCTTCACGGCGGCAGAGGCGGCCGGGCAGACGGCGACCAGCCGGTTCACCTGGCGGGCATCCAGCAACGCCTCCTCGGTAACCGTGCCCGGGGTGACGATGCGCACGACTTCGCGCTTGACCGGGCCCTTTTGTGCGCCCACCGCACCGGTCTGCTCGCAGATCGCCACGCTCTCGCCCATCTTCAGCAGGCGGGCCAGGTAGCTCTCCAGCGTGTGCACCGGGATCCCGGCCATCGGGATCGGCTGACCGGCCGATTCGCCGCGCCGGGTCAGGGTGATGTCGAGCAGTCCCGCCGCCCGCTCGGCGTCGTCGTAGAACAGCTCGTAGAAGTCCCCCATGCGGTAAAGCAGCAACGTATCCGGGTACTCGGCCTTGATGGCCAGGTACTGCTGCATCATCGGGGTATGGGCGGAGAGGGGCTCGGCGGTGCTCATCGGTTCGGCTGCGGTCGATCCGGGCAAACGCGCAGTATACGGATGCGCGGCCCCGTGTGGCAGGTGCACCATCACGGGACGTGATATGCCACACTCGGGTGGAGTCATGGAGGATGCGCATGCTGGGAGAAGATGACCGCCGGGGCTTCCGGCGCATGCAGGTCGACACCCCCGCACGAGTGACCTGGATGGCGACCGGTGCGGTGGACGAGGTGCGGCTGGAGGACCTTTCGGCCAGCGGCTGTGCCTTTCGCTGGCCCCATGCGCCACAGGCGGGCGAGCGTGTGAGCATCGCGGTTAACAGCCCGGACGGGCGACTGGCCGCCCTGGAGCGGGCCGGCCAGGTGGTGCGCAGCGAGCCCCTGGGCGACGATCGGGTGATCTGGCGCGTGGCCATTGCCTTTGACAGCGAGGGGTGATCCGGACATGGAAGCGGAACCGACATCGATTGTGAGCCCGCACGAGCCCGATCTGGCCGGGCTGTCTGCGCTGGTCTACGACCTGGGCGAGCGGCTGCTCGCCAGCGAGCGCAAGCTGTGCACCATCGAGTCCTGCACCGGCGGCGGGATTGCCCAGGCGATTACCGATGTCCCGGGCAGCTCGGGCTGGTTCGAGTGCGGCTGGGTGGCGTACTCGAATGCGGCGAAGACGCGGATGGTCGGGGTGCCCGCCGAGCTGATCGAGCAGCATGGCGCGGTCAGCGAGGCCGTGGCGCGCGCGATGGTCGAGGGCGGGCTCGCCCAATGCGATGCCGACCTGGCGCTCTCGGTGACCGGCATTGCCGGCCCCGGTGGCGGGACGGCGGACAAGCCGGTGGGCACCGTCTGCTTCGGCTGGCAGCAACGCGGGCAGGACGCACGCGTCGAGACGCTGCATTTCGACGGCGAGCGCCACCAGGTGCGCCTGCGGACGATGTTGCACGCCTTGAGCGCCTTGCTGGCGCACGAGGCGGCCTGACGCCTCCACCGTTCCCCGGGGCATGGTGCCCCGGTGATCCCCTTCGAGCCGTGAACCCGGGTTGGGTCGCTCCCCGCCCTGTGGGATACTGCGGCCCCGTATCCGGCTAAGGGAAACACTGATCAATGTACACGTTCGCGCTCGAGTCGCTTTTGCGTGCGAACAAGGCGCGGTGACTGCCGTGCAGTCATTCTGCACAAGGGAGCCGCAACGCCGTTCCCGCGCAAAAGCGGCCGAGCCCCTTCGGGGTTGGTACCCCAGGTTCCCCGATCCTGCGTTGCGCCGCTTGCGGGTAGAACCACT